>NZ_JBFUIR010000002.1:128442-403394 GCF_056401755.1 Pseudomonas sp. P4_D7 | reverse complement strand
CATCATTGCCTGACCCACCGCTTTCGCGAGCAGGCTCGCTCCCACAATGTCACGGGCTCGGCCGGATATCTGACCTGAATCCTACAAACGCAACGGACACTGCCCACAACAACTTAACGAATCACTGACTATCGGCAGTCAGCGTCCACCTCTACGCTCAACGTCTTTGACTCCAAGGGCGCACACATCCAATGTCAGAAGAATTCGCCCGTTTTGACGCCGTCGAGTACCTCAAGACTCCCGAGGATATGGCGGCATATCTGGATGCCTGTTTTGACGACGATGAAGGCGATGGCGTTCTGATTCGTGCAGCACTCAATGACATCGCCCGAGCTCAAGGCATGACACAAGTGGCGCGGGATGCAGGTTTGGGCCGCGAAAGTCTTTATAAAGCGCTCAGTAGCACTGGCAATCCCGAATTCGCAACTATCATGAAAGTCATGAAGGCTCTGGGTTTGCGATTGCATGCCGTAACACTGTGAAGGCGCTGCGACACCAAACCGCACGACGCTTTTTTACTTATCGGCCCTGATCAGGCTAAATAGCCGCGCCTGATCGCCCACCCAATGGATCTGTCCCATGAACCGACACCGGCTAGCAATTGCCTGGATCGCCTGCTTTGCAGTGCTGTTCAACATGCTCGCCATGCCGATGACGGGAGCGATGGCGCAGGCGGCCAATTCACCGGCCGAACAGTTGCTCTGGAGCAGTTTCTGCACCGGCAGCGGGACGAAGATGGTGGCGATCAACATCGGCACCACCGATCAAAAGGCCCCGAGCAACGACAATCATTCGAACATGCAGCATTGCTGGTGTTGCTCAGGCTCGGCGCCACTGGTGGCGTTGCCGGGGCATTCGCCGCAGCTGTATTTCGCCCGCTACGAAAGCAATCGCAGTGTGGCGCCCGCCTTGCTGCAAACACCCACGCCGCGCCAGCAATGGCCGAGTCTCAATCCCCGCGCTTCCCCTCTGGTTTGATTTGTTCGCGCAATTGACCTGCGTTTCAAATCGTTCTGGAGAACTGCCATGTTGAACAAACTCATCGTCGTCGCTGCGCTGCTGTTGCCGGCGTGCTTTGCCCATGCCCACGAATACAAGGCGGGCGAACTTGAGATCGCCCACCCGTGGTCGCAGGAACTGCCGCCGAATGCACCGACGGTCGCCGCCTATTTCATCATTCACAACGCTGGCAAGACTGACGATCGTTTGCTCAGCGTCGATTCGCCCATCGCTCCGGAAGCGCAACTGCACGAACACGTCATGCAGGGCGATCTGATGAAAATGCAGCAAGTGAAGAGCGTGGCCATTCCGGCCGGCGGCAACGTGACGTTTGCGCCAATGGCCTATCACGTGATGCTGCTCAACCCGAAAGACCGCAGCCTGCTCAGCGACGGCAAGCGCTTCCCGCTGACGCTGCATTTCGACAAGGCCGGTGACGTCACCGTCGAAGTCTCGGTGCAGAAGAAGCCGCCGGAAACTACGCAGGCCCACGCGCACGCCCAGTAAGCCTTCCGGCAGACTCCGCCCATGCGCCCGCTGAGCGCCAGGCCCTCCCGGCAACGCCGTCAGACTCAACACCTGACTCGCGGCAGCTGGATCGCCCTGTTCGCCATGTTGATGATCTTCATCGGCCCACTGATTTCTCAGTCGATGCCGATGGATCAGCACGCCTCGACATCGATGCCGATGAGCATGGACATGCCGGGCATGGATCACGCGGGCCATGATGCAAAACCGAGCGCCGAACACTGTCCGCCGCAATCCTCGCACCACGTGTTGTGGGAAAAGTGCGGCTATTGCAGCCTGCTGTTCAACTGCCCGGCACTGACTGGGGGCGGTGATTTCGTCGCCTTCAACATCGCGCCGCTGAACACCTTCACCCCGCCCTCCCCGCGCCTGGGCCACGCCCGGCAGACCTTCTTCCCCGGCGCCCGCACCCGCGCCCCGCCCGTCACAGCGTAAATACCGCACCTCTGATTGCACACGATTGAGAAGACAGCTTCAGGCTGCCGGCCGTGTCGTTTACGACTGTTTGATGGAAATTGTCATGTCCAGGTTTTCTGTTGTTCCACGCTCGGGCGTTGCCCCGGCGTCCTTCGCTCTGAACGAATCGCGGATTCGTTTCAGGCACGCTACCGCCGTCCTTTGCGGCGTCCTGCTGTCACCGCTGGTACTGGCCGATGATCACGCCGGCCACCAGGAAGAACTGAGCCCTACGGTGATTACCGCGATCGCCCCGAGCTCACCGCTGACCATCGTCACCAACCCCAAAGACCCGCGCCAACCGGTGCCGGCCAGTGATGGCGGCGATTATCTGAAGACCATTCCGGGCTTTGCGCTGGTGCGCAATGGCGGCACCAACGGCGATCCGGTGCTGCGCGGCATGTTCGGTTCGCGCCTGAACATCCTCACCAACGGCAGCATGATGCTCGGCGCCTGCCCCGGCCGAATGGACGCGCCGACTTCGTATATCTCGCCGGAAACCTACGACAAACTCACCGTGATCAAAGGCCCGCAAACGGTGCTTTACGGCCCCGGCGCGTCGGCGGGTACGGTGCTGTTCGATCGTGAGCCAGAGAGCTTCGGCGAACTCGGCACCCGCGTGAACGCAAGCATTCTGGCCGGCTCCCACGGACGTTTTGACAAGGTTGTCGACGCCGCTGCCGGCGGGCCGTTGGGCTACGTGCGCGTGATCGGCAACACCGCGCATTCCGACGATTACCGCGATGGCAACAACGACATCGTCGCCTCACGCTACGACAAGTGGAACGGCGACATCGCAGTGGGCTGGACCCCGGACGCCGACACCCTGATCGAACTCACCGCCGGCAAGGGCGATGGCGAAGCGCGCTACGCCGGACGCGGCATGGACGGCTCGCAATTCCTACGCGAAAGCCTCGGCCTGCGTTTCGAAAAATCCAACATCACTGACGTGCTGGAGAAACTCGAAGCGCAGGTCTACTACAACTACGCCGACCACGTGATGGACAACTACACCCTGCGCACGCCGTCCGGCACCGGGATGATGGCGGGCCCAATGGCGTCCAATGTCGACCGCCGCACCCTCGGCGCGCGGATCAAAGCCACCTGGCGCTGGGCTGATATTCAGCTGATCACCGGCCTCGACGCGCAGACCAACGAACACCGCCAGCGCAGCGGCATGGGCATCGATACCTACAAGGATCAGCCGTACAGCAAGGACGCCGATTTCCATAACTATGGCGTGTTCAGCGAAATGACCTGGTACGCCGCCGACCGTGATCGGCTGATCAGCGGCGCCCGCGTCGACCGCGCTTCAGCCAAGGATTACCGGCAAACCACCGGCTCGGGAATGATGTCCCGCCCCAACCCGACCGCCGACGATACCCGCGCCGACACCCTGCCCAGCGGGTTCATCCGCTACGAGCATGACCTCGCCGACAGTCCGACCACGCTCTATGCGGGTCTCGGTCACGCGCAACGCTTCCCGGATTACTGGGAGCTGTTTTCGCCCAAATCCGGCCCGGCAGGATCGGTCAACGCGTTCGATTCGATCAAACCGGAAAAGACCACTCAGTTCGACTTTGGCGTGAACTACAAGAGCGCCGAACTTGAAGCCTGGGCCTCGGGTTATATCGGCGTGGTGCGCGATTACATCCTCTTTGATTACACCCCGGGAATGATGGGCATGAGCACCTCGCGCGCCGAGAACATTGACGCGCGAATCATGGGCGGTGAACTCGGTGCCGCGTACAGACTCACCGACCACTGGAAAGCCGATGCGACCCTGGCCTACGCCTGGGGCAAGAACAGCAGCGATGGCAAAGCACTGCCGCAGATGCCGCCGCTGGATGCGCGTTTCGGCCTGACCTATAGCGAAGACAACTGGAGCGCCGGTGCACTGTGGAGGGTGGTTGCCGCGCAAAATCGTATCGATCAGAACAAGGGCAACGTGGTCGGCAAGGATTACGACAAGAGTTCGGGCTTCGGCGTGTTCTCACTCAACGGTGCCTACCGGATCAACAAGCACTGGAAGGTCAGCAGCGGCGTCGACAACCTGTTCGGCAAGGCTTACGCCGAACACCTGAACCTGGCGGGCAACGCCGGATTCGGCTACCCGGCCAATGACCCGCAAGCGATCAATGAGCCGGGGCGCACGCTCTGGACCAAGGTCGACATGAGTTTCTAACAGCATCGCCAGCAGGCTGGCTCCCACTGTAGGAGTGAGCCTGCTCGCGATCGGTTGCGCAGCAACCGCCAATGACAACTAGAAGATCCAAGCCAAGCGGAGCACACGTGATGAAACAGCCCAAACCGAATTTCTACAACCTGGCCTGGCGTTGGCATTTTTACGCCGGTCTCTTCGTCGCCCCGTTCATGGTGATGCTGGCCCTGACCGGCATCATTTATCTGTTCAAACCGCAGCTCGATTCGTTGATGTACAGCAGCCTGCTCAATGTCCCCGCCGGCCATCACACTGTCCCGGCCGATGACCTGCTGCAGCGGGTGAAAAGCGCTTATCCACAAGGCCAGGTCACCCAATACCTGCCACCGGTCAACGCCGAGCGCAGCGCACAGTTTGTGGTGAAGAACGCCGGCCACGAACTCAACGTATTCGTCGATCCATACCACGGTGACATCCTTGGCGAGCAGGATGCCAAGCAGAATCTGCAAGCCATCGCCCGCGCCATCCACGGTGAGTTGATGATCGGCACCGTCGGTGACCGCCTCATCGAAATGGCCGCCGGCTGGGGCGTGGTGCTAGTGGTGTCGGGACTTTTTCTGTGGTGGCCACGCGGTCAGGCCGCGGGGATTTTGTGGCCACGGCTGAACAGTCGCGGTCGAGTATTGTGGCGTGATCTGCACGCGGTCACCGGGTTCTGGGGTGCAACACTGTTGCTGGTGATGTTGCTCAGTGGCATGACCTGGACCGGTTTCTGGGGCAAGCAATACGCCCATGTGTGGAACGTGTTCCCGGCGGCGATGTGGGACAACGTGCCGACCTCCGACATCGAGGCCCGAATCCTTAACACCGCCACCCGCCAGACTGTGCCATGGGCGATGGAAAACACGCCGATGCCAATGTCCGGCGACCACGCCGAACACATGAACCACGGCGCCAGCAACGCCGGCCCCGCAGCACCCGCCATCCGCCTGCAAGACGTGCAAAACATTGCAACCCAACGCAAGGTCGAGCCCGGCTACAGCATCACCCTGCCGACCACCGCCACCGGTGTGTTCACCATCGCTGTGTTCGCCGATGACCCGCGCAACGATGCGACCCTGCATGTCGATCAGTACACCGGCAAGGTCCTCGCCGATGTGCGTTTCGAACATTACGGCACTGTGGCACGGGCCACGGAAATCGGCGTGATGCTCCACGAAGGCAAGATGTTCGGCACCTTCAACCAGATCGTCGTGCTGCTGATCTGCCTGATGATTCTGCTCAGTGCCGTCAGTGGTGTGGTGATCTGGTGGAAGCGTAGGCCACAGGGCAAATTCGGCGTACCGCCGCTGCGTCATGACTTGCCGAAATGGAAAACCGGCGTGGTAATCATGTTGGCGCTGGCGGTGGTGTTCCCGTTGGTGGGGGCTTCGCTGGTGGTCGTCTGGTTGCTGGATCGATTGCTGCTATCGCGCATTGACCGGCAACCTGAGTCTGCCTCGACGTAAATCCGACTCAATGTGGAGTGGCCGCCGACGGCGGCACACTCCTGCCGTATAGCCGCTGGATCGAACGTTACAACTCGTCCCTGACTCGCGCACCACCCTCCGTTACAGGCTGCTGGCGACGCACTCTCCAGCCGGCGCCCATTCGTCCGGTCTGACGCCAGTAATGCCCGGCGAGCAGCACCTTGAATTCACCCAGTTCCATGAGTTGTGAAACAAACTCCCCCGGACTCAGCCGGCTGACCCAGCGCCCCGCTTCGAAATCCACAGGCCGGGCCAGCAGCAAATCCCTCTCGGCCTGCGAGTAAACGGGTGTGTACCTGATCAACACGTGGTTCGGCGTTGAGTAGTAATAATCCTCAATGTCGAAACCCTGGTTCTTCAGTTCATGCGTGTGCGCATGCACCCGCGCAGGCGAAGCGAAATTTGCTCTGACATCATCAGTGTCCGGTGCGAGCGTGGTATTGCCCGACAGATGGAACTGGTGGCTGGCCACGAGTGTGTAGCCATTGGGGTAACGCGCCGCCGGATTGCGCCAACTGATCGTCGGATCACTCGACGAGCGAAATATCCGCAGGACAGGGTCCTCGGCATGGGCAGACCAGACTATTGGCTCGAGCGGGACAAATCGACTGCTGGCCGACCGCGCCAGGATCGCGCCTTCGTAGCCGGTTTCACTGTGACCGGAATCGTCCGTGCGTTGTTGCGCATAGCGGGCGGCATCGTCAGGGTGATGAAAAATCGGTCCCAGCGCCGGCACCGGGTTATCTCGCCATCGCTGCTCGTTGGAAGTATCGGCCATACGCGGTTGCCAATGCTCATCCACTTGACCCTGCCGCGACCAGTAGTCGCTGGTTTCTATCACGTCGAGCCGGCCGGCCTTGGCCATCCGGTGCACGTAGTCTGTAAATCTGAATCGGCCACTGGCAATGTCACGTTCATCGATCGCTGCCTGTTCACGCGATACAAACGCATTGGGGCGCAACTCAACCTGCCCGAAAGCGTCGTAGAACACGCCGGGTTCAAACGCATGCAATTGCAGCTTCAACAACGCGTTATCGGCACAGGAGATATAGATCGGTCTGTACCCCCGCGGCGTACTGGCCTGTCGGCAGGCTTGCTGAACATCGTTGGGAAGTACAAAGACATTTCGCATATCGTCAGGCCGTGCGCCGAGCGGAGGCAGCGCTGCGCGCAGATAAATCGAATCCTGTTCAAACCCTGAAGGCAGTCTTGCCTGTTCGAATACTCGATCCACAGCCAGGCCAGAGCGTTGCACATCAACGGGCAGGCTGGCGAGGAACAAGCCATCCCGAGAGCGCAGTATGAATCCGAACGTCTGGGTGTCCCTGCTCACCGAGGCTTCATGAACATACCGGGCAACAGCATCGGCTTGAACGAACACTGGGCTGCAAAGTGGTGCGCTCGCGGCTCTGGTGTAATCCATTAGAGGCTGCAGATCAGCAAAGAAAGGAACCCAGCGACTGATCTGGCGGGGCAAACCCCAGATTTCACTGCCGATGACAATTTGCAAGTAACCGGCCTTTGCCAAGGCGTCGACCCATTCACTCGGTTTCAGCTTGGCGCTACGTATGTTCTGTTTTATCGCATCGCCATCAAGGGACGCAGGAAGCGTTTTGTAATCCGTCAGAGCTGCCAAGAGATCTGCGCGCAGACGATCCCATATTCCTGGCTGATAGCGGATCAACGAACCGTCGGGGCCGAACAGGTATTCATCCCATGCCACTCTTGGTAGCCGCTTGAAGGATGAGTACACGGTGTCGACGGACAGCATGTTCAGATAGATCTGCTTCTCAATACGAGAAAAAATGACCGACAGCTCCCTGGCCACTCTGGATCGATAACGCGCCGTGATAATACAGCCATCAGGAAATACCCCGGCGCCCTTGCTTTCATCCGGAAAAATCTCGGTGATGTCGAAATCCTCCCGCGACACCTTGATGGGCGCAGAGGCTACGTAAAGGCCGTCGGGGCGTTTCAGAATGACGCCGCCAAAAGGTTTGTCCGTGACCAGCGGCAAGCTCGATCTGGCAAACGCTGCGGCATCGTCAGCACTCTGAAAAACCGGGCCGAGCCAGCGCCGCTGCAGATTCGCGTAGGGCTGCCACGTTGGCCTGACCATTCCTGACCGATCCCAGCACGCGCTTGTTCGCAACACCGAGAGTTCGCCGCTTTCAGCGACCGTATGGACGAAATCCGTCGGCAGCCACTCGCCGGACGCGAGCCCTCGCTTGATCGAGTCGAGTGTTGTCTCAGACGTGTCGTCATGGAACAACTTGCTTGCCTGACTCCTCGCATACTTGAGCAGAGCACCGTCCCGAGTGGCAAGATAAAACGCGGCGGGGCTTGAAGCGATTACAGGCCGACGGCGACCGTAGTACATGGCTGTTGTCAGGATGTCTGGCGAAACAAAATACTGCGCCAGCCAGTCTTCAGGGCTGCTCGAAGATGCTTCTACTTTCTGATGCGCATAAAAGCTCCCATACATGTCGAAGCCTTCCGGGTATTGATGCCACGGCGCCGACCGTCGAGAGGCGAACACCAACGCCTGCCGAAAAAGATTGCTGTCTTGACCGCTGACTGGAAACAGTTCCGTGCCGATGTATTCCTCCCGATCCTTGTGCTTGAGGATGAATCCGAACCAGGCACGGTTCTCATCGTGCAAACGCCTGTCGCCAGCAAACAGATACTGTGCCGCATCGTCCGCCGAAGAACAGACAGGACCGTACATGACGAACTCAGGCCGCTTCCATGGCAAAGGCCGAGGAGAAGATGGCCGGGGCGAAGACGACGAAGGATACGGGGGCAGCGACGGCTGAGGCAGGGACGGCGTAGGGAGTGCAGGTATGGGTGACGTCGGTTCTGCGGAGGTTGACCCGGCGGATTCTGACATGCTCCAGCCCGGTAATATTTGGCCGCGATGGCCCCACAACTCGTTGTCCGTCAGGTTGAACAGCCAGCCGGCGGCGGCCTGCTCCCTGATGAAGTCTTGCGGTCGCTTGCTGCCCTTGTCCAGACCTAGAGCCAATGGACCGGGATGCACGCGTGTTCCCAGGCGTCGCGCCAGATCCTTCGAAGCCGGGGTTGCGTAAGGTGCAAACCTGACCAGACTGTTCATGGCAGCAGAGCAATACAGAACGGTGTTATCGAGCAATACCTGCCGGACCTCTTCTACACTCAACATTTGCAGGCTTAGTAACGCCTCCTGGAGCGTCCACTGCCGGGAACTGATATTGACCGGCTCAAGCTGCGTGAGCGCGACGTGAGAGACATATCGGGCATGCACCACGTGGTCGTCAGGGAAAACCGGACGCCCTCGATTATCCCGAGGATAAAGTCGCCCCTGGTCCAGCACATCGATATCCCCTTCCAACGGCTCGGTGACCACAAAGCGTGTGTCGCTGCGCTGAAATACATAGCCTGCGTACTGGCGGTCACGGCGAATGCCGACTTGTTCGTGGGCATACCGAACGGCGTCATCGGCGGATAAAAACGCCTGACTCAATGGCGGCCAAGGGAAGTTCGCGAAGGGTATC
This sequence comes from Pseudomonas sp. P4_D7, assembly GCF_056401755.1. NCBI lineage: Bacteria > Pseudomonadati > Pseudomonadota > Gammaproteobacteria > Pseudomonadales > Pseudomonadaceae > Pseudomonas > Pseudomonas sp. P4_D7. The sequence continues at coordinate 394,188 of NZ_JBFUIR010000002.1, read as the reverse complement.
CATTCCAGGCCCACCCTCCCCAAACGTGCCCAGAGCGCGCTGCCCCGCAACACCTCAAGCCGGCCCGCCAGTATCAGCATCGAGACAAATTCCCGTGGCGACAATGCTCCAGTCAGCAACCTGGATTGCACCCCGGCGTCGGTGATCGACCCGTCGGAATGCTCGACGCTCAGTGCCGCTTCTATCTCGCTGCCACTGAAGCTGTACTTCAACATGGACGCATCGTTGGCCTGCATGTACAGCGACAAAGGTCGACCGGCCACAGCCAATTGCTGACTCCTCTTGTGACACGAAATGGCCAGAGCAATGTCCTGTGGCGTGAAGAAATTCTCGTAGAGCCACGGCTGAGCAGGAGTGAGCCGCGAAGGGTCAGGACGGGAGGCGTAGTAAAAACCTTCCAGCCTATAGCCTTCAGGCAACCGTAATTGACCGTCATCACCCGCCGCAAAGATCTTCGCTGGATCCCATGACGCGAGCCCGAACGGGCGTGCATGGGTCGCGACATACTCATTGCCAGCAGTCTTCTTCAGCAGTAACCCCGAGTCCTGTGCACCTCTTGATTTCAGTGCAGCGAGTACCGCCCGCTCGACAGTGGAGCAAATGCGGGTCATCAAAGGTAATTCGGTCACCCTGCCCGTTGAAAAACCCTGGCCTGGTTGCCAGTCCGGCGGTACGACACCCACCGAATGCCCCCAGTCTGCACTTGAAACGAGGACTTTCAGTTCACCGACAGATGCAAGCTTATTGATGATGCTCATCACGTCACGAGTCCACGGCTCACGCCCTGGTCGTGCACCTGCCTCGTGCCAACGGTAGTAATCGAGTTCCGCTTTCGAACCACTGGGCGAATACTTGAGCAATGTTCCATCGGGGCCGGAGAGGTATGAACTACGAAAATAGGCGCGCCCATCCACATCCCCCATGAAATCGCTACTGGAGAAGAAGTTGATGAAGAGTCGCAGGTTCATTTCATCCAGTTCTGGATAGGCCTCACCTACGACATCGTGAAGAGCGGCATGGCTGTGAATGTTTGCAGCAAACCGATACCCCTTGGGCGGCTCCAGCTCTCCCAGCACATCGAAGTCGATGATGGTGCTCAAATCAAAGGTGGTGGCCTCTCCGGGTATCGGTGAAGTGGCCACGAATTTCCCATCCGGCCGCAGCAAAATCACGCTGCCATATTCCATTTCCGCCTTGGGCGGTATGCGCGTATGAACCCAATACGCAGCATCCTCCTCTGACAGAAACGGCGGACTCAGGGGAGGTAGCCTGGATTTTCGGGACTCGGTTGCGGCACGTCTGGATCGGACTGAACTATTACTCATGATAGAAACCTGCGAAGAACAATCGGGATAACGATCAAATGAGTGTGTTGCTGCACGCGCCGTGAGCCGAGGTACATGTTTATCGTTTATGTATCTTCATCTTCCCGCTCAGTAGTGCGCCCCAATCTGGCGCGCCCGGACGCACCAGCGCCCGTCAGATGTCCTCTACTGGTGCGCGCCCCCACCTTACAACCGCTCTGACACGACATTTTCCTGCCCGATCCCGACCGGGCACAGCCCTTGCAAAACACACCTTCAGTCGTCCGCATCTGCCAACCAGAAAAATTAAATGTTCATGGAGATCGCACAATGAAGCGTCGCAGTTTGATCAAGGCTTTCACACTCACGGCATCCATTGCCGCGATGGGCATGACCTGGACTGTCCAGGCTGCGGAGACCATCAAGGTCGGGATTCTGCATTCGTTGTCCGGCACCATGGCGATCTCCGAAACGTCGCTCAAAGACATGGCGCTGATGACCATCGACGAAATCAACGCCAAGGGCGGTGTGAACGGCAAGATGCTTGAGCCAGTGGTGGTTGACCCTGCATCCAACTGGCCGCTGTTCGCCGAAAAGGGCCGACAGTTGCTGACCCAGGACAAGGTCGCCGTGGTGTTCGGCTGCTGGACTTCGGTGTCGCGTAAATCGGTGTTGCCGGTGTTCGAAGAGCTCAACGGCCTGCTGTTCTACCCGGTGCAATACGAAGGCGAAGAGATGTCGCCGAACGTCTTCTACACCGGCGCCGCGCCGAACCAGCAAGCGATCCCGGCGGTTGAATATTTGATGAGCGAAGAAGGCGGCAGCGCCAAGCGCTACTTCCTGCTCGGCACCGACTACGTCTACCCGCGCACCACCAACAAGATCCTGCGCTCGTTCCTGCACTCCAAAGGCGTGGCCGACAAGGACATCGAAGAGGTCTACACGCCGTTCGGTCACAGCGACTATCAAACCATCGTCGCCAACATCAAAAAATTCTCCGCCGGTGGCAAGACTGCGGTCATCTCGACGGTCAACGGCGACTCCAACGTGCCGTTCTATAAAGAACTGGCCAACCAGGGTCTGAAAGCTACTGACGTGCCGGTTGTAGCGTTCTCGGTCGGTGAAGAAGAACTGCGCGGCATCGACACCAAACCACTGGTGGGCAACCTCGCGGCGTGGAACTACTTCGAGTCCGTAGAGAATCCGGTGAACAAGAAGTTCGTCGATGACTGGAAGGCTTACGCGAAGAAACACAACCTGCCGGGTGCCGACAAAGCCGTGACCAACGACCCGATGGAAGCCACTTACGTCGGCATCCACATGTGGGCGCAGGCGGTCGAGAAAGCCAAATCCACTGACGTCGACAAAGTCCGCGAAGCCCTCGCCGGCCAGACCTTCGCCGCGCCGTCCGGCTACACGCTGACCATGGACAAGACCAACCACCACCTGCACAAACCGGTGATGATCGGCGAGATCCAGAGCGACGGTCAGTTCAACGTCGTGTGGCAGACCGAAGGGCCGATCCGCGCGCAACCGTGGAGCCCGTTCATTCAGGGCAACGACAAGAAGCCGGATTATGCGGTGAAGAGCAACTGAGGCGGATTCAGTTTTTGAGGTGGGCTTTAGATTTCCCCCCTCACCCCAGCCCTCTCCCTCAGGGAGAGGGGGAAAGGGAGCCGATCTTCATGCTTTTCAAAGCCTGAGTTCGACTCGAATTCGCAGGTCGCAGCACATCGTCCAAACACCTCGGTCAGTCCCCTCTCCCTCCGGGAGAGGGTTAGGGTGAGGGGGCGGTTGAACAGGACACCACTAATGCCCACTGCCATATTCCGCTTGTTTCTGGCCATCGCACTGCTGTTGCCGATGACTGCCTTTGCTGGCGATGCCGAAGACTTCGTCGCGGCCAATCCCGTGCAACAAGCCAAACTGTTGGAAACCTGGGCCGCGCAGCCCGATCCGGCCCGTATCGAATTGATCAACGCCCTGCAACAAGGCGAACTGACCATCGATGGCCAGCCAAAAACCCTGCGCCTGAACAATCGCCTGCGGGGTCTGATCGACACCGCCATGGCCAGCCACCAATTGCTCGCCGCCGACGCCAAAATCCGTCTGACTGCCGCGCAGCAATTGCAGAAAAGCGCGAAACCCGCGCAGCTGAAATTCCTCGACCAGCAACTCGCTGGCGAAAAAGACGAAAGCGTCCATGCCGCTCTGAGCCTGGCGCTGGCCAATCTGCAACTGGTCGATAGCGACCCGGCGGTGCGCCTCGCCGCCGTACGCCTGCTCGGCGAAACCGGCGACCCACTGGCGCGAACACGCCTTGAAGGTTTGCTTGAACCCGGCGTCGAGAGCGATGCCGGCGTACGCACCGCCGCCGAAACCAGCCTCGCGCAAGTCAAACGCAAACTGCTGATCGGCGAGATCCTCGGCCAGGCGTTCAGCGGCATGTCGCTCGGCTCGATCCTGCTGTTGGCCGCGCTCGGTCTGGCGATCACGTTCGGCCTGCTCGGCGTGATCAACATGGCCCACGGCGAAATGCTGATGCTCGGCGCCTACTCGACGTACGTGGTGCAGTTGATGTTCCAGCGCTACGCACCGCAAGCCATCGAGTTCTACCCGCTGATCGCCCTGCCGGTGGCGTTTTTTGTCACGGCGGCAATCGGCATGGCCCTGGAGCGCACGGTAATTCGCCACCTCTACGGCCGGCCACTGGAAACCCTGCTCGCCACCTGGGGCATCAGCCTGATGCTGATTCAGCTTGTGCGTTTGTTGTTCGGCGCGCAGAACGTTGAAGTCGCCAACCCGGCGTGGCTGTCCGGTGGCATTCAAGTGCTGCCGAATCTGGTGCTGCCGTACAACCGCATCGTCATCATTGCGTTCGCACTGTTCGTCGTCGTGCTGACCTGGCTGCTGCTGAACAAGACCCGCCTCGGCCTCAACGTTCGCGCCGTCACTCAAAACCGCAATATGGCCGCCTGCTGCGGCGTGCCGACCGGGCGCGTCGATATGCTCGCCTTCGGCCTCGGTTCGGGCATCGCCGGCCTCGGCGGCGTGGCGCTGAGCCAGATCGGCAACGTCGGCCCGGATCTCGGCCAGAGCTACATCATCGACTCGTTCCTGGTGGTGGTGCTCGGCGGCGTCGGCCAATTGGCCGGTAGCGTGCTGGCGGCCTTCGGCCTCGGTATCGCCAACAAGATTCTCGAACCGCAGATCGGTGCGGTGCTTGGCAAGATCCTGATCCTCGCGCTGATCATTCTGTTTATCCAGAAACGTCCGCAAGGCCTCTTCGCACTGAAAGGACGGGTGATCGACTGATGAACCAGCCTCTGTTAGTCACGGCCACACAAAAGGCCGGACCGAAAGTCACCCTCGCGGTCGGCGCGGTGATCCTCGCGCTGCTGATTGCCTTGCCGCTGCTGTCGTTGTTGCCGCCGGAAAATGCTTTGTCGGTCTCGGCATACACACTGACGCTGGTCGGCAAAATCCTCTGCTACGCCATCGTCGCGTTAGCGCTGGATCTGGTTTGGGGTTACGCCGGGTTGCTGTCACTGGGTCACGGTCTGTTCTTCGCCCTCGGCGGTTATGCGATGGGCATGTACCTGATGCGTCAGGCCGCCGGTGATGGTCTGCCGGCGTTCATGACCTTTCTGTCGTGGAGCGAACTGCCGTGGTACTGGACCGGCACCAGCAACTTCCTCTGGGCGATGTGTCTGGTGGTGCTGGCGCCGGGATTGCTGGCGCTGGTGTTCGGTTTCTTCGCCTTCCGTTCGCGAATCAAGGGCGTGTATTTCTCGATCATGACCCAGGCCCTGACCTTCGCCGGCATGCTCCTGTTTTTCCGCAACGAGACCGGGTTTGGCGGTAACAACGGCTTCACCAATTTCCGCACGATTCTCGGTTTCGGCATCACCGAACCGGGCACCCGTGCAGTGTTGTTTCTGGCCACGGTGTTGCTGCTGGTGGCGAGCCTGTTCATCGGCTGGCGCCTGGCGCAGAGCAAATTCGGCCGGGTGCTGACCGCATTGCGCGATGCAGAAAACCGCTTGATGTTCTGCGGCTACGATCCGCGCGGTTTCAAGTTGTTCGTGTGGGTGTTGAGTGCGGTGTTGTGTGGCCTGGCCGGGGCGTTGTATGTGCCGCAAGTCGGGATCATCAATCCGAGCGAAATGTCGCCGACCAACTCCATCGAAGCGGCCGTGTGGGTGGCTCTCGGCGGTCGCGGCACGCTGATCGGCCCGCTGCTCGGCGCCGGTGTGGTCAACGGCATGAAGAGCTGGTTCACCGTAGCGTTCCCGGAATACTGGCTGTTCTTCCTCGGCGCGCTGTTCATCGTCGTGACGCTGTACTTGCCCAAAGGCGTGATCGGTCTGCTGAAGAAACGAGGTGAACAATGAGAGTCACGGCGAGCGCTGAATTCATGTTGGAACCGGCCTTTTTTCCCGTCGAACCGAACAAGGACGAGGGCACCAGTCGCGACTCGATCGGCCTCGGCCAGCGCGTCGGCCCGGGTCTGGATACCCGCCACGGCACGATCCTCACTCTGGAAGACATCAGCGTCAGCTTCGATGGCTTTCGCGCACTGAACAATCTCAACCTGTACATCGGCGTCGGTGAGTTGCGCTGCATCATCGGCCCCAACGGCGCGGGCAAGACCACGCTGATGGACGTGATCACCGGCAAGACTCGCCCCAGTCACGGCAAGGCCTGGTTCGGTGAAACCCTCGACCTGACGCAGATGAGCGAAGTGCAAATCGCTCAGGCCGGCATCGGCCGCAAGTTCCAGAAGCCGACCGTTTTCGAGGCGCTGAGCGTATTTGAAAACCTGGAACTGGCGCAGAAGACCGACAAGTCGGTGTGGGCCAGTCTGCGTGCGCGCCTCAGTGGCGAGCAGAAGGACCGGATCAGCGAAGTGCTGGAGACGATTCGCCTGACCACCTCGGTCAATCGCCCGGCCGGATTGCTCTCTCATGGTCAGAAGCAGTTTCTCGAGATCGGCATGTTGCTGATGCAGGACCCGCAATTGCTCCTGCTCGATGAGCCGGTGGCGGGCATGACCGATGCAGAAACCGAGTTCACCGCTGAACTGTTCAAGTCGCTGGCGGGCAAGCATTCGCTGATGGTGGTGGAGCATGACATGGGCTTTGTCGGCTCGATTGCCGATCACGTCACCGTGCTGCATCAGGGCAGCGTGTTGGCGGAAGGTTCGCTGGAACAGGTGCAGGAAAACGAGCGCGTGATCGAGGTCTACCTCGGCCGCTAAGGTTTGCGAATACAAAACCTGTGGGAGCGAGCCTGCTCGCGAAAGCGGTGCATCAGGCGATGAAGATGTTGAATGTCAGTCCGCATTCGCGAGCAGGCTCGCTCCCACAGGGTTCTGTGTGTAACAGAAGGAATTTGAACATGCTGCAAGTCGACAAGCTGCACCAGTACTACGGCGGTAGCCACATCCTCCGGGGCCTGTCTTTCGACGTGAAGGTCGGCGAAGTCACCTGCCTGCTTGGCCGTAACGGCGTGGGCAAGACCACCCTGCTCAAATGCCTGATGGGCTTGCTGCCGGCCAAGGAAGGTGCGGTGAACTGGGAAGGCAAACCGATCACCGCGTTCAAGCCGCACCAGCGTGTCCACGCCGGCATCGCTTATGTGCCGCAAGGCCGGGAAATCTTCGGACGGCTGACCGTGGAAGAAAACCTGTTGATGGGTTTGTCGCGGTTTCCCGGCAGTGAAGCCAAAGAAGTCCCAGGTTTCATCTACGAACTGTTTCCGGTGCTGCTACAAATGAAGCAGCGTCGCGGCGGTGACCTCTCTGGCGGTCAGCAACAGCAGTTAGCGATCGGGCGAGCATTGGCCAGCCGCCCACGTTTACTGATCCTCGACGAACCCACCGAAGGCATTCAACCCTCGGTGATCAAAGAGATCGGCGCGGTCATCAAGAAACTTGCGGCGCGCGGTGACATGGCGATTTTGCTGGTGGAGCAGTTCTACGATTTCGCCGCAGAACTGGCCGATCAGTACCTGGTGATGTCCCGGGGCGAGATCGTCCAGCAAGGTCGCGGTGAAAATATGGAGGCCGAAGGTGTACGCGGGCTGGTAACGATCTAGTACAACGAACTAATCTGTAGCTTCCTAACGATAATTACAAACCATGAATTCGACTGTTTCACCTGCCCTGTTTACCCCGAGCTGGCACGCCGAGCTGGAACTCGCTTACGCCCGTTTCGGTGACTGCACGCGTCCGGTCATGCGCCGGCACCTCGGTCCGCTGCGGGTGCAAAAGCACCTGTACGCCGAAGGCCCCGAGGTCTGCCAGCACATCATCGTCCACCCGCCAGGCGGGATTGCCGGCGGTGATCGCCTCGATATCAGCGCACGTCTCGAGCAACACGCCTGGGCGCAGATCACCAGCCCCGGCGCGGCCAAGTGGTACCGCGCGGGTGGGCCGGCGTATCAAAAGCTCGACTTGAAAGTGGCGGCCGGGGCGACGCTGGAATGGCTGCCGCAGGAGACCATCGTCTACAGCGCCGCGCAGGCTGAGCTGAGTACTTCGATTGATCTTGAAGGCGATGCGCGGCTGTTTTATTGGGACGTGGTGGCGTTGGGTCGCCCGGCCAGTGGCGAGCGTTTTGACCGTGGGCATTTTCAGGCGCATCTGGATATTCGCCGCGATGGCCGATTGCTCTGGCATGAACGCCAGCGCATTGTCGGTGACGACGGTTTGCTTGATTCGCCGATCGGGCTGGATGGTCATCCGGTGTTTGCGACGTTGTTGGTCACTGGTGAGATTGATGCTGAGTTGCTGGAGCGCTGCCGCTCGCTGGGCCACGAAGTGCGTGGGGATCTGACGCAGTTGCCGGGGCTTTTGGTGGCTCGTTGTCTGGCCAGTGAGGCGCTGCTCGCCCGCGCCTGGCTAATCGATTTATGGCGTTTGCTCAGACCCGCCCTGCTGGGTCGCGACGCGGTATCCCCAAGAATATGGAGCACCTGAAAAGCGACCCTCACCCCCCGCCCTCTCCCGGAGGGAGAGGGAGCCTGACCGAGTCGTTTGAAATGAATGTAACTGCCTGAGCGAATACTGCTGACTGAACCGGCCACTGAAAACAACCGAGATCAGTCCCCTCTCCCTCGAAGGAGAGAACCTGACCGAGTCGTTTGAAATGAATTTAACTGCCTGAACGAATACTGCTGACTGAACCGGCCACTGAAAACAACCGAGATCAGTCCCCTCTCCCTCGGGAGAGGGCTAGGGTGAGGGGTTGCTCCAACGGGCACCCCGCGCCCGCAAGAACCTCACAAATCTGCCCTGATGGAACCCCACAATGGACCTGACTCCACGCGAAAAAGACAAGCTGCTGATCTTCACCGCCGGCCTCGTCGCCGAGCGGCGTCTGGCCCGCGGCGTAAAACTCAATTACCCGGAAGCCATGGCCTACATCTCCGCCGCGCTGCTCGAAGGCGCGCGTGACGGCCAGACCGTGGCCGAGCTGATGCACTTCGGCACCACCCTGCTCAGCCGCGAACAAGTGATGGAAGGCATCCCGGAAATGATCCCGGAGATCCAGGTTGAAGCGACGTTTCCCGACGGCACCAAACTGGTCACCGTCCACCAGCCGATCGTCTGAGGCCGCGCCATGACTTACACCATTCGCGATGCGCTGCACGCCGACCTGCCGGCGATCCGTGACATCTACAACGACGCCGTGCTCAACACCACGGCGATCTGGAATGAACAAGCCGTCGATCTCGGCAACCGCCAGGCGTGGTTCAGCGCGCGTCAGGCCCAGGCTTATCCGATTCTGCTGATCGTCGACGCCGACAACAGCGTGCTCGGCTACGCTTCCTTCGGTGACTGGCGACCGTTCGACGGCTTTCGCCACACCGTCGAGCACTCGGTTTATGTGCGCAGCGACCAGCGTGGCAATGGCCTCGGCCCGCAATTGATGGCAGCGCTGATCGAGCGCGCCAGAACCTGCGGCAAACACGTGATGGTCGCCGCCATAGAAAGCGGCAACGCTGCCTCGATTCGTCTGCACGAGCGCGCCGGTTTCAACATTACCGGGCAGATGCCGCAAGTCGGCACCAAATTCGGCCGCTGGCTCGACCTGACCTTCATGCAACTGACCCTCAACCCTGGCGCGGAGCCGCCTGACGCCATCAAGGAGTGACACCGATGAACGCCGCCCAACTGCGCCGCGTCAATGCTGAAAGTTTTGCGCATTACCGTCAGGGCCTGATTGATCTGCTGCTCGATGCCGTGGGTTACGGCGCCAGCGTCGGCTTCATGGCCGACCTCGATGCGGCGCAGGCGCGCGCGTATTTCGATGAGGTGCAGGACAACGTCAACAAGGGCAGCGTGCTGCTTTGGGTGGTGGTCAAGGACGAGCAGGTACTGGCCAGTGTGCAACTGGGCCTGTGCCAGAAGGCCAACGGCCTCAATCGTGCCGAGGTGCAGAAACTGCTAGTGCGGGAACACGCACGACGTCGCGGCCTCGGCCAGCAACTGATGAGTGCGCTGGAACTCGAAGCGCCGAAACACAAGCGCGGCATGCTTTACCTCGACACCGAGGCCGGCTCGCCCGCCGAAGATTTCTACAAGGCGTTGGGCTACAGCCGCGCAGGCGAAATCCCTGATTACGCCTGCGATCCGAACGGCACCTATCGGCCGACCGCCCTCTATTACAAGATTCTGCAAGGAGCCCAGTGATGATTCCTGGCGAGTACCAGATCCAGCCCGGTGACATCGAACTCAACGTCGGCCGCCGCACTATCAGCCTGAAAGTCGCCAACAGCGGCGACCGGCCAATTCAGGTCGGTTCGCACTATCACTTTTTTGAAACCAACGACGCGCTGACCTTCGATCGCGCCGCCAGCCGTGGCATGCGCCTGAATATTCCGGCGGGCACCGCCGTGCGCTTTGAACCAGGGCAGAGCCGCGAGGTTGAGTTGGTCGATTATGCCGGGCATCGGCGGGTGTTCGGGTTTGCCGGACGAATAATGGGTGACCTCTGACATCTGCATGCACCGCTGCCCCTCACCGCGACCAGTCCCCTCTGCGGCGCCGATCACCGATAGCCGGCCCACCGCGTACAGTCCCCTCTCCCTTTGGGAGAGGGCTAGGGTGAGGGTCGATGGCTCACCACTATTTTCCTGAAGGACGCTGCATGAAAATTTCCCGTCAAGCCTACGCCGACATGTTCGGCCCCACCGTCGGCGACAAGGTGCGCCTGGCCGACACCGAGCTGTGGATCGAAGTCGAACAAGACTTCACCACCTACGGCGAAGAAGTGAAATTCGGTGGCGGCAAAGTCATCCGCGACGGCCAGGGCCAAAGCCAGTTGCTGGCTGCCGAAGTGGTCGACACGCTGATCACCAACGCGCTGATCATCGACCACTGGGGCATCGTCAAAGCCGACGTCGGCCTCAAGGACGGGCGCATCGCCGCGATCGGCAAGGCCGGCAACCCCGACGTGCAGCCCAACGTGACCATCGCCATTGGCGCCGGCACCGAAGTAATCGCCGGCGAAGGCATGATCCTCACCGCGGGTGGCATCGACACACACATCCATTTCATCTGCCCGCAGCAGATCGAAGAAGCACTGATGAGCGGCGTCACCACCATGATCGGCGGCGGCACCGGCCCAGCCACTGGCACCAACGCCACCACTTGCACCTCCGGCCCGTGGCACTTGGCGCGCATGCTTCAGGCCGCTGACGCGTTCCCGATGAACATCGGCCTCACCGGCAAAGGCAACGCCAGCCTGCCGGAACCGCTGATCGAGCAGGTCAAGGCCGGCGCCATCGGCCTCAAGTTGCACGAAGACTGGGGCACCACGCCAGCAAGCATCGATAACTGCCTGAGCGTCGCCGATCAGTTCGACGTGCAGGTGGCGATCCACACCGACACCCTCAACGAATCCGGTTTCGTCGAAACCACCCTCGGCGCGTTCAAGGGCCGCACCATTCACACCTATCACACCGAAGGTGCCGGTGGCGGTCACGCACCGGACATCATCAAGGCTTGCGGCTTCCCTAACGTGCTGCCGAGCTCGACCAACCCGACCCGACCGTTCACCCGCAACACCATCGACGAACATCTCGACATGCTGATGGTCTGCCACCATCTCGACCCGAGCATTGCCGAAGACGTCGCCTTCGCCGAAAGCCGGATCCGCCGCGAAACGATTGCCGCCGAAGACATCCTTCACGACCTCGGCGCGTTCTCGATGATCAGCTCCGACAGCCAGGCCATGGGCCGTGTCGGCGAAGTCATCACGCGCACCTGGCAGACCGCCGACAAGATGAAAAAGCAGCGCGGCCCGCTGCCGCAGGACGGCGCAGGCAACGACAACTTCCGCGCCAAGCGTTACATCGCCAAGTACACGATCAACCCGGCGATCACCCATGGCATCAGCCATGAAGTCGGCTCGATCGAAGTCGGCAAGTGGGCCGATCTGGTGCTGTGGCGTCCGGCATTCTTCGGCGTGAAACCGACGTTGATCCTCAAGGGCGGTGCGATTGCCGCGAGCCTGATGGGCGATGCCAACGCCTCGATCCCGACGCCGCAACCGGTGCACTACCGCCCGATGTTCGCCAGCTACGGCGGCTCGCTGCATGCCACCAGCCTGACCTTTATCAGTCAGGCGGCGCAGGAAGCCGGGCTGCCTGAAACATTGGGTTTGAAGAAGAAAATCGGCGTGGTCAAAGGCTGCCGTGATGTGCAGAAAACCGACCTGATCCACAACGACTATCTGCCGAATATCGATGTCGATCCACAGACCTATCAGGTCAAGGCGGATGGCGTTCTGCTGTGGTGTGAACCGGCAGAAACCCTGCCAATGGCCCAGCGGTATTTCCTGTTCTGACGCAGCCGCCACGCTGTAGAAAGGCCTCGGGACCGCGCCTTGCGCACAGTCTCGGGGCCTTTTTCGTGCCGGTATGAAACCACCAAGCAAACAGTCGTGTAATTCTCGCCAAAGGAACTACTATTCGATTCGCTCCACCTCTTTTCAGGAACTGCCCATGCGTCTATCCGAGTTCATCCTGGCGAATATCGAGCCTATCGTCGATGAGTGGGAACAGTTCGCCGCAACGATCACGCCAGCCGCCGACTACCTGGATTCCGCGGCTCTGCGCGATCACGCCAGCGCCATTCTGCGGGCCGCGGCCCGCGACATGAGCAAGCCGCAGAGCCCTGCCGAACAGGCCGCCAAAGCCAAGGGCGAAGGCCCGGAAAAAACCCCGAGTCTGGACGAGGCCGGCGCCAGTCATGGCGAGTTGCGCCACACCGTGGGTTTTGACCTGGTGCAGATGACCTCCGAGTTCCGTCATCTGCGCGCTTGCGTGATCCGCCTGTGGGTCGACAACCTCAAAGCCCCGGACATGGCCTGTTTTCAGGACATGATCCGCTTCAACGAAGCCATCGACGAAGCACTGGCCGAATCGACTGCGGCCTACGCCGAACAGGTCAATCGCTCGCGAGACATCTTCCTCGCCATTCTCGGCCATGACCTGCGTGCGCCGCTGCAAGCGGTGAGCATGTCCATCGAGTTGCTGCTGCGCAAATCCAGCCTCGAGGGCGATGCGCTGGCCTGCGCCCTGCACATCAAGCGTGGCGCACGGCACATGGCGGCGATGGTCAGCGACTTGCTGGAACTGGTGCGCAGTCGACTGGGCAGAAGCCTGCCGATCGAACCGACGCCAATGGACCTGGCCGATGCCGCACGGGCGGCGATTGCCGAGGCGTGCGCCGGCAATCCGGAGTGCGATCCGAAGCTCAATGTTAACGGCGACCCGCGCGGTACCTGGGATGCCGGCCGAATCGACCAGTTACTGCAGAACCTGATTGGCAATGCCTTGCAGCACGGAGCCAAAAAGCGCGATGTCACTCTCGATATCGATGGCGCGGGCGAAAACGTCTGCCTGTCGGTGCACAACTACGGCACACCGATTCCCGAAGAGGCGCTCGGCACGATTTTCGACCCGCTGGTGCGCAGCGCCGACGAAGAACTCGGACAGCCGTCAACCAGCCTCGGGTTGGGCCTGTTTATCGTCAAGGAAGTGGTGAGTGCCCATGGCGGCACCATCGAAGTCAGCTCGAACGAGACTGACGGGACGCGGTTCAACGTGGTGTTGCCCAGAACGGTTTAAGCAGGATCACCGCGTTATCGTTCTTCGCGAGCAAGCTCGCTCCCACAGGAGACAGTGCTCACATGTGGGAGCGGGATTGCTCGCGAAGAGGCGCAATCAAGCAACTGATAAACATCAGGCAAACTACTCGACCACCAACCGCCCCAAACGCTGGCGCAACATGCGATTCTCGGCACGCAATTCGCGCACCTCTTCCAGCAGATTCAGCGCCAGCGCAACCCCTTCCCACTCCAGCTCCAGATCACGGCGCAACTTCGCCGCACGCTTGGCCAAAGCCAATTCGTAATCGGTGAAACGCCACTCCCGGGGCTGCGCACCCTGAGGTTCGAGGATGCCGTGTTCGACGATTTCGATCACGTAGACGTCCGACAGATCGGCCGCCTCACAGAATTCTGCCAGGTCCAGTTGAACGATCAGGGGGCTGCTCATGATGGCTACTCCGTCGTCGGGTTCAGAAGTTCTCGCGCGGGTTGAAGGCGGCTTTCTTCGCCAGTTCCTGCCACAGTGCCTTGACCTCGTCGTCAGCAGCTTTCGGCATCACGGCTTTGAGCTGGACGAACAGGTAACCGCGTTCGCCTGCCTTGTTTTTCAGACCATGACCCTTGGCGCGCATGCGTTGGCCGTTCTGGCTGCCGGCGGGCACCTTGAGGTTGATCTTGCCGGTCAGGGTCGGCACGGCCACTTCGGTGCCCAGCGCCAGCTCCCACGGGGCCAGCGGCAAGGTGATGATGAGGTTTTCGCCTTCAACATCGAATTTCGGGTGTGGCGCAAAACGAATGGTCAGGTACAGGTCGCCATTCGCCCCGCCACCAACGCCCGGTGCGCCCTGGCCCTTGAGGCGGATGCGCTCGCCGTCGGTCACGCCCGCCGGGATCTTCACGTTCAGGCTCTTGCTGGTGTTACTGACGTGCTGGCCGTTGGCGTTGTACTGCGGCACCTGGAAGGTGACTTTCTTCGACTCGTTCGACAGCGTCTCCTCGAGGAAGATCGGCAGTTCCATTTCCACGTCTTGCCCTCGGCGCCCGGCACTGCGTTGTTGTCGACCTTCGCCGCCACCGAAACCGGGGCCGCGATTGCCGAAGATCGAACTGAAGAAGTCCGAGAAGTCACCGGTGTCGCCACCGCCGCCGCCAAAGCCGCCACGGCTCTGCCAGCCCGGTGGTCCCTGGAACGGCTGACCGTGCTGACCATAACGGCGCAGCTCGTCGTATTCAGCGCGCTTGTCGGCGCTTTTCAGCGCTTCATAGGCTTCCGAGGCGTCTTTGAACTTGGCCTCGGCGTCTTTTTCCTTGCTGACATCGGGGTGGTATTTGCGCGCCAGCTTGCGATAGGCAGCCTTGATTGCCTTGTCGTCTGCTGTCGGCTCCACGCCGAGTATCTTGTAATAGTCTTTGAAGTCCATCGAAGGAGTCACCGTCCGTTATCGATTTCGCGCCGATGCCAGCATGCGCCGATTCGCGCGTGCCAGGTTGACCGATCTCAAAGTTGTGACCGGGTGGCGCAGCAGAAGTTTATCGGCAGTGGACGGCGGTTCTTGCGACCGCCGGTGGTTCTGCCGGCCCATGCCAGCAAGTTTGGGGCAAAGCTTGAGGTTTCAAGGCAGTTTAGTCGTGAAATAGCAGATGACCGGCCTTCGAATCTGGCGCGCACTGACATACACTGCGCGGCCGTTTTTTTGACCGGAACCGAAAGACATGAAAGACGCCTCTCCAGCCCGTGCCTGCGGCATCGACTTCGGCACGTCCAACTCCACCGTCGGCTGGCTGCGCCCCGGCATGGAAACGATGATCGCGCTGGAAGACGACAAGATCACCCTGCCGTCGGTGGTCTTCTTCAACATCGAGGAACGTCGTCCGGTGTACGGTCGTCTGGCGCTGCACGAGTACCTGGAAGGCTACGAAGGCCGGCTGATGCGCTCGCTGAAAAGCCTGCTCGGTTCCAAGCTGATCAAGCACGACACCAGCGTGCTCGGCACGGCGATGCCGTTCAAGGACTTGCTCGGCCTGTTCATCGGCCAGTTGAAGAACCGCGCCGAAACCGCCGCCGGTCGGGAATTCGAGCAGGTGGTGCTCGGCCGTCCGGTGTTCTTCGTCGATGACGATCCACTGGCTGACCAGGAAGCCGAAGACACCCTGGTCGAAGTGGCGCGCAAGATCGGCTTCAAAGAGGTCTCGTTCCAGTACGAACCGATTGCGGCGGCCTTCGACTACGAGTCGACCATCGAGAAAGAAGAGCTGGTGCTGATTGTCGACATCGGCGGTGGTACCTCTGACTTCTCGCTGGTGCGCCTGTCGCCCGAGCGTCGTGGCCTCGATAACCGTCACGATGACATCCTCGCCACCGGCGGTGTGCACATCGGCGGGACCGATTTCGACAAACAGCTGAGCCTGCAAGGTCTGATGCCGCTGTTCGGCTACGGCAGCCGCATGAAGAGCGGCGCCTACATGCCGACCAGCCACCACATGAACCTGGCGACCTGGCACACCATCAACTCGGTGTACTCGCAGAAATCCAGCCTGGCGCTGGGCAGCATGCGCTACGACATCGAAGACACTGGCGGCATCGATCGCTTGTTCAAGCTGATCGAACAGCGCGCCGGGCACTGGCTGGCGATGGAAGTCGAAGAAACCAAGATCCAGCTGACCCACAGCGACAGCCGCCATGTGCCGCTGGACCGGATCGAAGCCGGGCTGAGTGTGGAACTAAGCCGCGCGCTGTTTGAATCGGCGATCGATGCGCTGCTGGAGCGCGTGCGCGGCAGTGTCACACAGTTGTTGAACGATGCCGGTGTGGCGGTGGAACAGGTCGACACGGTGTTCTTCACCGGTGGTTCGAGCGGCATTCCGGCACTGCGCAACAGCGTCTCGGCGATGCTGCCGAATGCGCGGCATGTCGAAGGGAATATCTTTGGCAGCATTGGTAGCGGTTTGGCGATTGACGCGATGAAACGCTATGGCGCCATGAACTGACCTGAAATCGGCGTCGCGCCTTTCGCGAGCAAGCTCGCTCCCACATTTGACCGCATTTCTTCAGTTGAAATGCAATTCAGTGTGGGAGCGAGCTTGCTCGCGAAGGCGCCAGATCAGGCGACACAGATTCATCGGTTAGACCATCCCGCCCAGCTTCAACTCACTCTTCAGGTACGCATAATAAATCGGCCCCGCCACCACCCCCGGCAGGCCGAACGCGGCCTCGAACACCAGCATCGCCAGCAGCAACTCCCACGACTTGGCACTGATCTGCCCGCCGACAATGCGCGCGTTGAGGAAGTACTCGAGCTTGTGGATAAAAATCAGATAGCCCAGCGCGGCAATCGCCACCCAGATCGATAGCGACAGGCCGACGATGGTGATCAGCGTGTTCGACATCAGGTTGCCGATCACCGGCAGCAGGCCGAGCAGGAAGGTCAGCACGATCAGGGTTTTGGTCAGCGGCAACTTGATGCCGAACATCGGCAGGATCACCGCGAGGAAGATCCCGGTGAAGAAAGTGTTGAGCAGGGAAATCTTGATTTGCGCGAAGACGATGTTGCGGAAGGCCTGCACCAGCAAGTGCAAGCGATCAAACAGGGCCGCCGCCAGCGGTTTGCGCTTGGTGACGTCGGGGATGCGCTGCAAGGCGATGATCGCACCGAGCACCATGCCGATCAGCAGCGTCACAAACATATGTGCCGCGTCTTTGCCGACCAGTTGCAGGTCGGACAGGTGCTTGCCCATCCACTCGCCAATCGCTACGCGAAATTCCGCAGCACTGGCCGGCAGATAGGCGTCGATGAACGGCGGCAATTGCCCCCGCGCGCGGTCGACCACGCCCATGAACTTGTCCAGTGAGGCGCCGGGATTTTCCGCTTCATGCAATAAGAAGCTGATGGCGCCGGCGAAGATCAACGCCAGCACACTCACCACTAACGTGCCCAGCAAAGCCACCGCCAGCCAACGCGCGCGGCGACCTTCAATCAGCCGTTGCAGTTGCGGGGTGAGCATGTTGACCAGTTCAAATACCAGCAGCCCGGCCAGCAGGCTCGGCAACAAGCGCAGCGGCAGCACCAGCAGCAAACCGCCGAAAATGATGATGCAGCTGACCCAGAACACTACATGACGCTCAGAAAACGTTGGCATACAGCCTCAAAACGAACGGCGTAAAAGGATTGGCAGTCTGCCAGCGTTCCGGGGTGAGCACTAGAAATATGCGGAGCTTCAGGTCCCCTCACCCTAGCCCTCTCCCAGGGGGAGAGGGAACCGATTGGGGGATGCTCTGGATATCCAGTGACCTGAGACAGCGCCATGGAATCCATAATCGACCGGTTTTTTTCAGGTCGACGAGTTTCTTGAGACACCGCGGTCAGTCCCCTCTCCCTCCGGGAGAGGGTTAGGGTGAGGGCAAATTTCAAGCGGACGCGTCGACCCTGGCACTCCACAGAACCGGATTATTTTTTCTTCAGGCAATCACTCATGAACGTCTTGCGCGCATCGCCGGTCAGGGCTTTGGTTTTCGCGTCGGCGTTACAGGTTTTCATTTTCTCCTGCTGCGGGGTCAGGGCCTTGGCATCGTTGGCCGCTGGCGCTGCCTTGAGGCAGGTGCTCATGAAGGTTTTGCGCTCATCGCCTTTCAGACTCTTGGCGGTCGCATCAGCATTGCAGGTGGTCATCTTGTTCTGTTGCGCCGTGGCGGCAAAACCTTGGGAACACAGGAGCAAACCAATCATCAACAAAGGGACACGCAACATCTTCATGGAGTTTTCTCCTTGTCGCCGCACCGATGGGAACGGCCTCTGCTGGAGTGTAGCCAAATCTTGTTACACCTTCCTGCCTTCCAGATGGCTACGGCGATACTGCTCTGGCGTACACCCGGCCTGCCGCGCGAACATGGCGATAAACGCCGAGCCACTGCTGTAGCCGAGATCGAAGGCGATTTCCTGCACGCTGCGCGAAGTTTCCAGCGCCTCGATTGCCGCGAGATAGCGCAGACGCTGGCGCCACTCGCCGAACCTCATCCCCAGCTCCCGAACGAAATGCCGGGCCAGCGTGCGTTCGCTGACGTGCACCTGCAGCGCCCAATGCGCCAGCGGCTGATTGTTGCCCGGCTCGGCCTGCAAGGTTTCGAGAATCGCCAGCAACCCCGGACTGCTCGCGTACGGCAGATAGCATTCGTGCACTGGCGCCTGTTGCAGTTGATCGACGAGAACCTGAGCCAGACGCTGATCGGCATCGAGTTCAGGAATCTTCACGTCGCGGGCGGCGAAGTCTTTGAGAATCGCCTTGAGAATGTCGCTGATCGCCAGGGTACAGGCGCGCTTGGGCAGTTCGGCGCAGACCTTGGGGTCAAGGCACACCGCGCGATAGTTGACCGGTTGATGGCTGTAGAAACTGTGCTCGACCTGCGGCGGCACCCACACCGCGTACTGCGGCGGCGACATGAAACGGCTGCCGTCGACGTCCATGTGCAGCACGCCATGAGCGGCGTACTCCAGCGTGCCCCACGGATGCCGATGCGGCGCGGCGAATTCGTGGGCATTGAAGTCGGCGTAGCGGAAGTACACCGCTGACGGCAGTTCGCTGAAATCCAGCAGATCGATGTGTTTGCTGTTCATGCTGTCCGGTTTCAGAGGCAGGTTGTCCGGTTCGCAGTATAGGCCTGCATCCAGACAAGGGATAATTGCCCTTCATCAACGTACTGGTTTCGACTCATGCAATACGCGTTTCCGCTGCTGGCGATTTTTATCTGGGCCGGCAATACCGTGATCAACAAACTGGCGGTCGGGGCGATTTTCCCCGCCGAGATCGGTTTCTACCGCTGGCTGCTCGCCGGTTTGCTGTTCACCCCGTTCATGCTCAAAGCGGTGATCGCGCACTGGCCGCAGATCCGTCCCAATCTGGGCAAGATTTTCGTCCTTGGCGTGCTCGGCATGGCGGTGTATCAAAGCCTCGCCTACTTCGCCGCGACGCTGACCACCGCGACCAACATGGGCATCATCCTCTCGCTGATGCCGTTGATGTCGCTGGCCATGGCGATCATCAGTCTCGGCCAACGCCTGACCGCCGGTGCACTGGTCGGTGCGGTTCTGTCGTTTGCCGGCGTATTGGTCGTGGTCTCGTCCGGCAGCCTCGGCGCGTTGCTGCAGCACGGCGTGAACATGGGTGATGCGATGATGCTGATCGCGACCCTGGCCTATGCGATCTACAGCACATTGCTGAAAAAATGGCAGCTGCGCCTGCCGCCGCTGGTGTTGCTGTATTTGCAGGTGCTGGTGGCGATTGTCGTGTTGTTTCCTTTGTATGCCGCCTCGCCGAAAACCGGTTTGACCCTGCAGAACATTCCGCTGGTGTTGTATGCATGCCTGCTGGCGTCGATGCTTGCGCCACTGGCGTGGATGCAGGCGGTGCAGCGGTTGGGGCCGAGTCGCACGACGTTGTTCTTTAACTTGCTGCCGTTGATTACCGCGCTGATTGCAGCAGTGGTGTTGAAGGAGCAGTTGGCGATGTATCACCTGGTGGGTGGTTTGTTGACCTTGGGCGGGGTGATTTTGTCCGAGCGCTGGACCACCGTGTTGGGCCGCCGGGCCAGCGTTGCCTGACCCGGCCTCTTCGCGAGCAAGCTCGCTCCCACAGGGAAATGCATTCGAATGTGGGAGCGAGCTTGCTCGCGAAGAACGATGACTAGGTCTTGCGGTTAAACGCCGGCAGCCTTTAGCCGCGCCGCATGCTCGACAAACAGCCGCACCGGATCCGCGCCCTTGCCGACCAGCCCCAGCGACTGGTTAACAATGTCGAAGTGATCCAGCGGATAGTCATCGCCAATCACCGTGCCCAGATGCGAGCTGTACCGCCCGACCATGCCGTCGCACTGCCCCGGCTCACGCACGAAGGTTTTCGCAAACAAGCGACAACTGCGATTGGTGCCGTCGAACAGATTACCGCCACGATCAGTCTTGCCCGGCTGCAACGTCCCTGACCATGAGTAATAACGTACGCCGTTAACCTCCTCCGGCCCGTGCCCACCCCAGGTTTCAGGCAACCCCTGTGGATAACGCTGATTGAACAGCGCCACACCCTCAGTCGTCAGCGATTGGTGCGAGGCGTGAATATCCACCGGCAGTTTCGGCCCGTGGTAACCGGTCTCCAGCAGTGCCATCAGCCAGCCGACAAAACGCAGCAATGCTTCAAGCAGACGGCCCTTGGCGCTGTCCGCCGGGTAGTGTTTTTGCAGATAGTCGGCCAGTTCCGAGCCATGATTCGGCCCGGCGACCGACGTCACCGAGGCCACCAGATCCGGCCGTTTCGCCGCCGCATAGCGCGCCGTCAGCGAACCCTGACTATGGCCGAACAGGTTGACCTTGTGCGCCCCGGTCTCGCGCAAAATCTCATCAATCCGCGCCAGCAACTGCTCGCCGCGCACCTCCGTCGAATGCAGCGGCGACACCTGTACAGCAATCACCGTCGCCCCACCACGGCGCAGCGCCTTGATGATGCCGTACCAGTACGGATAGAGAACTAGCCGGATAAACCCGAGCATGCCGGGCACCAGCACCAGTGGATAACGCGTTGACATGGGCAAACATCCTTGTGGTCGGTGAGTGGATGCCAGGCGTGCAAAACGCCCGCCAAGCATCCTCCGTGATGATGACAACTCGACGACCAGCCTACTTCAGGCCCACCACCCCCGCCACAATCAGCCCGACTGACAGCAGTTTGACCAGCGTCAGGCTCTCGCCCAACAGGGCGAAACCGAGGAACACCGTGCCGAGTGAGCCAATCGCGGTCCAGATCGGGTAGGCGATGCTCACCGGCAACTCGCGCATTGCCAGTGTCAGGAAGTAGATCCCGCCGATCGCCGCAATCACCGTGATCAACGACGGCCAGAGCCGGGTGAAGCCTTCGGCGTATTTCATGCCCATGGCGAACGTCACTTCAAATCCGGCGGCGATCAGCAGGAACAGCCAGGCCACCTAGAACTCCCGGGCAAGGCTGAGCAAACGCTGCTCGGCCTCGGCCAACGACACCGCGAAGGTGCGTTCGGCGGACTCTTCGCCCTCGGCAGCGACCACGCTGACGTCGTTGATGCCGATGAACCCCAGCGCCGCGCGCAACCACGGATCGGCGTGGTTCAAGGCTTCCAGCTCGCCGCCCGGGCCGAAGCCAAAACCACCGCGACTGGTGACGATCAGCGCCTTCTTGCCCTGCAACAGCGGCGTGTACTGGGCGACGCCGTTGTCCAGCGTGTGATCGAAGGTCAGGCCCAGCCGCACGATCTGATCGACCCAGGCCTTAAGGCCGCTGGGTACGCTGAAGTTGTACATCGGCGTGGAAATCAGCAGCAGGTCGTGGTCGAACAACTCGCCAACCAGTTGATCGCTCAATGCCAGATCAGCCTGCATCGACAATGGGCGCGCTTCAGGCTCCGGATAAAACGCGGCAGCGACAAAGGCCTCGTTGACCGCCGGAATCAACGCTCGGCCGACTTCACGCCGGGTCACCTGCGCCTGTGGATGACGCACCTGCCAGGCGCTGAGAAAAGCTTCCGCCAACCGCCGCGAGTGCGAACGGTCACCACGTGGGCTGGCATGTATCGCAAGAATCTTGCTCATCTGAAACTCCTTGAGGCTAGACTTTGATTGCTGTGTCGCTGCAGATTGCAGGCAGCAGACCGTTGCCTCAAATGAGCAAAAATCAGTCGGGATGAATTGATTTCATCCATGGAGTTTTCCAATGTTTGCCTCGTTACCGCTGACCGCCCTGCGCGCCTTTGAATCGGCATCACGATTGCTGAGCTTCAAGGCTGCCGCCGAAGAGCTTTCGGTCACGCCGACCGCGATTTCTCATCAGATCCGTTCGCTGGAAGACTGGCTCGGTGTCGCGTTGTTTGAACGTCTGCCACGCCAGGTGCGCCTGACCGAGGGCGGCGAACGCCTGTTTCGCAGCCTGCACGGCGCATTGCTGGAGGTGGCGCAAAGCGTCGACACCCTGCGCCCGCAACGCAACGCCAGCACGCTGACGCTATCGACCACCGCCGCATTCGCGGCGCTGTGGCTGGTGCCGCGTCTCGGGCGCTTTTACGCGCAGCATCCGAACATCAACGTGCGCCTCGATACGCACTGCGAAGTCATCGATCTGCATCAGGACGCCAGTGTCGATCTGGTCCTGCGCTACAGCCTCGACGATTACCCGAACCTGTATGGCCTGTGCCTGTTCGATGAGTCGTTCGGCGTTTACGGCTCGCCCGAGCAAGTGGCGCTGGCCGCGCGGCGCACGCCAACGTTGATCAGCGTGCGCTGGCACAATTCCAAGCTGTATGCCCATGGCTGGGAAGCGTGGTGCGCCAAGGCAGGCGAAAACTGGTTACACGCGCAACCGGCCATCCGCGAATACGATGAAGAGCATTACGCCCTGCAAGCGGCGATCGCCGGGCAAGGGCTGGTGCTGGCGAGCAATATTCTGGTGTCGGAGAGTGTCGCCAGCGGTTTGCTGGTGCCGTTCATGGGCCAGGTTCAGGTCGATGGCGCCGGGTACAGCGCGTTGTGCGTGCCGGGGCGCGAGCGGCATCCGCCGGTGCGGGCTTTTTTTGCCTGGCTGCGCGAGGAGGCAGTTTTGTCCGGGCTGGCGCCAAGATCGCAGCTTTCGGCAGCTCCTACAGGGGTTGCGTAAACCGATAAAACTTTTTGCAACGCTCACGACTCACAGCTTAGGTAGCGACCGCGTCCGCAGAACGTGGCGACAATCGGATTAGCCTCCAGGAGATCGAAATGAGCGACGACCTGCATCTGTCAGATGTTCAAACCTTGCGCGAACGTGCGCGCCAACACGTCGAGAACGGCGCCGTCACCGAGGGCTACAGCGCCGACCGTGAAGAGGTGCTGCGCTTGCTCAATGAATCGCTGGCCACTGAACTGGTCTGCGTGCTGCGCTACAAGCGCCACTACTTCATGGCCAATGGCGTGAAAGCCCATGTGGCCGCCGAAGAGTTTCTCGAACACGCCACCCAGGAAGCCCAGCACGCTGACCGTCTGGCCGAGCGCATTGTGCAATTGGGTGGCGAGCCCGAGTTCAACCCCGACATGCTGTCGAAGATGTCCCACGCGCAATACGTGGCCGGCAACACCCTCAAAGAGATGGTCTACGAAGACCTCGTTGCCGAGCGGATCGCCATCGACAGCTATCGCGAAATCATCCAGTACATCGGCGAGAAAGACCCGACTACGCGACGTATCTTCGAAGATATCCTGGCGCAGGAAGAAGAGCATGCCGATGACATGGCTGACATCCTGAACGACCTCTAACCCTTCAAAACCGCCTTCGCGAGCAGGCTCGCTCCCACATTGGAATGCATTTTCAAATGGGGGAGCGAGCCAGCTCGCGAAGGGGCCATTTTGGGCACCGACTATTTAGTGGGTTTGACGGTAACGGGCGCCTTGCCCGCCTTCATCTGCTCCAGCAACGGCGCACACTGATTCGGCTCACCGCCACTCGGTGCCACCAGCGCCAACAGCCCCGCCGCCGGCGCGGCGATCACACCCAGCGCAACCATCCCCGCCCCGCGCAACATCAGCGGCACGGCCTTCACGCCGGCATCCGGCTTGATGAATTTGCCGCGTACATACAGCGGCGAACGCAGGGAAATCAACCGCCAGCCCTTGGACTCCGGGGTCACCGTCAGGTCGAGTTGCTCGGTGGCCATGTTCGCCGTGCCGTCGATATAGATGATCGCGTTCTCGGTATCGAAAACAAACAGCTGCGTGGTCGCCAGACCGGTCTTGATGTCGAAGTCCGCCGCCGCGCAGTTGATCTTCACTTCCTTGTCGCCAAAGATCTTGCCGACCACATAGTTGCCGACGTTGAGCCCGGCCAGTTCCATCAGTTCGCGGCTGATCGCGCCGTCGTTGATCAACATCTTCAACTTGCCGTTGGCGCCGCCCAGCAGTTTGGCCACCGAGTTGCCGCGACCAGTGATATCGGCGTCGCCGTTGAGTTCACCGAAACTGGTCTTCATCGGCTCGAACGTCGGGAACAGCTCCTTGAGCTTGAACTTGCGCGCGGTCAATTTCGCGCGGCCCTCAAGCGGTTCGGTACGACCGTTGAGGCGGATCTGTGCATCAAGATTGCCGCCCGCCACGCCAAAGCGCAGTGGCTCCAGGCTGAGCTCGCCATCGTTAAGTTTCAGGTGGGTATAGAGGTCGTTGAATGGCAGTTTCTCGCTGTGGACGATGCGCTTGCCGGTGAACTCGACATCGGCATCCATCGCGCGCCAGCGATCAGTCTTGAACTCTTCCACCGGCAGCACTTTATCGGCCGGCTGTTTGCTTTCGCCGCCGCGCGCCTTCTGCTTGTCATTGGAGTCAGCGCCGATCAGCGGTGCGAGGTCAGCGAACAACAGTTGATTGGAAAGCAACGCGCCGCTGAGTTTCGGCCGTGGCTGGCTGGCGACGTAGGTAAGGTCGCCATGGATGTCGCTGCTGCCGATCTTGCCGTTGAACTGCTCGTAGGTAAATTTCGCCCCGGCCTCATCGTGCAGTTTGGCGATCAAGTGACCGTCAGTGGAATACGGAGGGGTGTCCGGCAGGGTCACGCCAGTCAGCGGATAAAGATTGCCGAGGCTGGCGCCGGCCAGTTTCAGGCGCAGATCGAGGGCGCCGAGGTTGAGCGGATCCGTCAGCGTGCCGGCCAGTTCGATGCGAGTGTCGCCGATCTTCGCCTGGGCCTGCAGCGGGAATGGCTTGCGCGCATCCTGCAAGGCGAGCAGCCCACCGATCTTGCCTTGGCCGGTGAGGTTCTGACCGTGGTATTGGCCTTTGACCTTCAAGGCAAATGCATAATCCTGCGGCGCACCGCCCTTGTCCTGCGCAGTCTTGGCTGCTTTGTCACCGACGATATCGCTGTAGGGGATGGGTTTGCCCAGCGGATCGATCAGCACATCCAGATTGGTTTTGAGCGTTTGATCGTCGAGGGTGACATGGCCCTTGTCAAAACCGATGGCGCCGATGTCGACCACCCAGCTCGAGGGTTCAGCGTTCGGATCTTTCGGGTCGAACTTGAATGTCCAGTTGGCGCGGCCATCGGCCAGACGCTGCAACTCGGCATTGGGTTCGGTCAGGTCGATGCGCGGAATCACCACGCGTTGCGCCAGCAATGCCAGCGGCGAGATACGCAGCTCAACGCGTTTGAGCGTGACCATCTGCTGCTTTTTCGACCAGTCCGGGTTGCCCAGGCTCAAATCCTCAGCGACCACGTGCGGCCACGGCACCCAGGCGCGCCAGCCACCCTCGTCCGGCTCGCGCTGCCAGATCACCGCGAGGTTGCCATTGATGGCAAACGGTCGGTGCAGTTCTTCCGAGACTTTGGCGTTGAGCGGCGGTTTGATCCGGTTCCAGTCGAAGAACACGATGATCAACACCAGCACGGCCAGTAGCAGCACGAGGATGGCGAAGGTCCAGCTGAAGATTTTTCCAGTGCGCGTCATGCACAAAGCTCCTGATCACGACCGCACGCAAAGACTGCGGCGTACGGCTGAAACGGCGGGCCAAAGCGGCCCTCATGAAATCTACGACTGGCAAACCAGCCGCAGGTTTAATCGAAAGGCCGATTACCGCGCAAAAAGTTGCGCGAAATCTGACCAGTCAGTCGAACAGTGTTACCGCGACCCGCACTTTTGCGAGGCGCGAGTGAGTCGGAAATACCCACCCCGGTGCAAAACCGTCGCCCGGAAAGCCGCGATCTAGAGCCTCCCGGCAGAACAATCAATTCTGTTGATTATTACCATTGCGTTTATGAACTTTTATATCGACTTATCGAGAGTAGCATTGCCCTCGTACCCACTTTATCGCCCTCCCAAGGAGCAACCCATCATGAAACGCCAATTACTGCTCAGCCTTACCCTGTCGATGCTAGCCAGCACTGCTTTCGCCCTGCCCGCTGCCGACCAGGCTACCCCGCAAGTGAAATCCAGCCACTCGGTATTCAGCCAGACCGTAGCAGCTGATGGTTCGGACCGTACCCCACAAGGCCAGACCCTGGCTGAAGGCGGCCGTGATCGCCTGGAAGAGAAAGGCCTGGTTCAGGACGGCTACGACAAGACCCCACAAGGTCAGACCCTGGCTTCCGACGGCAGCGACCGCACCCCACAAGGCCAGACTCTGGCTTCCGACGGTAGCGACCGCACTCCACAAGGCCAGACTCTGGCTTCCGATGGTAGCGACCGTACTCCACAAGGCCAGACCCTGGCTTCCGATGGCGGCGACCGCACTCCACAAGGTCAAACCCTTGCCGAAGGTGGTGGTGACCGTGTGATCGAACGCAACAGTGCCTTGAGCTAAGCCCATGGCGGCCGCGAAAAAAAGCCCAATCACCGGATTGGGCTTTTGACTTTTCTGGCCGGTGAAATCTTCTGCTCCATGTCCTCTCGTTCGACGCCGACAAAGCCGATTTGCTAGAGTGCGGCGCTTGTCCTGCCAAAGAACACACCCTGCGATGCTGCCCCGCGCCGAACAGAAACAACAGACCCGCAACGCCTTGATGGACGCTGCCCGCCACCTCATGGAAAGCGGCCGAGGATTCGGCAGCCTGAGCCTGCGCGAAGTGACCAAAACCGCCGGGATTGTGCCCACCGGTTTCTACCGGCATTTTGCCGATATGGATGAGCTCGGCCTGGTGCTGGTCAGTGAAGTCGGCCAGACCTTCCGTGAAACCATCCGCTTGGTGCGCCACAACGAATTCGTCATGGGCGGCATCATCGATGCCTCGGTGCGGATCTTCCTCGACGTGGTCAGCGCCAATCGCTCGCAATTCCTGTTTCTCGCCCGTGAGCAGTACGGTGGCTCGCTGCCGGTGCGTCAGGCAATCGGCCGGTTGCGCGAGAACATCAGCTCCGACCTGGCGGCCGACCTGACGATGATGCCCAAGCTTCAGCACCTGGATGCCGCCGGTTTGAGCGTGATGGCTGACCTGATCGTCAAATCGGTCTTCGCTACCCTCCCCGACATCATCGATCCGCCGGCCGAAGCCTTGCCGGAACATCTGACGCCGCAGGCGAAGATCACCCAGCAACTGCGCTTTATCTTTATTGGGCTCAAGCACTGGCAGGGGCTGGGCAGTACCGAATAACCTTCCTTTATTTCAGCCCAGACCAAATCCCCTGTGGGAGCGAGCTTGCTCGCGAAGGCGTCGTGTCAGCCAACTTCTAAATCACTGACCCACCGCTTTCGCGAGCAAGCTCGCTCCCACATTTGGTTTGGCGCATCGGCCTCCATTTGGTGCATTAAAAAATCTTCACGCACCAAAACCGTCCATATTCCCGCAACATCTCGAAACATCCACTACGCTCCGACAGGGATTTCCTACATCCCGTCCGATTGGCAAGGCCCTTGCTCTAGCCAGAGTATTGTCCATAGCTGGAAGCTTTCCGATGCTGGTGATTCACCGCAGAATCGACCCTCAACCCGTCTGGGCCGCCGAGTTGCACCTGACCTTCGAAGCGCGGAGCAAAAGCCGTTTGCGCTGTTTCAGTGCCGAGGGCGAAGACGTCGGGTTGTTTTTGGAGCGCGGTCAGCCGCCGCTGTATGACGGCGAATGCCTACAAGCTGAAGACGGCCGCATCGTCCGCGTCTGCGCCCGCCCCGAGCAATTGCTGCACGTCACCTGCGCCAACGCCTTCGAACTGACCCGCGCTGCCTATCACTTGGGTAACCGCCACGTCGCCTTGCAGGTTGGCGATGGCTGGCTGCGCCTGCTCGACGATTACGTACTCAAGGCGATGCTCGAACAGCTTGGTGCGCAGGTAGAAGCGATCGAAGCGCCATTCCAGCCCGAGCACGGTGCCTATGGCGGCGGCCATCACCATTCACGCCACGGCGACGAAGACTTCAACTACGCGCCGAAACTCCATCAGTTCGGCGTACGCCTGTGAATCCGGCCTGGGCGCTGCTGCGCCTGGCCAGTCCGCAATTGCCGATTGGCGGCTACAGCTATTCGCAAGGCCTGGAAATGGCGGTGGATAACGGCCGCGTGAACAACCCGGACAGTGCCCGGCGCTGGATCAGCGATCAGTTACTGCTCAACCTCGCCCGCTTCGAAGCGCCGCTGCTGCTCGCGCATTGCCAGGCAGCGGCGGATGGCCGATGGGCCGAGCTGCTGAGCCTCTGCGAAAGCCATCGCGCCAGCCGCGAGACGCGCGAGTTGCATCTGGAAAGTCGGCAGATGGGTTATTCGTTGCAACAACTGCTCAATGGTTTGCCGGAACTCGACGCAGCCGCCCGCGATTTTCTTGATCAATGCCCCGAACCGCATCTGGCCCTGTGCTGGGCGCTGGCCGCGCGCGCTTGGGGCATCAGCCCGCAAGACGCCCTCGCCGCGTGGTTATGGAGCTGGCTGGAAAACCAGCTCGCCGTCCTGATGAAAACCTTGCCGCTGGGCCAGCAAGCCGCCCAGCGCCTGACCAGCGAACTGCTGCCGTTGTTACAACAGGCGCAGCAGGACGCGAGCCGAATCAACCCCGACCACATGGGCAGCGCCGCGTTCGGCCTGTCCTTGGCGTGCATGGCCCACGAGCGCCAGTACAGCCGCCTCTTCCGCTCTTAGGAGAAACAACCATGAACACACAACCTCTGCGCGTCGGCATCGGCGGCCCGGTCGGTTCCGGTAAAACCGCGTTGACCCTGGCCCTGTGCCTGGCCCTGCGCGAGCGCTACAACCTCGCCGTGGTCACCAACGATATCTACACCCGCGAAGACGCCGATTTTCTCGTGCGCAACGAAGCCCTCGCGCCGGAACGGATCATCGGCGTGGAAACCGGTGGCTGTCCGCACACCGCGATCCGCGAAGACGCCTCGATCAACCTGGAAGCGGTCGATCAACTGAACCGCCGTTTTCCGGGGCTGGATCTGATTCTGGTGGAATCCGGCGGCGACAACCTATCGGCGACTTTCAGCCCGGAGCTGTCCGACCTGACCATCTACGTGATCGACGTCTCAGCGGGCGACAAATTGCCGCGCAAGGGCGGCCCGGGGATCTGCAAATCCGATCTGCTGGTGATCAACAAGATCGACCTCGCGCCGCTGGTGGGCGCCTCGCTGGAGATGATGGACAGCGACACCCAACGCATGCGCAACGGCAAGCCGTTCGTCTTCAGCAACCAGAAAACCGGTCAGGGCCTTGAGCAAATCATCGCCTTCATCGAACGTCAGGGCCTGCTGACCGCAGCCTGATTCACTGCTCAACAAGGAAGCTTATCCATGACACTCAAACGTATTCTTGGCGCTGCGGCGCTGCTGCTGACGCCAGCGCTGGCCTTCGCTCACCCGGGGCATGGCGACAGCGGCCTGGTCGCCGGTATCAGCCACCCGATTGGCGGCCTCGACCATTTGCTGGCGATGCTGGCTGTCGGTTTGTGGGCCGCGCAGCAGCAGGGCGCCGCGCGCTGGGCGCTGCCGTGCACGTTTGTCGGCACCATGCTGATCGGCGGCATGCTCGGTTTTGAAGGGCTGGAATTGCCAGCGCTGGAAAGCGGAATTGCCGCATCGGTGCTCGCGCTGGGTCTGGCAGTGGCCTTGGCGGTGCGGCCACCGTTGGTCATGGCAGTAGCGGCGACGGCACTGTTTGCGTTGTTCCATGGCGTGGCGCATGGTCTGGAACTGCCAGACATGAGCAGTCCTTGGCCGTATGCGGCAGGTTTCGTTGTGGCGACCGCCGCTTTGCATGCCGTCGGTTATGGCGTGGTTCGCGTGTTGCCGCAGGCAGCGGCGCCGCTGGTGCGGTTGGCGGGTGCGGCTTCGGCGGTGACTGGGGCTTGGTTGCTAGCAGGCTAGTTTTTATTGTCTGAACTGGCCTTTTCGCGAGCAAGCTCGCTCCCACATTGGATTGGTGGCGAACACAAAACCTGTGGGAGCGAGCTTGCTCGCGAAGGCGGCCGATCAGACGCCGCATCGCTGATGTCAGTCTCTCTGCTACCATGTCGCGCAATCGCCCCAGCCGTGACGACGTCCGCCCATGCCCCACGCTTCTCGCTCCACCTCCCTGCCCGAATTGACCGCCCTGTTCGGCGCTGTGCAACAGCACTTCGTCAACGTGATCGTGCCGCTCTGGCAAGGCCCGGGCTGGAACGCCGACATGGCGCTGCCCTATGAGGCGCTGGACGCCACGCATCAACCACTGCCGCCGCAGCGCTATCGGGCGATGGCCTGTGCGCGGCAGCTGTATCTGTTTTCCAGTCTGATCGGGGTTGTGGATAACGCTGAAGTGCGTGCGGCGGCGCTGTTCCGCTCCTTGCAACGGCACTTTCATGATGCGGAGCATGGCGGCTGGTTCTACAGCGTCGATGCCCAGGGCAAACCGCTGGATCAGCGCAAGGATCTCTACACCCACGCTTTTATCCTGTTTGCCTGCGCGCATTACTCGGCAAAATCCGGCGATCCGCTGGTCGAGTCGACGTTGAATGCGGCGCTGGAAATCATCGGCCGGCGTTTCGCTACCGGCGATGGCTTGTACGAAGCCTGCCTGGAACGGGACTGGATCACCCTGCAAACCGGTCCACTGCAAAACCCGCTGATGCACCTGGCCGAAGCGTTCCTCGCCACCCTTGCCGTGCGCGAAGATGCCCAAACGCAGACAGCGTTGCTGGCGTTATGCACAGCCATGCACAAGCAGTTCGTCGATCCGCAATATGGCGTGTTGATGGAGAAGCCGCTCGGGGCTGTGGATAACTGGTATGAGCCGGGGCATCAGTTCGAATGGTATTTCCTGCTCGAATCGTCGCCGTTATTACGTGGTTCGAAACTGCATGCGGCGCTGGATCGGGCATTTGCGTTCACCGAGCAATACGGTGTGGTGCAGTCATCCGGCGCGGTGCGGGCGATGCTCGATCTGGAAACGGACGGACGCCCGCGAGACTCGACTCAACGGATCTGGGCTCAGGCGGAATATCTGCGGGCGCTGACCTTGCGTCAGGGTAGTGAAGCGGTGGTGCTGCGCCAGTTGCAGGCATTGCAGCAGCGGTTTTTGCATGCTGATGGCTGGCATGAGTGCCGGGATGAGTTGGGCGAGGTGAGTCGCAAGGACATGCCTTCGACTACGCCGTATCACTTGGCGACTTGCTATAGCGGCCTGGCTGAATATCTTCGCTGACTTATAGATCGCTTTCGCGAGCAAGCTCGCTCCCACAGTTGATTTGTGCTGCTCACAAATAGTGTGTTCGGCGCAATTCCAATGTGGGAGCGAGCCTGCTCCGGGCGGCGATCCGACGATTAGCCGTTATGCGGTCTCTAGGCGATCCACTTCTTGTCCCCGGTAAAGCTGATGGTCAGCCAGCGCGCTGCATCCGGCTTGCCCAGCTTCGCCGAGATCTCTTCGCGCAACGCATCCAGCTGTCCGACATTGCTCAGCGCATAATCCGCCGACAACACCACATGAATCTCGATAAACCGCGCCCGCCCGTGCTTCTGCACGTACGACACGTAATCGTCGAAACCATGCTCGATCTTCGCCGCGTCCATCACCTGGCGCACCTGATCATCCAGCGTGTCCGGCGCGATCCCCAGCACATCGCGTAAGGCCGGGCCAAGAATCTTGAACGCCGGCGGCAACATGGTCAGGGCCAGCACGATCAGGATCAGCGGGTCGACATACACCGCCCACTGCCCATAGCCCTGCGACTTGAGCAGCAGCGCCGCAAGGAAGCTCACCAACAGGCCCACGGACAGCATCGCGTCCACCAGCCAACTGATGTTGTCGAACTGGATCAGGCTGGATTTGAGCTTGCGATTGCGCTGCCGTACGTAGAAGAAGTAGGCGAATTCGACCACGGTAAACACCGCGGCATAAATGATCACCAGCCCCAACTCGATGTCGCGGCCACCGTTGATGATGCCGAACACGCCGTTGAGAAACGCATAGATCGCGATCAACATCAGGAAACTGCCTTCGATCAGCAGCACCATCGGCTCCAGATGCCAGAACCCGAACTGGAAACGGTGGTTGCTTTGCTTGGCGATCAGCTTGGCAGTGATCAGCATCAGGACTTTGATGAAGGTTGCGATCAGCGAGAAAAAACCATCGAACAGGATGGATTGCGAACCTGAAACAAAACCGGTGACGATCCCGGCAATCGCCACCGCCAACATCAGAATGGTCGATTGTTTGAGCAGTGCCTGCTCACCTCGGTTACTCACTTTGACTCCTCGAAAAACCCTGAAAACCGCGGGGTGCGGTTGGGTTGTTGCGAAGGGAGTTTACCTTATCGGGATTTATTGCCTGTGACGGCCCCTTCGCGAGCAAGCTCGCTCCCACATGAGACCGCGATCAAATGTGGGAGCGAGCTTGCTCGCGAAGGGCTTCAACGCGGTCTTAGGCCTTATTCCGCTCGATGGCAAAACCCGCCCAGGTCTGGCTCACCGGCATCAATTCCAGACTGTTGATGTTGATGTGCGCCGGCGCGTTCATCACCCAGAAAATCGTCTCGGCAATGTCCTGCGGCTGGATCGGCTCGGCACCAGCGTAGGTCGCGTTGTAGCGTTCCTGATCGCCGGCAAAACGCACCAGCGAAAACTCGCTCTCGCACAGCCCCGGCTCAATGTTGCTGACGCGCACGCCGGTGCCCTGCAAGTCGCAGCGCAGGTTCAGCGAGAACTGTTTAACGAACGCCTTGGTCGCGCCGTACACATGACTGCCCGGATACGGATAGTTGCCAGCGATGGAACCAAGGTTGACGATGCCAGCGCCACGACCATGGGCGATCAGGCGCGGCAGCAGCAGGCGGGTTGCGTACATCAGGCCTTTGACGTTGGTGTCGACCATGGTGTCCCAATCGTCCAGATCGCACTTCGGCGCCGGGTCCACGCCCAATGCCAGACCGGCGTTGTTAATCAGGCCACGCAGCTTGGCGAACGACGGCGGCAGGTTGGCAATCGCCGCTTCCATCGCCTTGCGATCGCGCACATCAAGCACCAGACCGTGCACTTCGGTCTGTTTCGACAATTCGGCGCACAACGCATTGAGGCGTTCTTCACGACGGCCGGTCAGCACCAGTTTCCAGCCAGCCTCGGCAAAACGGCGGGCGCAGGCTTCACCAAATCCGGACGTCGCGCCGGTGATAAACAGGGTGTTGGACATCGTGTTCTCCTTGCTTCGGCCGCCGGGGCAGCCCTTGGAATAGAAAATCAGCAGGCAGCATGCCCGCCCGCGCATTCACGGGCAACACCCACAAGCTGTACAAAAAACAACCAGACATGCCAACGCCATAGCGACCGTGGCCTGTAGCCATGTGCACGCATGTTATCCACAGTCCCTTCCACAGTTTCCGGGGGCAACTGGAAACGCGCAAAGCCGCGCCACACAAGGCTTTGCGGGCGAAATAGAAAGTTTTTTGCTTGACCCTGAAGCGGCAGATGTGCGGGAGATGGCATTTTGCACGACCGAGCAGTCAGCGCAGTGATTGCGCGAGGCCAGTAATTACGGCCCTCAGCGCAGTCTTTCCAGAGTTTAATCACAGACTTATCCACAGGCTTGTTCACCCGGAATCGCTGCTATCCGCGACACTATAAAAAGGTTGACAACAAAGACTTCAAGCCCCGCAAAAACGCCTGATCAAAAAACAACCACACACTTGCAGGCCACGGTTTACATGGCGCGCAGCCAGATACACCCACGTTATTCACAGCCAGCTCCACAGCAAACGGGGACAAGTCAAAACTGTGGAAAAACAGCCATTTGCAGCGTCTATATGTCGCGCTTTGGCAGCTTGGGGAATTTGTTTTCCACAATTCTGGATTCTGGCGCAGATCAACTGTAGGAGTGAGCCTGCTCGCGATAGCGGTGTATCAGCCACCGGTGATGGCGAATGGGAAACCGCGATCGCGAGCAGGCTTACTCCTACAGGGGGTTGCGGTGGATTTGCGGAATGAAAAAACCCCGGGACTTTCGTCGCCGGGGTTGTGCATAACGTCGAAGAATCAGTGCCCGCCCAGATAGGCGTTACGCACCTCCTCATTCACCAGCAACTCTTTACCCGTGCCCGTCAGACGAATCTCGCCGTTAACCATCACATACGCGCGGTCCGACAGCTTCAGCGCATGGTTAGCGTTCTGCTCGACGAGGAAAATGGTCATGCCGGTTTTCGCCAATTCCCGCAGGGTCGCGAAAATCTGCTTCACCACAATCGGCGCCAGGCCCAGGCTAGGCTCATCGAGCAGCAACAACTTTGGTCGGCTCATCAAGGCGCGGGCAATGGCGAGCATTTGCTGTTCACCGCCAGACATGGTCATCGCCCGCTGGTTACGTCGCTCTTCAAGCCGTGGGAACAGCGTAAACATGCGCTGCATGTCCTCTTTGGCGTACTTGTCGCCAATCGGGATGGTGCCCATCAGCAGGTTTTCCTCGACGGTCATGTCGGGGAACACTCGCCGCCCTTCCGGCGACTGCGCAATGCCGTTGGAAGCGATGTAGTGCGAGGACTTGTGGGTGATGTCGACGCCTTGATAAAGAATCTGTCCGCCTGCCGCCCGTGGCTGGCCGAAGATCGACATCAGCAACGTCGATTTGCCGGCACCGTTGGAGCCGATCAGGCTGACGGTTTCCCCTTCGTTGATCTGCAGCGAAACACCTTTGAGGGCCTGGATCGGACCATAGAAGACGTCGAGGTCTTTGAGTTCGAGGATCGGTTGCGTCATACCAGCTCCTCTTCGTCGGCGCCCAGATAGGCTGCGATCACTTTCGGATCGTTGCGGATCGCTTCAGGCCCGCCTTCGGCGATGACGATGCCGTGGTCCAGCACCACGATGTGGTCGGAAATGCTCATAACCATGCCCATGTCGTGTTCGATCAGCACCACGGTCAGATCGTGCTCGTCGCGCAGCAGCCGGATCATCGCGCTGAGCGCTTCGGTTTCCTGAGGGTTGAGGCCGGCGGCCGGTTCGTCGAGGCAGATGATCTGTGGCCGCGTGCACATGGCCCGGGCAATTTCCAGACGACGCTGTTGGCCGTAGGAAAGCTCACCGGCGAGCCGGTTGGCGCAGTCCACCAGATCGACCACCTCCAGCCAGTAGAACGCGCAATCCAGCGCATCACTTTCGGCCTTGCGGTAGCCCTTGGTGTTGAGGATGCCGGCAAGCATGTTGCGGTTGACCCACATGTGCTGGGCCACCAACAGGTTTTCCAGCACCGACATTTCCTTGAACAGGCGAATGTTCTGGAACGTCCGCGCCAGGCCTGCCCGGTTCACCAAGTGCGTACCGCCGAACATTTTGTAGTACATGCGGCTGAGGAAAGATTTCGGCGAAACAAAGTCGGTCGGTTTGAACGACTCGCCGAGCAACTGGATGACGTTGGTCTGCTGGCCGCGCACATTGAGTTCGATCTTGCCGCCCGAGGCCTTGTAGAACCCGGTCAGGCAGTTGAACACCGTGGTCTTGCCTGCACCGTTGGGGCCGATCAGGGCGAAGATCGAGTTGCGTTTGACCTTCAGGCTGACATCGCTCAAAGCCTTGATGCCACCGAAATGCATCATCAGTTTTTCAACAGAGAGTACGACTTCACTCATGGCGCAGTCCTCTCATAGTGAATGGCACCTTTGCGTGGAGTGACCCCGGTCCGGCTGATGCGAATCAGCCCGCGTGGTCGCCAGATCATCATCAACACCATCAGGATGCCGAACAGCAGCACGCGATATTCGGCGAAGCCGCGCAGCAATTCCGGAGCGACGGTGAGTACGAATGCCGCAATCACCACGCCGATGGTCGAGCCCATACCGCCGAGCACGACGATGGCGAGGATCAACGCCGATTCAAAGAAGGTGAACGAGGTCGGGTTGACGAAGCCTTGGTAGGTGGCGAAGAACACCCCGGCAAGACCGGCGGTCGATGCACCGATGGTGAACGCCGAGAGCTTGACCAGCACGTGATTGAGGCCCATCGAGCGGCAGGCGATTTCATCTTCACGCAAGGCTTCCCAGGCGCGGCCGACCGGCATTTTCACCAGACGATGCTTGATGTACAGCACGGCCAACACCACGAGAAACAACACTGCGTAGATGAAGTAGTACTTCACATCCGGGTTGTAGGCGATGCCGAAGAACTCATGAAACGGCACCCCGCCATCCTTCGCCCGCTTGYCGAACTCCAGACCGAAGAACGTCGGCAATGGCGCCGGCATGCCGTTCGGGCCGCCAGTCAGCGACAACCAGTTGTTGAGGATCAGACGAATGATTTCACCGAAGCCCAGGGTCACGATCGCCAGGTAGTCGCCATGCAGACGCAGCACCGGGAAACCGAGGATGCAACCGGCCAGCCCGGCAGTGATCGCCGCCAGCGGCAACACCGTCCAGAACCCCAGCCCCAGGTATTGATAACCCAAGGCCAGACCGTAGGCACCGATGGCGTAGAACGCCACGTAACCCAGATCGAGCAGACCGGCCAGACCGACCACGATGTTCAACCCCAGCCCCAGCAGCACGTAAATCAGCCCGAGGATGACCACGCCGAGCAGATAGGAGTTGGAGACAAACGGCACGATGACCGCCAGCACAATCAGCAACGGAATGATCCAGCGCAGCGAGGATTTGTGATCGGCAGGCAGCACGTGCACACCAGAGCCGGTGCTCTCGAATCCGTCGAGAATTTTCAGGCCCTTGGGCGTTTGCAGGAACAGGCTGAGGGCAAAGCGGCCAAGCATGACAATGCCGATGATCCAGGCCACGCGGGTCGGTTCGAGGTTAAAGCTGTAACCCTCGAGCACGACGCCGACAATCGGGCCGAAAACGATCAGGGCAATCAGGCCGGCAAGAATCGCCTCAACCAGGCTTTTTTTGATATCGATGGATTTTTGAGTGGTTGAAGACATCGCTTACACCTTCGACACAAGAGGACGGCCCAACAGGCCCTGCGGCCGGAAGACCAGAACAAGTACGAGCAGCGAGAAGCTGAACACGTCTTTGTAGTCGGAGTTGACCAGGCCGGAGAACAGCGACTCGGAGATGCCGAGGATGATCCCGCCGAGCATTGCCCCGGGCAATGAACCGATCCCGCCGAGTACCGCTGCGGTAAACGCCTTGATGCCGATAATGAAGCCGGCATAGAAGTCGAAGGTGCCGTAGTTCATGGTGATCAGCACGCCGGCCAGCGCCGCCATGGCTGCACCGATGATGAACACATAGGAAATGACCCGATCGGTATTGATGCCGAGGATCGAAGCCATCTTGCGGTCTTGCTGGGTCGCACGACACATGCGTCCGAGCTTGGTGTACTTGATGACGTAGGTCAGCAGGCCCATGCCGACGAATGCGGCCACCAGAATGAAGACTTTGGTGTAGGTCAGTTGCACGAAGCCGGTACCGACTTCAACACGCCACGCCCCGGTCAGCAGGGTAGGTACGCCCTGTTGTTTGGCGCCCTGGGCGATCTGTGCGTAGTTTTGCAGGATCAGCGAGATACCGATGGCGCTGATCAACGGTGYCAGTCGGGTGGAGTTGCGCAGGGGTTTGTAAGCGACACGCTCGATGACCCAGCCATACACCGCCGTGATCACGATGGTGAAAATCAGGGTGCCGAGCATCAGCAGCGGGAAGGATTCAATACCGAAGTAAGCCAGCAGAGCCAGACTGATTGCCGCCAGGTAAGCAGAAATCATGTAAACCTCGCCGTGGGCGAAGTTGATCATGCCGATGATGCCGTAGACCATTGTGTAGCCGATGGCGATCAGGCCATAGACCGACCCGAGGGTCAGGCCGTTGACCAGTTGCTGCAGGAAAATACCATCCATAACGCAATCTCACGCAGTGAGAACCTGCACACCAGTGATGTGCGGTTCTTCTAGGAAAAATACAGATTTACGTCGGAGCAATGTCAGCCACGATCAACCCATCCCACACCGTCCCTGTGGGAGTGAGCCTGCTCGCGAAAGCGGTCGATCATTCAACACATGTGTTGGCAGTCATTCCGTCTTCGCGAGCAGGCTCGCTCCCACATTGGATTGGTGGGATCAGCTGATCGCGTCAGCCCTTACTTCTGTTTTTCCAGCTGGTGATATTTGCCGTCCTTGTCCCACTGGTAAACCACGTAGTCGGAGACTTTCAGGTCGCCCTTAGAGTCCCAGGTTTTTTCACCCATGACGGTTTTAACCGGGTTTTTCTTCAGCCAGGCCGCAGCCTCTTCGCCCTTGTTGGACTTCGCGCCGTTGAACGCGGCAGCCAGGGTTTGCACCGAAGCGTAGGCGTACAAGGTGTAGCCTTCAGGCTCGGTACCGGCCTTGCGGAAAGCATCTACCACGGTCTTGCTGTCTGGCAGCAGGCGTGGGTCGGCGCCGAAGGTCATCAGCACGCCGTCGACGAATTGCGGGCCACCGGCGGTGGTCACCAGTTCGTCAGTCACGATGCCGTCATCGGACATGAACTTGACGTCTTTCAGGCCTTGTTCACGCAGTTGGCGAACCAGCGGGCCGGCTTCCGGGTGCAGACCGCCGAAGTAGACGACGTCGGCGCCAGCGCCACGGATCTTGGTAACGATGGTGCTGAAGTCTTTTTCGCCACGGGTCAGGCCTTCGTACAACACAGGCGTCACGCCGCGCTTGACCAGTTGGGCTTTGGTGGCATCCGCCAGGCCTTGGCCGTAGGTGTCTTTGTCGTGCAGAACGACGACTTTCTTGCCCTTGAGCACGTCGACGATGTAGTCGCCGGCCACAATGCCTTGCTGGTCGTCACGCCCGCACATACGGAACATGGCGCTGAGGCCACGCTCGGTGACTTGTGGGTTGGTCGAACCCGGGGTGATCGCGATGATCCCGGCTTCGTCGTAGATTTCCGACGCTGGAATGGTCGAAGAGGAGCAGAAATGACCGACCACGCCGGCGACTTTCTGGT
Source organism: Pseudomonas sp. P4_D7 (assembly GCF_056401755.1). Lineage (NCBI taxonomy): Bacteria > Pseudomonadati > Pseudomonadota > Gammaproteobacteria > Pseudomonadales > Pseudomonadaceae > Pseudomonas > Pseudomonas sp. P4_D7. Next base: position 354,919 of record NZ_JBFUIR010000002.1, on the reverse strand, counting down.
TGGTGAGGTCCTTGGCGACCGTCACGGCCTGCTTCGGTTCGCAGGCGTCATCGCCTTTGACCAGTACGATTTTTTCCCCGTTGACGCCGCCTGCCGCGTTGACCGCGTCCGCCGCTGCCTGTGCACCCTTCATGTACTGCTCGCCAAATGCCGCGTTGGCGCCCGTCATTGGACCCGCTACACCGATTTTCACATCAGCTTGAGCAAACGCAGAAACACCCAACGCAGTAGCCACTGCGAGGGCCAGAAAGCCTTTCTTGTAAAACGTCTGGGACATGAGGTGGTGCTCCAAGGTTTTTTTTAGTTGGCACTGCGACTTCACTTCACTGATTGCTCTGAGCAAGGGCCGTGCCATCGGTTTTTTATTCTTCAAAAAGTCGCTGCTTTCTTGTTATTTCGACTGTTTCGTTCCCATTTTCATTGGGCGTGCAACCGTCTAAACCGCGGAAGGTGAAACCATTTATTTTGTCAGGCGCAACCCGCACGCGCCATCATTGCAACCGCGGCGCCAAACGACGTGCAACCAGCCTGTAACAGCCCGCGTCACCGAACTGCACACTGCTGGTGCGGGACTGCTACAACCCGCACCATTACAGGCTAGTCGCTACGTGAAAAAGCGCCGCGTCCGGCAACATATTTCAACACTCAAATCACAATGCGCAGGCACTGGCCCGCGTGATACAGCGAGAACCCGGCCTCGTACAGGCAACTGCGCAAGCCCACACCGGTCAGGGGCTGCATCGGTGCGAAGGGAATCGGCAGGGCTTGAGGATTTCCGTCACACAGGTAATCAGCGAAAGCCTTGCCGACCACGGTGCCGGTGGTGACGCCACGGCCGTTGTAACCGGTGACGGCCACCAGCCCCGGCGCTGGCTCGAACAGGCGCATGAGGTGATCGGGCGTAAAAGCTATACGCCCGGTCCAGGTGCATTCCCACTCGACCGGTTTCAGATTGGGGAAATAGTGCTGCTGCACGCGATCGGCCCAGGCCTTGAGAAACCAGGTCGGTTTTTGATTGCCGTTGCCCAGGCTGCCGAGCAATAACCGCCCTTCTTTGTCACGGCGGATGCTGCTCAACACCTGACGCGTATCCCACGAGCCCTGCCCGCCCGGGAGAATTTCCTGCGCGGCGTCTTCGCTCAGCGGTACCGAGGCGACCTGGTAGTAATAACCGGGGAAGAAGTTGCGTTTGAGTTCGGTCCAGTCGCCTTCGGTGTAGGCGTTGGAAGCGATGACCACTTGCTCGGCCAATACCGAACCGTGTTCGGTCTGCACCGACCATTTCGCGCCCTGACGCTCAAGGCGAGAGACTGGGGAATGATCGAACATTTGCCCGCCGAGTCCGCTCACTGCGTTGGCCAACCCGGTGACATAAGCCATTGGGTTGAGCGTACCGGCGCGACGATCGAGCAACGCAGCAGCGATTTTTTGCGTGCCGGTGGCTTGCTCGCAGGCCTTGCCGGTCAGCAGTTCGACTGGCGCACCACGGCGCTTCCATTGCTGCTCGCGACTGCGCAGATCCGCCTCGCCCTTGGCGTTGTGCGCCATGTGCAGGGTGCCTTCGCGGCGCAACTGGCAATCGATGTTGTACTTATCCACAAGGCTGAACACCAGCGCCGGCGCCGCTCCGAGCATGCGGTTGAGCTGGCTGCCGACCGCTTCGCCAAACCCGGCCTCGATCTCGTCCGGCGGTATCCACAGGCCGGCGTTGACCAGCCCGACGTTGCGCCCGGAACCGCCATGACCGGCGCGATGCGCTTCCAGCACGCAGACGCTTTTGCCTTTTTCCAACAGATGCAGCGCCGCCGACAATCCGGTGAACCCGGCGCCGATCACGCAGACATCGACCTTTACTTCGCCCCGCAGCGCGGTGTTATCCGGCCTTTGCGGCGTGAGCTTTTCCCACAGACATTCTTCGCGTAACGGCATTGCCAGACTCCAACAGAAACCTGCCAAACACAGTGCTGATCCTGTGGGAGCGAGCTTGCTCCGGGCGGCGTTCCGACGAAAGGGGCGTATCAGCCAACATCAATGTCGACTGACCCACCGTATTCGCGAGCAGGCTCGCTCCCACAAGGAGGGATCTCCACCTGTCAGTCGAATGTGATGCCCTGCGCCAGCGGCAACTCCAGCGAGTAGTTCACGGTGTTGGTCTGCCGGCGCATATAGGCGCGCCACGCGTCCGAGCCGGACTCACGCCCGCCACCGGTCTCTTTCTCGCCACCAAACGCGCCGCCAATTTCGGCACCGCTCGGGCCGATGTTGACGTTGGCGATGCCGCAGTCGCTGCCGACTGCCGACATGAACTGCTCGGCCTCGCGCACATCGGTGGTGAAGATGCACGACGACAAACCTTGTGGCACGGCGTTGTTCAGGCGCAGCGCTTCCTGGAAATCGCTGTAACCGACCACGTAGAGAATCGGCGCGAAGGTTTCGCTGCAGACCACGTCGCTCTGCTCGGGCATTTCAACGATGGCCGGCGAAACGTAATAGGCGTTGGGGAATTGATCTTCGAGCTGACGCTTGCCGCCGAACACTCGACCGCCTTCGCTCAATGCCTGCTCCAAGGCGTCCTGCATGTTTTCGAAGCTGTGCTTGTCGATCAGCGGGCCAACCAGACTGCCTTCCAGCGGGTTGCCGATGCGCACTTTCGAGTAAGCAGCCTTGAGACGAGTGACGATTTCTTCTTTCACCGACTCGTGGGCAATCAATCGACGCAGGGTGGTGCAACGCTGCCCGGCAGTACCGACGGCGCTGAACAGAATCGCCCGTACCGCCATGTCCAGATCGGCGCTCGGGCCGAGGATCATCGCGTTGTTACCGCCCAGTTCCAGAATGCTGCGAGCGAAACGCGCGGCGACTTTCGGCGCCACTTCGCGGCCCATGCGCGTGCTACCGGTGGCGCTTATCAGTGCGACACGCGGATCATCGACCAGCGCTTCGCCGGCATCGCGACCGCCGATGATCACCTGGCACAGGTTCGCCGGCGCATCGCTGAAATTCTTCACCACGCGATCAAACAGCGCTTGGCAGGCCAACGCGGTCAACGGGGTTTTCTCTGACGGTTTCCACACCACCGGGTTGCCGCAAACCAGCGCCAGCGTGGTGTTCCATGCCCACACCGCAACCGGGAAGTTGAACGCGCTGATCACCCCGACCACGCCCAGCGGATGCCAGGTTTCACGCATATGGTGGCCCGGACGCTCGGAGGCAATGGTCAAACCGTACAGCTGGCGGGACAGGCCGACGGCAAAATCGCAGATGTCGATCATTTCCTGCACTTCACCCAAGCCTTCCTGAGTGATCTTGCCCGCCTCCCAGGAAACCAGTTCGCCGAGATCAGCCTTGTATTCGCGCAGTACTTCACCGAATTGACGCACCAGCTCGCCACGACGCGGAGCCGGCACCTTGCGCCACTGCTCGAACGCATGATCTGCGCGACTGATGTGCTGCTCGACTTCGGCCGGGCCTTCCCAGTTCACGGCGGCGATGCGGCTGCCGTCGATCGGCGAATGCACCGGCACTTTGCCGTTCTGATAAAGGGCCGGGTTCACACCAAGACGATCAAGCAATGCGGCAACCATGGGTCACTCCTCAAGCAAAAAACTGAATGTGTGCGGACGCTTTTTCGCGACCGGGCAGGCCTTTAGTTGTAGCGTCACAATGGCGAGGCAACAAACGACCTTTACGCGAGATATCATTCCGTTTATTCATGCTGCGCACAGAAAGACAAGAAAAGGATCGGCCATGCTCAACAAACGCCACTTGCCCTCGATCACCGCCCTGCAGTGTTTCGAGGCCGTGACCCGGCACCTCAGTTTCACGCGCGCCGCCGAGGAACTGAATCTGACCCAGAGTGCGGTGAGCAAACAGGTCGCGCAGCTTGAAGAGCTGTTGCAGCATTTATTGTTTCGCCGCGTGCGTCGACGTTTGCAGATGACCCCGGCAGGGGATTTGTACCTGGTTGAAGTACGAAAAATCCTCACACAAGTGGAGATGTCGACGCATTACCTGCGTTCCTACGGCGGCGAGACCGAAGTCCTGCGCGTCTCGACGCCCTCGACCTTCGGTGCGCGCTGGCTGGTGCCGCGCCTGAAAGGCTGGCGGCTGCGCCATCCGTCGATTCATCTGGACTTGTGCAACGAGCAGGAAGCGGATGATCTGCTGCAAGGGCGCAGCGATCTGGCGTTTTATTTCGGCCAGGGTTCACGGCCCGGCACTGAATGCCTGAAGTTGTTCGGCGAAGAGTTGGTGCCGGTGTGCGCGCCGGGCAGCCTGCCTGATAAGCCGTTTACTGATCCGACGCAACTCACCGATCTGGTCCTGCTGCAAAATGCCTCGCGCCCGCAGGCCTGGCACGACTGGTTCGACAGTCAGGGTTATCAGACCGAGCACAGCTATCACGGGCCGCGTTTCGAAACCTTTTATATGTGCATCCGTGCCGCGCAGGTTGGCTGCGGTGTGGCGTTGTTGCCGCGATTTCTGGTGGAAGAGGAATTGGCCGACGGCAAACTGGTCATTCCTTTTGAGCATGCCATGCCCAGCACCGATGCCTATTACCTGGCATACCCGGAGCATGCGGCGGAAGTGCCGAAGGTACGGGATTTCGTGAAGTGGATGCTGGAGCAGATCGACAATCCCTGACCGATCACCCTATACGAGCTGTCGAGTGTAACGAGGCTGCGATCTTTTGATCTTAAAAAACCAACATCAAAAGATCGCACATCGACTCCCTCGACAGCTGCTAATACGGGAATTTTTCAGGCGATAACAAATAGGCCCTCAACAACTTGAGCCTGAGCTAGACGCGCGCGCAGATCATCGTCGATAGCGCAATCATCAGTCTTGTACAACCGAACACGTCGATAGGCATCTACCCGATCGATTTCCTGCCCCAGATACTCCCAGACAACCCTCGAGCACGCGGGGGCACGACAGTCCGCAGCAGACACCCCCATCTTCAAACCATTGAGCCGTGTAATACAGCTTTTAAAACTGGGGATGAGAATAGTCTGACTTATTTCGTTGGAGGTAAGCGATTCATAATCGATGAAAAACAAACGATCCCGCAGGTAATAAGCAACACCCAAATATTGATACCTTTCAAAGCCCTCCCCCGCACCGGCTATTTGTAAGCGCTCGTTTCGCTCGTAGATGATGTCATCGCCCTCCTCCCGCACTTGCACAAGCGAACACAGAATAGAGCCGGGGTCAGTCATTGCATGATAATACTCGTAGTAATAACCGATATGGGCTTTCAGTTCCGCCGAAGAATTCTGGCGAAGATGTTCATGCATTATCTGTGGTGCAGTCGTTTTTCTCGGAGCCGGACTTTTACTGTCCTTAATGCTAATCAGGGCTATGAATTGCTCCGCCGGCAGTCCTATCTCAAACTCTTCCACACCAAAAAAATCGCAGATCCGCTTGAGATTAAAAGGTGTAGGAACACTTTTCCCACAAAGGTACTTATTGAATTGCCCACGATTAATACGAACTTTCCTACAAACCTCCGCGACAGATCTGTAATGACTACACAGCAGCCTCAAATTCGCCGGAAGAAACTCACACATACAATGACTCAACATAAATAAAGAAGGCGCAACCATAGCAGCAACTCGCATCACTTTTAAGCAACTTGCGAAATTGCATCGAATGAAATATGGCTGGATATTACGCCCCTGAAAGTCGTCAGGACTGACCACACCATCAATTTGCCAGCACTCTAAATAGCAAGGAGCTTTGAATGCTAGACGTTATCAACGATTTTCTGTCGGGCAAGGTATTAATACCTTTGGTTCTTGGATTGGGAAGCTACTTCACAATCCGGTCGAATTTTGTCCAAATTAGATACTTCCCCCACATGTTCGGTGTTTTACGCGGCAGTTGGCACACCGGCAGCCATCAATTGAGTTCATTTCAGGCGTTGACACTCAGCCTTGCGGGTCGTGTCGGCACCGGCAATATCGTTGGGGTCGGTATTGCGGTGAGTATGGGTGGGCCCGGCGCAGTATTCTGGATGTGGATGACCGCTCTGTTGGGCATGTCGAGTAGCTTCTTCGAATGTATGCTCGGTCAACTCTATAAGCGCAGCGACGAAAACGGTCTCTATCGAGGGGGCCCGTGTTGGTACATCCAACACGGTCTGGGCAAACGCTGGCTCGGGATAATAGCGGCTGTATTAATGCTGGTGACCTTCGGATTTGCAATCAATGGCCTCGAGTCCCATGCAGTATCGCACTCGTTAAAGGACGCGTTTAGTCTGCCGCCCATGTGGTCAGGACTAGCACTTTCCTTGATTCTGGGAGTCGTCCTCGTCGGCGGGATAAAGCGCATAGCAGCAGTCGCTGACCTTTTGGTTCCCCTTAAGGTTCTCGCCTACATCGGCGTGACGGGCTACGTGTTGATTCTGCAGATCGATCAAGTTCCGATAGTGCTGGTGACCATTATCAAAAGCGCATTCGGTCTGGATCAGGCGTTTGGCGGTCTGGTTGGCAGCGCAATCATTATGGGAGTCAGACGCGGAGTATTTTCCAACGAAGCAGGACTGGGTAGTGCTCCCAACGTTGCGTCAGTAGCGAAGGTCGGTCATCCGGTTGCGCAGGGAGTCGTACAAGCACTGAGTGTTTTCATCGATACGTTCGTGCTCTGCACATGCACTGCACTCATGATTTTGCTATCCGGGTTCTACACTCAGGGCCTCGAAGGTGACGGGATTGCTCTGGCACAAAATTCTCTAGCCGCCGTTGTCGGAGACTGGGGGAGGATGTTTATAAGCGTGGTGCTTGCGTTGTTTGTATTCACGGCGATGCTATACAACTATTACCTAGGAGAAAACAGTTTGCGGTTCATGTTTGACGAACCTCGTAAAATGCTAATTCTCTATCGTGCGTTAGTGTTGATTTTAGTGTTCTGGGGATCCATCGAAGATCTCTCCACTGTTCTGGCCTTTGCAGATATCACCATGACGTTACTGGCACTCGTCAACCTAATAGCGATGGCTTTGCTTTTCAAAATATGCATGCGCATCTTGCGCGACTATGAAGAACAACGTCGCGCCGGGATCAAGACACCTCTTTTCGATTCAAAGTTGTTTCTTGATCTGGACCTTGATCCTGGGGCGTGGCCGCCGCTGGCTGGCCACTCATGCACAACGAATCGTAGCGAGCCCGCTCGACCTCTGGAAGTCGACAAACAGACAACTCCGGCATAGATAAAATAAATGCAGAGTCATTAAAGCAAGCGATGGCTCTGCAGAAAGCCAACCAATAACCTTACTAGCAAACTAAAAGAGCAATAGGCTCTTCGATCTGTCGCGCCTAAAACGACCTGAAGGATTTTACACCATGCAACGATTTTACCCCCTCAAAGCTAACGCAACCAATATCCCCACCTTTTTTATAGACTCGCACGCCGCACCTGATCAGTTATTTGAAGACGCCTGCTTCAGAATCCGCGCCGCCGCCAGTCTCTTGGAGACTTTCACATCAGTCACTATTAAAGGCACCAATGACTCTGACTTCTATCGACTAATACTGCCTGCTTACGTATTACTTCAGGATGGTGTTGATACGCTGGAACAGATCTCCTTCAAAGGAAATTTCATCCATGTATAAAATTGCAACCAACGAAATGATAAGAGCAGCCATGATTAAAGCAGTTGAAACCAGGCTAATACCAAGACACTCACTGCTCGCCGAGTATTTAAAGAGCTGGGACTGTCTTGAGCAAGTGATTCACGCCGCACTTGAGGTACAACCGAAAATGAACAATTTTTGCGGGCTAAGGTGTATGGCCTCAGCGGATCTTTCACCTGAAAGTAAAAAAGCACTGGCAATCCCCACCGCTGATATGCGCCACTAGCGCCATCGATTGAGACCGCGCACAGGCGCGGCGCACTTGGAGACCCCGTTATGAGCGAGAGCGTGTTTGCCGATCGCATCGTGCAGAACCTGCTCGACACCGACTTCTACAAATTGACGATGATGCAGGCGGTGCTGCACAACTACCCCAACGTCGAAGTCGAATGGGAGTTCCGTTGCCGTAATAGCGAGGATCTGCGCCCGTATCTGGCCGAGATCCGTTTTCAGATCGAGCGTCTGGCCGAACTGAGCCTGAGCGCCGATCAACTGAGCTTTCTCGAGCGCATCAGCTTCCTCAAGCCGGACTTCCTGCGCTTTCTCGGGCTGTTCCGCTTTAACCTGCGCTATCTGCACACCGGCATCGAGAACGGCGAATTGTTCATCCGTCTGCGCGGGCCGTGGCTGCATGTGATTCTCTACGAAGTACCGCTGCTGGCGATCGTCAGCGAAGTGCGCAACCGCTATCGCTACCGCGAAACCGTGCTGGAACAAGCGCGCGAACAGCTCTATCGCAAGTTCGACTGGCTGACCGCCAACGCCTCGGCCGACGAGTTGTCGCAACTGCAGGTCGCCGATTTCGGCACCCGCCGCCGCTTTTCGTATGGCGTACAGGCTGAAGTGGTGAATGTACTCAAACACGACTTCCCCGGGCGTTTCGTCGGCACCAGCAACGTGCACCTGTCCCGCGAGCTGGACATGAAACCGCTGGGCACCATGGCCCACGAGTGGATCATGGCGCACCAGCAACTCGGTCCACGGCTGATCGACAGCCAGATCGCCGCGCTTGATTGCTGGGTTCGCGAATACCGTGGCCTGCTCGGGATCGCGCTCACCGATTGCATCACCACCGATGCGTTCCTCGGCGACTTCGACCTGTTCTTCGCCAAACTGTTTGACGGCCTGCGCCATGACTCCGGCGATCCTGTGGCGTGGGGCGAAAAATGCATCGCGCACTATCACAAACTCGGCATCGATCCGATGAGCAAGACCCTGGTGTTCTCCGACAGCCTGACCCTGCCCAAGTCGCTGGAGATCTTCCGTGCGCTGCACGGGCGGATCAACGTCAGCTTCGGCATCGGTACCAACCTCACCTGTGACATTCCGGGTGTCGAACCGATGAGCATCGTGCTTAAAATGACCGCCTGCAACGGCCAACCGGTGGCGAAGATCTCCGACGAGCCAGGCAAGACCCACTGTAAAGACCCGAATTTTGTCGCCTATTTGCGGCACGTTTTCCAGGTTCCTGCCGATTCCAGTCTATCTAGCAAGGAGTGAATTCATGCAAGCCGTACAGCGTGAGATTGCTGAACAGCTCAAGGTGCAACCGCCGTTCGCCGACCACAAGGCCCTGCAGGCCGAAGTCGCCCGGCGCATCACCTTTATTCAGGATTGCCTGGTCAATTCCGGGCTCAAGACGCTGGTGCTGGGCATCAGTGGCGGCGTCGACTCACTGACCGCCGGCCTGCTGGCCCAGCGGGCGATGCGCGAGTTGCGTGACCAGACCGGCGACAACAGCTACAAATTCATCGCCGTGCGTCTGCCTTACGAAACCCAGTTTGACGAACACGACGCCCAGGCCTCGGTGGATTTCATCGCGCCGGACGAGCGCCATACCGTAAATATCGGCCCGGCGGTGAAGTCGCTGGCCAGTGAAGTCGCGGCGTTTGAAGGCAAGCACGCGGTGTCGGTGGACTTCGTACTGGGCAACACCAAGGCGCGGATGCGCATGGTGGCGCAGTACACCATCGCCGGCGCGGCGCACGGTCTGGTGATCGGCACCGATCACGCGGCGGAAGCGGTGATGGGTTTCTTCACCAAGTTCGGTGACGGCGCTTGTGATCTGGCACCGCTCAGTGGCTTGGTGAAGAATCAGGTGCGGGCGATTGCGCGCAGCTTTGGCGCGCCGGAGTCGCTGGTCGAGAAAGTGCCCACGGCGGACCTTGAGGATTTGTCGCCGGGCAAACCTGATGAGGCTTCGCATGGCGTGACGTATGCCGAGATCGATGCGTTCCTGCACGGTGAACCGGTGCGTCAGGAAGCGTTCGACATCATCGTTGCGACCTACAACAAGACCCATCACAAGCGTGTGATGCCGTTTGCGCCGTAAACGCTGATGAAATGAAAAAGCCCGCTGAGGAGTGATCCTCAGCGGGCTTTTCTTTGGCCATTACATTCATTGATGCGGATGGCCCCTTCGCGAGCAAGCTCGCTCCCACAGGTTTATCTGTTGTTCACAAAATGTGTGACCGACACAGAACCCTGTGGGAGCGAGCCTGCTCGCGAAGAACGATGACGCGGTGGTCCTGATTACTTGACAGTAATCGTGCCTTTCATCATCGAGATGTGGCCAGGGAACGAGCAGAAGAAGCCGTAGCCGCCATCAGCAATCTTCGCTACGTCAAAGGTCAGCGAATCGGTTTCCTTGGCGCCGATGATCTTGGTATGAGCGATGATGCGTGCATCACCTTCCGGCAGGTAGTTCTTGTCGATACCGGCGGCCAGGCCAGCGGTAGCGATCGGCTGCATGTCAGCTTCTTTGCTGATCACCAGGTTATGGCCCATGACGTTCTTCGGCAGGCTGCCGGAGTGGGTCAGTTCGACGGTGAAGGTCTTGCAGCTCTTGTCGATCACGATTTCCTTTGTGTTGAAGGACATCTGATCGGTGGAGTCAACGGTGGTTTTGCACTCGGCAGCCATCAATTGGCTGCTGGCCAGCGCCAGCAGGGATACCGCAACAACTTTGGAAAACATGGTGAATCTCCAAGGCAGGGTTAACAAAAACACGAATGATGGAAAGACTGCCTGAAATCTTCGCAAGTTCCTATGACTTGAGTCAAAAATTGTATACAACTTTCAGGCTATGACATTCATCGAAACAATCTAACGGCCAGAATTCCCGGCCCGCCCTATGATCGGCGCATCTACTGAGACGGAGTGCCTGTCATGTTCTTTAACGGTCTGTTGTGCAGTTTGCTCGCCGCCTACGCCTGTGGCGCCAGCGGTACCTTTGAATCGCCTGAACGCGAAGTTTAGGCCTTGGATCGAGGCTTGCCAGCCATTACCCTGTGACGGATTGACCCAGGAGGAAGGCATGTCTCTGAAATCTGTGTGTGTATTTTGCGGTGCCAACGCCGGCACTGTTCCGGCCTACACCGAAGCCGCCGTCGCCCTTGGCCGGGCCTTGGCCGAACGTAAATTGACCCTGGTCTACGGCGGTGGCGCCGTGGGTTTGATGGGCATTGTTGCTGACGCGGCGCTGGCTGCCGGCGGCGAAGTCATCGGGATCATCCCGCAAAGCCTGATGGACAAGGAAATCGGCCACAAAAGCCTGACGCGCCTGGAAGTGGTCGATGGCATGCACGCGCGCAAGGCACGCATGGCCGAGCTGAGCGACGCCTTCATCGCCCTGCCCGGCGGCCTCGGCACGCTGGAAGAGCTGTTCGAAGTCTGGACCTGGGGCCAGCTCGGCTACCACGGCAAGCCGTTGGGTTTGCTGGAAGTGAACGGTTTCTACAGCAAACTCACCGCATTTCTTGACCATATCGTCGGCGAAGGCTTCGTTCGCGCGCCACACCGTGACATGCTGCAAGTGAGCGAATCAGCGCAAACCCTGCTCGATGCCCTGGATAACTGGAAGCCGACCGTCACGCCAAAATGGGTCGACCAAAAACCCGGCTAACCACGAGGCACCGATACAAGGCAGAATATGCGCCGCTCAACCTCACCTTCGACCCAAGAGGATCGCCCATGGCCAAACCCAATTACTCCTTCGCCAAACGTCAACGAGACCTGGCAAAGGAACAGAAGAAAGAGGAAAAGCTTCAGCGCAAGAAACAAACCGCTGAGGAAGCGGCACTGAACCCTGACGGTGAAGTGGCGACGCAAGATGATGTTGATGCAACCGAAGCGACTGAAACACCGAAAGATCAGGCGCCCGACGCCTGAACCCCACCGGGTTTGATCATCGAATCAGACCCTGCGGATTTGTGACGGGGCTGGCGGTTCCACTGCCGGCCCTCACAGCCCTTCCCCTCCCCAATACACCAAAATCCCCTGTGGGAGCGAGCCTGCTCGCGAAAGCGGTGTATCAGTGTAAATATTTGCTGCTGACACACCGCTATCGCGAGCAGGCTCACTCCTACAGTTTGATCGGCGTTAATCCAGGGGCATTACGGTGACGCGCACTTCCGGGTCATGATTGCCGCCGCCCAGAATCACCCCGCGCAACGGTGACACATCGGAAAAATCCCGCCCCCACGCCAGCGTGATGTGCTCCAGCGCCGGCTGCACATTGTTGGTCGGATCGAAATCCACCCAGCCCAGCACCGGACAAAACACCGACACCCAGGCATGCGACGCATCAGCGCCGATCAGGCGTGGTTGCCCCGGCGGTGGCTGGGTCAGCAGATAGCCGCTGATATAACGCGCTGCCAGCCCTCGCGAGCGCACGCACGCCAGCATCAGGTGAGCGAAGTCCTGACAGACCCCGCGTCGTCGCTCCAGTACTTCCACCAAGGGCGTCGCCACTTGGGTCGCCTCGGCGTCGAAGGTGAATTCGCTGAAGATCTTCTGCATCAAGTCCTGAACACCGAGAAGCAATGGCTGCCCCGGCGGAAAACAGCTTTGTGAAAACTCGACGAAACTGCGCTTCAAATGTACGTACGGTGACTGGAAGCGGTAGCGACAAGCTTCGAGCAACTCAGCGGACAACGGCTGGCTGCTGTAGGTCAGCGCATCGCGGGTCAGCTCCCAGGCGGGCGACTGATTGAAATCCAGCACAGGCCGCGCCAGCACTTCCACCGTGAGTTGCGCATTGACCTGCAACTCGTCATGCGGGCGTTCGAAGGCCAGTCGGGTCAACGGATTACCAAACACATCCAGCTCATCGCGCCGTGCTGTCGGGTCCGGACTGATCAGCAATTGCTGTTCGGTGCAACGCTGCCAATCGCATTTTCGCGGCCACAAGTGCGCCAGTTGCTGCGCCAGGGAAACCGGGCTGTCGTAGTGGTAACAGGTGTCGTGGAGGATCTGGTAGCGAGCATTCATCAAACGGACACCGTGCGCTGGCTGACATCATCGACATGGGCGAAATGGCGCAGGGCCAGACGATCCGACACCTGCCCGCTGGCCTCGGCAATGTCCTGCAGCAGATCCGCCAGACCATTCAGAGCGGCTCGTACGCTGGATTCCCCGAACAGCGGATTCTCCAGACATCCCAGATCAAACCGCGCCAGACGCTCGACCAGTTGCGGCAATCCCGCCTCCCGTGGCGCCGCGAAATCATCGTTCAAACGTTTCAAGGTGCGGGTCACCAGTTTCAACTGGAACAACACCGCGTGCGGGTTCTGCTCGTCGAGCAGCAACAGGTCGAGCACCGGAATCAATTGCGCCACGGCCAGATAACGTGAGCGGTAGGTGATGCTGCTGTTGCCCAACTCCAGCAACCACTCCAGGCCTGCCTGATCGAAAGCACCGGCGCCACGCAGAAACGCCGCAAGGCTGCTGCTGAGAAACTGCAGTCGCTCGATGCGCCGGCCAATCATCAGAAAGCGCCAGCCTTCGTCGCGGGTCATGTCGTCGAGGGCAAACCCGGACAGCGCCGCCAGCGACATCACCAGCCGGTTGAGGAAGTCCAGCAGTTCGCCAAAGTCGGGTTCGTCGGTATCCAGTTCCATCGCTTCGCGCTGCAACTCCACCAGCGCCTGCCAGTTCTCCCGCGAAAGCTTGCCACGCACCTGCGAGGCCGCCCACTGCAAACGCTGCAGGTTGGCGCGCAGGCTGAACGACCAGTCTTCACCGAGCAATGCAGCGAGCAAGCGCTCCGGCAACTCGCCTTCGTCCGGCAACAGCGTCAGCCGTTCACCGAGTTCGACCGCCGCCTGCAACGCTTGCGGGTCGTCGCCGTCGACATACCGCGCGAGCATGATGCGCAGCAACCGCGCACTGTCATCACAGCGCTCGCAGTATCGGCCGAACCAGAACAGGTTCTCCACCACCCGTGAGGGCAGATACGGGTCGCGTCGTACCAGATCATGGACCCCAACGCTGCGCTGACTCTTCCACTGCTCGCCACTGGGCGGACGATCACCGAGTATCCAAGTGTCTTTGCTCGCCCCACCGCGCTGCATCGACACTACTTCGGCATCAGCCTCGGCGGCCACCCGGGTCAGACCACCGGGCAGCACGCGATAACCGTCAGCACCCGCCACGGCGTACATGCGCATGCCGATCGCCCGTGGTTGCAGTTGACCATTTTCCGCCTGCCAGATCGGTGCCTGGGACAGTTGAGCCAATTCTTGCGCCACATAGGCATAAGGACGCGCCTGCATGCGTTCGGCAAGCGCCTGACGCTGTTTTTCACTCAGATCACGGCCAAAGACCGGCGCGAAGCTCTGCGAAGGAAATGCTGGTTTGATCAGCAGTTCGGGCAGTTTTTCCAGGGCTTGGGCCAACACCGGCGCCTCACCGCACCACCACGTCGCGATCGACGGCAAAATCAGTTCTTCGCCAAACAGGTATTGGTTGATCTTCGGCAGAAAGCCCAGCAATCCCGGCGACTCCAGCACGCCGCTACCCAGCGCATTGGCGACCAGAACTCGCCCTTGGCGTACTGCCTCAAGCAACCCGGGAACGCCGAGTGCCGAGTCCGTGCGCAACTCCAGCGGATCGCAGAAATCATCATCGAGCCGGCGCATGATCGCATGCACCCGACGCAAACCACTGAGGGTTTTCAGGTAGACCGTGGCGTCGCGCACCGTCAGGTCACCGCCCTCGACCAGTGGGTAACCGAGCTGACGAGCCAGATACAAATGTTCGAAATAGCTTTCATTGAAGCGCCCCGGCGTGAGCAGTACCACCAGCGGTGCGTCATCGTCACTGGGCGCCTGTCGCGCGAGGGTTTCCTGCAATGTGCGGAAGAATCCCGCCAGATGCTGCACCTTCAGATCCCGGTACAACTCGGGAAAGGCCCGCGACACGATGGTGCGGTTTTCCAGGGCATACCCTGCGCCCGATGGCGCTTGTGTGCGATCGGCAGTCACCCACCAGCGCCCGTCCGGCGTACGTGCCAGATCCACGGCGTACAGGTGCAGAAATATCTCTTCCGGCGGCGCGATATGCTGACACGGCCAGAGAAAGTTGTTGTGACCAAAGACCAGCTCTGCCGGCAGCAAACCTTCACTGATCAACCGCTGCGGCCCGTACAAATCTGCCAACACAGCGTTGAGCAGTCGCGCGCGCTGAGCGATGCCTGCCGACAATTGCTGCCATTCATCCGCCGCAATCACATGCGGCAACAGATCCAGCTCCCATGGCCGATCCGCGCCTTTCGGGTCGGCATAGACGTTATAAGTGACGCCGTTTTCCTGAATCTGCCGCGCCAGCAGTGCCTGACGCTGCACCAGTTGCGCCGGCGTGCTGCGCTGCAACTGATCGAACAACCGCCGCCAGTGCGGGCGCACCGCGCCACTGCCGTCGAGCAGTTCGTGATAAGTGCCCGCCGTCAGCGGGTAGCGGTCTAGCAGGTCAGGCATGGAAAGCTCGGCAGACAGCAAGGAACGGTCAGACTAACGCAGGCACATGACATGCGGATATACGAAAAATCCGCATGTCGCGTGCGATCTAGAAACGTCGCAAATCGATTGTCATCGGTAGCTCGTCACTGATTTCCACGTTGGGTATAGGAAGTTTCCCCGGCGTGTGTCCGACGCGGAAGAATCGCGCCATGCGCCGGCTCTCCGCTTCGTTGGCATTGACCGGCAACGTCTCGTAATTACGCCCGCCCGGATGCGCGACGTGGTACTGGCAACCGCCCAGCGAACGCCCCATCCAGGTATCGAGCAGGTCGAATACCAGCGGTGCGTGCACGGGTATTGTCGGTTGCAGACAGTTGGCCGGTTGCCACGCACGGTAACGCACACCCGCGACAAACTCGCCAACCCGTCCGGTCGGATGCAACGGCACGGCGATGCCGTTACAGGTCAGCAGATAGCGCTGCGGCGGCAGGCCTTTGAGCTTGACCTGCAAACGCTCCAGCGATGAGTCGACGTAACGCACCGTGCCGCCAGCCGCGCCCTCCTCGCCCAGGACATGCCACGGTTCCAGCGCCTGACGCAGCTCCAGTTCGATGCCGTTGACGGCGTAATCGCCGACCTTGGGAAAACGAAACTCCAGGTGAGCGGCAAACCATTCCGCGCGCAGCGGATAACCGGCGTTATTCAGTTCGACGATGACATCGGCGAAATCCTGTTCGATAAAGTGCGGCAGCAGGAAGCGGTCGTGCAGTTCAGTGCCCCAGCGCGCCAGTTTCGGCGGCGCATAAGGTTCGCGCCAGAAACGCGCGACCAGTGCCCGCAGCAACAACTGCTGGGCCAGGCTCATGCGCGCATGGGGCGGCATTTCAAAAGCACGCAGCTCAAGCAAGCCGAGACGCCCGGTGGCGCCGTCCGGTGAATACAGTTTGTCGATGCAGAACTCGGCACGGTGCGTGTTGCCGGTGACGTCGATCAGCAGGTTGCGCAGCAGTCGATCAACCAGCCACGGCGCGCATTCCTCGCCCGGCTCGGGCATCTGCGCAAAAGCGATTTCCAGTTCATATAAGGCATCATTACGCGCCTCATCGACACGCGGCGCCTGCGATGTCGGGCCAATGAACAAGCCGGAAAACAGATACGACAACGATGGATGGTTGTGCCAGTAACTGATCAGGCTGCGCAGCAGATCCGGGCGGCGCAGAAACGGTGAATCCGCCGGCGTCGCCCCACCGAGAACGAAATGGTTGCCGCCGCCGGTGCCGGTGTGACGACCGTCGATCATGAATTTCTCGGTGGTCAGGCGGGTCTGGCGCGCCTCTTCATAGAGAAATTCGGTGCGTTCGACCAACTCGTCCCAAGTCGCCGACGGCTGCACATTGACCTCGATCACACCCGGGTCCGGGGTGATGCGGAAATTGCTCAGACGCGGATCGCTCGGCGGCTCATAGCCTTCCAGCAGCACCGGGCAATGCAGCTCTTCGGCGGTGGCTTCGATGGCGGCCACCAGTTCCAGATAATCCTCAACCCGCTCCAGCGGCGGCATGAACAGGTACAAACGCCCCTCGCGGGCTTCGGCGCAGAATGCAGTGCGGGTCAGCCAGTCGGCAGATTCGTCGATTTTTGGCACGCGTTCGTCAGTCGCGGCAGGTTCGCCATGACTGTTGAGCTGCGCGGTTTCCGGCAGCTCAGGGAAGTCCTGATTCGGATCCTGAGGATGAATGAACGGATACTCGGCGGCCTTCACCCACGGCTGCGCCCCCAACGGCAGGCGATAGCCCAGCGGCGAATCCCCCGGCACCAGTCGGCAATGTTCGTCACGCAGATACCAGCGCCCGCTCTGCCATTGATCGCCTTTGGCGGTGCGCGCCAGCGGCAACACCTGACCGATTACCTTGTTCAGGCCCTGACTGAAGACCTTGCGCAGGCGTGCGCGCTCCAGCGGTTCCTCAAGACGTGAGTCTTCGGCGCTGACATTGCTCGGCAACGTGCCCTCGCGCCAGAGGTAGTAGAAATTGTCTTCGTAGGCCGGGAAGACAAAACGTGTAGGCAATTTCAGGCGCTCGGCGACACTGGCGAGGAAGCGTCCGGCCAGCTCGCCATCCGCTCCGTAGTCCTGCTGCTCATCGGCAATCAGTGCGTTGTTGTGCCAGATCGGCACACCGTCGCGACGCCAATAGCAATTGAGCGACCAGCGCGGCAGTTGCTCGCCGGGATACCACTTGCCCTGGCCGAAATGCACCAGACCTTGCGGCGCGTAATGCGTGCGCATGCGCTGGAACAGTTCAGCGGAAAGTCGCCGCTTGGCCGGCCCCAGCGCGGCGGTGTTCCACTCGGCGCCATCCGGGTCATCGATGGAAACGAAGGTCGGCTCGCCGCCCATGGTCAGGCGCACGTCATCCGCCAGCAGATCGGCATCGATCTGCCGGCCCAGCGCCTGAATCGCCAGCCACTGCTCGTCGGTGTAGGGCTTGGTGACGCGCGGCGCCTCCCAGATCCGTTCCACTGACATTTCATGGCTGAACTCACATTCGCATGGCTCGACCAAGCCACTGATCGGTGCCGCCGAGGACGGATCGGGACTACACGCCAACGGGATATGCCCTTCGCCGGCGAACAGCCCGGAAGTGGCGTCCAGGCCGATCCAGCCAGCGCCAGGCAAATACACCTCGCACCAGGCGTGCAGGTCAGTGAAATCGACTTCAGTGCCGGACGGGCCATCGAGGCTTTTCACGTCGGCGGTCAGTTGAATCAGATAACCGGAGACAAACCGCGCGGCCAACCCGAGGTTGCGCAGCAGTTGCACCAGCAACCACGCCGAATCGCGGCATGAACCGCAGGCGTGCTCAAGGGTGTGTTCCGGGGTCTGCACGCCCGGTTCCATGCGAATCAGGTAGCCGATGTCTTCGCTCAAGCGCTGGTTGAGCGCCACAAGGAAGTCCACCGCCGGCAGCGGCGTGCGGTCGATGGCGTCCAGATAGGCTTTGAATTTCGGCGTCAGCGGCAGGGTTTCGAGGTACGGCGCCAGTTCCTTGCGCTCATCGGCGGCGTAGGAGAAAGGGATTTTCTCGGCGTAGGGTTCGAGGAAGAAGTCGAACGGGTTGAACACCGCCATTTCGGCGAGCAGATCGACCTCGATGCGCAACTCATTGGTTTTCTCGGGAAACACCAATCGCGCGAGGTAGTTGCCCTGCGGGTCTTGCTGCCAGTTGATGAAATGCTGCTCGGGCGAGACTTTCAGGGCATACGACAGAATCCGCGTGCGGCTGTGGGCAGCCGGGCGCAGACGTACGATCTGCGGGCCGAGTTCGACAGCGCGGTCATAGCGGTAATGCGTGACGTGATGCAATGCGACATGAATCGACACGGCGTGCCTCCTGCGAGCCTAAGCGTATTCGAAAGCGCGCAAGACTTATGCCATGCAGAGGCTTGGGCGCTTTCCCGGAATGCTTAGGGCAGTACAGCACCAAAATCGGGCGATGCGGGGAAATGGTTTGGGCTGATTGCACGTAAATGTTGCGAAGAGCCCCTCACCCTAACCCTCCCGAAACGTCGGACCGCCCGTAGGGAGAGGGGACTGACCGAGTTGACTAAGCGAGCTACACCGACCTGAAGGTCTTGAGTCGAACTCAAATCTTGAAAAGCATGGAGATCTGCTCCCTTCCCCCTCGCCCCTCATGGGAGAGAGGGCTGGGGTGAGGGGGATGGATCTCCCGGACAACCCAATATCCATCCCCGGAAATGCAGAACGCCAACCCGACGGTTGGCGTTCTGTTCAGCTCAAGTGATGTTTAGCGCGGTACGACCGGCTTGCGGGTCGGCTTCGGCCCTTTGCCTTTCGCGGCGTCTTTGCGCTCTTTCGCAGCCTGCTGGTTACGGGCAAACGCCGCCGCCTTGGCCTGCTCCCGCTTGTCCCAAGGGTTACCACCATCACTGGCACGCGGCGGCAAGCCAGTGTGCTGGGTGAGAATCTTGGTGGTCTTCTCTTTACCGTCCTTCGCCACTTTATGGCTGCCGGCCGGTGTCGAGTTCTTGCGACGGGCGCTCTGGTAGCTGTCGGTCGCCGGTTGATGAGTCGGGATCAACTGATCCTTGCCCGAACCGATCAGATCAGCGCGGCCCATGCGGATCAGCGCTTCACGCAGCATCGGCCAGCCTTTCGGGTCGTGATAACGCAAGAACGCCTTGTGCAGACGACGTTGCTCTTCGCTCTTGACGATGGTCACGCCGTCGCTCTTGTAGGTGACCTTGCGCAGCGGGTTCTTGCCCGAGTGGTACATCGCGGTGGCGGTGGCCATCGGCGACGGGTAGAACGCCTGCACCTGGTCGGCGCGGAAGCCGTTGCCCTTGAGCCACAGAGCCAGGTTCATCATGTCTTCGTCGGTGGTGCCCGGGTGGGCGGCGATGAAGTACGGAATCAGGTACTGCTCTTTGCCCGCTTCCTTGGTGTACTTCTCGAACATGCGCTTGAACTTGTCATAGCTGCCGATGCCCGGTTTCATCATCTGGTTGAGCGGACCTTCCTCGGTGTGTTCCGGGGCGATCTTCAGGTAACCACCGACGTGGTGGGTCACCAGCTCTTTGACGTACTCCGGTGACTCGACCGCGAGGTCGTAGCGCAGGCCGGAGGCGATCAGGATTTTCTTCACACCCGGCAAGGCACGAGCGCTGCGGTACAGCTGAATCAGCGACGAGTGGTCGGTATTCAGGTTCGGGCAGATGCCCGGGAACACGCAGGACGGCTTGCGGCACGCGGATTCGATTTCCGGTGTCTTGCAGGCGATGCGGTACATGTTCGCGGTCGGGCCGCCGAGGTCGGAAATGACCCCGGTGAAACCTGGCACCTTGTCGCGGATTTCTTCGATTTCGCGAATGATCGACTCTTCGGAACGGTTCTGGATGATCCGGCCTTCGTGTTCGGTGATCGAGCAGAAGGTGCAGCCACCGAAGCAGCCACGCATGATGTTCACCGAGAAACGGATCATGTCGTAGGCCGGGATCTTCTCCTTGCCGTACGCCGGGTGCGGGACACGGGCGTAAGGCATGCCGAACACGTAGTCCATTTCTTCAGTGGTCATCGGAATCGGCGGCGGGTTGAACCAGACGTCGACTTCACCGTGCTTCTGCACCAGCGCACGGGCGTTGCCCGGGTTGGTTTCGAGGTGCAGCACGCGGTTGGCGTGGGCATACAGAACGGCGTCGCCGCGCACCTTTTCTACCGATGGCAGGCGAATCACGGTCTTGTCACGGGTCATGCGCGGGCTGGCCAGGATCTGTACGACCTTGGCTTCCTGCGGATCGTCGACCGGACCTTTTTCCTGCTCGATGGCGCAGGCTTGGGTGTCCTGGGTGTTCACGTACGGGTTGATGATCTTGTCGACCTTGCCCGGACGGTCGATACGCGTCGAGTCGACTTCGTACCAGTCTTTCGGCGTATCGCGACGGATGAACGCGGTGCCGCGCACGTCAGTGATGTCTTCGATCTTGTGCCCGTAGGACAGGCGCTGGGCGACTTCGACGATCGCGCGCTCGGCGTTGCCGTACAGCAGAATGTCGGCGCTGGCGTCGATCAGGATCGAGTTACGCACGCGATCCTGCCAGTAGTCGTAGTGGGCAATGCGGCGCAGGGACGCTTCGATGCCGCCGAGCACGATCGGCACGTGCTTGTAGGCTTCTTTGCAGCGCTGGCTGTAGACCAGGCTCGCGCGGTCCGGACGCTTGCCGGCCATGCCGCCGGGCGTATAGGCGTCGTCGGAACGGATTTTCTTGTCCGCGGTGTAGCGATTGATCATCGAGTCCATGTTGCCCGCCGCAACCCCGAAGAACAGGTTCGGCTCGCCGAGCTTCATGAAGTCGTCTTTGGACTGCCAGTTCGGCTGGGCAATGATCCCGACACGGAAGCCCTGGGACTCCAGCAGCCGGCCAATGATCGCCATGCCAAACGACGGGTGATCGACGTAGGCATCACCGGTAACAATGATGATGTCGCACGAATCCCAGCCAAGCTGATCCATCTCCTCCCTGCTCATCGGCAGGAATGGCGCTGGCCCGAAACATTCGGCCCAATATTTTGGATAGTCAAATAACGGCTTGGCTGCTTGCATGTCGACGACCGGTGTTGAAGTGAAAATTCGCGGGCGCGGAATATAGCACAAAAAATAACCAATTCCGACGGCAATGGTCGGTTTCTCTTACAACCCGCGTCGAGCCTGCCCGATACCCCGTAACAGGCAAAAAAATCATCGTTCAAACTTAACGTTCATCAGTCCGGTGCCTGCGCCGACTGATGTGGCAACCCTTCAAGGATGAAGCAATGTCACCCAAACAGCCCGCCAAGGGCAGCATCAAAGTCAAGCCCCCCACCAGCCCGGATGCGCCGCAGCAAGGCAATACCGGGCGAGCGCCACGGACGGGGCCTGAACCGTCCCTGCCTGGCCCCTCTGCAACGCGTCCGGGCGGCACTCACGGCACTGCCAGCCCTGAGGTAACAAGACCGTCTCCCGTCGTCATCACGCACACAGCAACCGCCTCGGTGAAAACGGGCGCAACGGGAGCAAAATCGCTGGAGAGTTACCGTATCCCCGCACCTGACCGTTTGCCCCAGGCCAATACCGAGGGCTTGAGGCTGTACAAGGGCCGCGAATACGTCGATGTCGCGCACGGCAGCATCGTGATGGTCGGGGTCGATCCGCAGACCGGCCTCTACCGCGCCCAACTCGCAGCCGAGCGGGTTGCCAGTGGTCCGCTACTGCTGCGCGACGCCGACAGTGGTCTGTGGCATTCGCTCAAGGACGGTGACGCCGTGACCTTGATTGACACTCACCTGCAGACGTTGCGCACGGATCTCGAAATCACACGCGCCAAGGCCGACAGCGACGGGTTATTGCGCCACGAGGGCCGATTGTACCTGTCCCTGCACACCCACGTTTATCAGGTCATGCACGATGTGAGTGCCTCCACGGCGACACAAAAAGCGTGGCGTATCGTCAACCCGAAAGACCCCGTGGCAACCGATATCGCCAATATCTACCGCGCCAGCCGCAGCGGCGAAACGCGGACTGTGCGGCGCGATGAGGGCAATCGCTGGGTTTATCATTTGCCAGAGCTGAAGAGCGGCATCACGGATGCAGAGGCGGCCGGGTTAAGCATCGACACTTTGAGGCTGATGTATCTGCCTTTTCAGAAGGCACACGCAGAGTTGGAGAACTCGACTGCGCTTCATAACGAGCTCTGGGCTGATATCAAAAAATTGCCGGAGGGCAGTGCAGAGAAAAACCTGAAACTGCTCAACCTTGAGGTGAATCTGCTCAAGCATGTTCACAAGCAAGCAGATTTCGTGGAGTCACTTCTTCTCAACAAGAACTGGCTGATCCGCGCAAAAGCAAAAGGGCTGTTCAAACAAGAATTGCGCACCTTCCGGATAGAACGTGCGGAGTTTCTGAATCGACTCATGGCGACCATGGATCTGAGGTTCAAGCCTACGAGCGCCAAAGTCGACGCCGACAGTTGCAGGAAGATGATCCCCCACCTGAACAAGAAGCTGAGGTTTATCCAAGAGCGGGAAGTGGTGTTGGCAGAAATCAAAAAAGCCGATCCAGGAGCGGAACCGATACTTGAAAAAATCAGACAGCAAGTGCCGTCGGCCGAGCGTATCGACTTCAACAAACTGACGCTCTATATACACCTGTTTGCGGGCGCGCCCGACCATTCGCCCAACGCCACGATGCCCTCGCTTTCCTCGGTTGATCTGGTCACCAGCGACCTGAACAAGATTCCGCAGCACCACCAGCCGATGGCACTGCTCTTGAGCCTTGATCAGATAAGGTCGGACAAGTCTCGATTTGAAGCGCTACTGACCACTGATATCGACACTGCCAGGGCCGAGTACCTGAGGGAAGCCCTCACCTTGATCGACCCACTCGAACAGCGAATCGAAAACAGACTGAGCGACATTCTGGAATCGATTGGTCGCGACCGCGAACTGCCAAACATTGACCACGATATCGATTTCGATTTCCTTCCGCCGCAACCAGACACCTCCGAAAATGCACGCCCCGTGCCGCCCAGAAAAATTTTCCGGATCCGTCAACACGGAACTTATCGGGTAATGGTCGGGGACATGGAAACGACCCAGGATGGCAACATCATCGTCAAGGTCCAGGACCCGTTGCGTCCCGATTCGCCATCCCGCTACGAAAAAAGACAAGGTGAATGGCTGCCAGTGCGCCCGCCCATCACCAGTACACCCAGACCACAGCTGGTCGCCGAGGCTAACCGGTTACTGGCCGACGTCGAACAACACGTTGCCAAGGCCAGGGTGGACGAGGCGAGAAAAACCAATCCGACCGATATTGTCGAAGACCTGAGTAAAGAGACTGAACGACTGAACGAGCAGGCAAGGCGCCTGGAAAGCCATGAAGACGCGGACACCGAAATCCTCGACCTGGCTGCGCGTTTGCGAAGCGCTGGCGGGTCACTGGACGCGCATGGCCAAAGTGTTCTGGTGCGCATGTACAAGAACAGGGAGGTGCTCGACATCATGCGCTTGAACTATCTGATGGATGCCGACGAAGTCAGCGTGAGCAAAACCGTTGATCGCAAGCCATCGGGCAAAGGCAAGGGCAAGTCGTTTCTCGACGTTTATTCGATCACTGATCGCGCCGATGACGCACCGTTATGGGAGGCACACTTCCACTATGACCAGCACAACGCCGCGCCACTGAGTTTCACCACAAGAGGCGGCCACCTCAAAACCCTCGAACAGAGCCGACGCGGTATCGAGTCTCAGCGCCGCGATGAACAGGCTGGCTTGCCGCACGTGGCCATCTGGCGCCAGACCTTCGATGGCAAGACCGCGAGCAAGATTTTTGCACTGGCCAGCGAGGCTGGCGTGCCTTCCAGGCCTGAGTAAAGGACTCAGGGCCATACGATCAATCAGGCAATGACGCCGCCCCTGCCATCAGCTCCCGTTCAGGCGAACTGATGCGCAAACCCGCAAGGATAGAAAGACATGCCCGTTAAATCGCCCCCCAGAGGCAACAATTCCGGCAATCCCCCGGTTCGCCAAAACACTGTGCCAGACGTGGACACCCCGCGCCTCGACCTGCCACCGCGCACACATTTAGAGGTCTCGATACCCGGTGGGCAACCACCACGACCGGGCCGCTTACCAACGCCAGCCGATATCGACGCGATCGAGCCGGCTCCGAGCATCACCATTCATCGACCCGCGTTGCCGATTGAAAATCCGCGTGCGGCTAGCCAGTCCCTGGAACATTACTGGGTGCCTGCGGCCAGCGGTTTGTCGGATCGCAACGCTGACGGTTTGAGAACCCACAAAGGCCGCCAATATGCCGATGTACCTGGCGGCATCGTGCTGGTCGGCAAAGATGCGCAAACAGGACTGTATCGGGCCAGACTGCCCAGCGAATCCAGTCCCTCGGGACCCGTGTTGCTGCGTGATTCCAGCGCGGGACTCTGGCATGAGCTGGAACACTTCGAGCCGATCGGTGTGCCATTGTCGAGCAGCCGCCTGGAAGCTTTCCGCACGCCACTGGATTTCAGCGGCATTCAAAGGGGCAGCGATGGCCTTCACCGGCTCAACGGTAAACTCTATGCGGTGATCGACAACCACAGTTATCAGGTTCTGCACGACACCGACGCCTCGACCCCGTCGACAACGGTGATGCGTATCGTCCGTGCGCAAGATCCGGTGGCCAGCGACAGCACCAATACGTACATCGCTACACGCCCCGGGCGCTCGGAGCCGATCATTTACGATGCTCGCGAAGGCTGGCTGGGAACGGCGGTCGGCGGTGTCGGCGGGATGCTCCGCAACGAGCCAGGCAGCCCCGCGCATCCTGGCCTGCTGCAACGGTTTGCCAGCGCGATCAATCATTTGCGCACGCCAGAGTCCCGCGCTCGAAAGCTCTTCCCGGCCCTCGACAGCGAGGAGATCACCCGGCTTCTGCATTCGCACGGGGATGACGTCCGCGGCTATCTGACCCAACGCGAGGCCAGTTACAGGGCGCTCAAGGCGGATCTCGCTTCCTGGATCAGGAAGACATCCTCGCAGGTCCCCAACGAAGCTGCGCATCCCGCAGTGGAGCGTGCTGTCGAAGAAATAAAACGTTGCTGGAAACGGCAGACGGGAACGACGCTGAAACTTGATTTGGGAGAGGCAATCCTTGCGCCGCTGACGGCTGATTTCAGCCATGTAAGAACTCTGGAGCTGAAAGCGGTCGCCTGGTCGGACACCGCCGATACCTTCCTTGGCAGTTTTCCCAACCTCGAGAAACTGTCGGTGACTCACTCCACCCTGGATAAGTTGCCGCCCGATATCGCGCCGATGACCGTTCTCAAGGCTCTGGAGCTGAGCTCGAACCGAATCCAGCTCAATGAGCAGGCAGCAGTAAAACTGGGCGCACTCAAGCAGCTTGAACACCTCGACCTGTCGAGCAACCCGCTTGGCAGAATCCCGGACTTTCGCGGCATGTCGCAACTTCGGTCATTGAACCTGAGCAACACCGGACTGGATCACTGGCCCAGCGGTTTACGCGATCAGGTGGCACTGGACGTGGTCGACTTGCGCCATAACCAACTGCGCGAAATTCCACAGCCGATCCTTGACCCGTCAAACAATGAACTGCTGGCGATTGCCCGTATCAACTCGGTCACCCTGATTGAAGGCAACCCCTTCCCGACCGGTTACTGGCGAACGCTTGAGGTTTATTGGCGCCGCGTAGTGGCCGACTATCCGGCGATGCGCACGGGCTCCCGCGCAGACGCGTTCAGACTGGATGGCGACATTCCCGAAGTGGCGATGGTGCGGCGTATGTATCCAGACAAGAATCCGCAAGCCGCCAGGGAATATTTGCTCGTCCTGGGGGATGGTGCCGAAGAACAGATCGCGCGACGCATTGCCGGCTTCGAGCTACTGGAAACGCAACTGCAGGCCTACATCGCCGACAGTCAACCCGGACCGGCCCACGCCGTGGGCCCTGAAAGAGTCAACGCTACCCGCCTGGCAAGAATCATCAGAGGCTGCTGGCTGGGCGATTCGGACGGCGAACTGAAACTGCCAGCGCTGTACGGTCCATTACCCCTGCTGACCGTGGATTTCAGTCACATCAAATCCCTCAGTCTCGACTCGGTAATCTGGTCGGACACCGCCAATACGCTTCTGTCCAATTGCCCCAATCTGGAAAGCCTGACCATCGTTAACTCCGGCATCGATAAACTGCCGCAAAAAATCGCCGAGATGGACAAACTCAACTATCTGGATCTGAGTTCAAACCAGATAAAACTGGATGAACAAAGCGCTTTGGCACTCGGTGCATTGCACCAGTTGAAACAGATCGATCTGTCCAACAATCAACTGCGAGCAGTGCCCGACTTCAGCGCCATGTCCGGGTTGCAGGCATTGAACCTGAAAAACACGGGCCTCAGTCAGTGGCCTGCCGGGCTGGTCGACAAAACCGCTTTGAACCACCTGGACCTGCGCGACAATCGCTTGAGCGAGGTTCCCCAGGCCAACCTCAACCCGACACCCGAGACGCTGGCTGTCGTCGCGCGGATCAACAATGTCACGCGCCTTGAAGGCAACGACTTCCCCTCCGCGTACTGGCGAAAATTCGACGGCTACTGGCGACGCCTTAAACAGTCTCACCCCGAGCTGATGGAGCCGGCCCATCCCGCCGTATTCGATAGCGAAGACTCCAGGGCGCAGCGTTATCGAAACCTGTTCCCGAGCAAAACCATCAAGGAGTGCAGGGAGTTCATCTGGAATCATGACAAAGGCACCGTGGCACCACGCTTGCTCGCACTGGAACAAGAATTCGATCTTCTGAAAACCCAGCTCGACGACTGGGTCTTTTCCGGGGGCGGCAACCGCCTGCGTTACGTGCGTGCCAATCAGCTGCAAATCAACGCCACCACCCGTAATGACCGCACTGCAGCGCGGGATCGGATCATCAGTTGCTGGCGCCGCGAGACGGCGCAAAAACATGCTTTCGACGGCACACCGATCGGTCTGGAACTGGACTTGAGCGGCCTGACCTTGCCGACCCTGCCGGATCTGAGCATCGACTTCAGCCATGTGGGTTCACTCAGATTGAGCGGCATGAACCTGACGGAGTCACCGGAAGGCTTCCTCACCCGTTTTCGTCATGTGCGCTGGCTGGACATGTCGAACAATCGCCTCAGGGACTTGCCCCCGGCAGTAGGAGAAATGCACGGGATGACGCGCCTGTTCCTGCAGCACAACCAACTTGAACTCAATGCAGAAACGGCGCGGATACTGGCCGGACGCACAACGCTCAGAGCACTCTGGATCGACAACAATCCCCAGCTCGGTGTGATCCCGGATTTCAGCCTGATCACCGATATGCGCGAGGTCACCTTGGCGAACACCGGCATCACGCAGTGGCCAACCGGGCTGTTTGATCAACCCCTGCTGACCCGGATCGATCTGAGCAACAATCAGATCACCACGATTCCTGACTTTGTCACTGCTCCGCCCCCGGAGCGCTTGGCGCATTCGGTCCAGGTGAACAGTGGCACGTTACTGACGAATAATCCGATTACCGATGAGACGCGGATACAAATGGGCGTCTATCGCAGGCAACTGGACGAAGCCCAAACCGGGCTTCACAACAGATCCAACCTGTTCACAACGTCATTCCCCTTGGCACAACGCCCCAGTGCAAGGGCAGCCGCGGACCCTGCCCCGATCTGGACCACCGGACTACCCGCTGATCAAGCGATCGCCAGAAACACTCAATGGCGCACGTTGCGCGAGCAGCAAGGCTCGGACGGCTTCTTCAACATCCTCGCGAGCCGTGCGCACCATGCCGACTTCCGGCGCCAGGTCTGGGACGTGATCGATGTCATCAGCCAGGACAATCCACAGTCGCGAACCTTGCGTCGAGAACTGTTCGATCGCGCGTGCGAAGCCGGCTGCACTGACCTTGCCGCAGCCACCTTCACCGATCTGCAGGTCCTGGCCATGACTCACAAGGCGCGCATACAGGCCAGGCTGGATATGAACGGCGCCCCCTTGGTGGCGCTGTCCAAAGGATTGTTCCGGCTAAAACAGGTCGACGACATCGCGGCGGCAGAGATCGCTTCAAGCAGGGCAATCATTGACGATCCGGCAACCTCCCGGGAGCTGCGAAACAGCCACAACCTGCGCATACGCGATCCCCATGAAATGACCATGGCCTACCGCTTTGGTCTCAGGGATCGGCTGCAATTGCCGTTTCAGCCACAGACACTCTCGTTTATCGGCATGGCCGGCGTTACCCCGGCAATGCTGGATGCGGCATATCGCAAAGTCTCGACGCTGAATGGTTCGCCTGAAGAGTTTCAGGCATTGGTGTCGATGAATTTCTGGCAGGACTTCATCATTCACAAATACCAGGCGCAATTCGATGCGAGTCGCCAGCCGTTCCAGGATCGCCAGGAAATTCTCGACAGCCAGTCATCACAAAGACTGCTGAGCGAAGCTCAATATAAATCGCAAACCGATGACGTAACGGCGCAATTGGCGATTGTCGAAGCGACATTGATCCAGACGCTGACGCGGCAGGAATTGCAGCCTCGAACAACAATCGAGGCGCCTCCTGCCAACGTCACGCCTGCGCAGGAAACTCCGGGATCGAGTGGCGCGACGTTGTAATCGATACAGCGTCGCAGCAGGCCGATGAACTTCGGCCTGCTGTCACTCGTCGTCGTCGAAGTTGTAACTGCCCGGCGCGAGGTTTTCGAAGCGCGTGTATTTGCCAATAAAGGCCAGACGGATAAAACCGATCGGGCCGTTACGCTGCTTGCCGATGATGATTTCGGCGATGCCTTTGTGCTCGGTTTCCGGGTGATAGACCTCGTCGCGGTACACGAACATGATCACGTCGGCGTCCTGCTCGATCGCTCCGGATTCGCGCAAGTCGGAGTTCACCGGGCGCTTGTTGGGACGCTGTTCGAGGGAACGGTTGAGCTGCGACAGCGCCACCACCGGGCAGTTGAATTCCTTGGCCAGCGCTTTCAGGGATCGCGAGATTTCGGAAATTTCGTTGGTGCGGTTGTCACCGCTGGAACCGGGGATCTGCATCAATTGCAGGTAGTCGATCATGATCAGGCCGACGTCACCGTGTTCACGCACCAGACGTCGGGTCCGCGCACGCATTTCCGACGGACTGATGCCGGCAGTGTCATCGATGAACAGCTTGCGGTCGTTGAGCAGGTTGACCGCCGAAGTCAGGCGCGGCCAGTCATCGTCTTCCAGTTGGCCAGAACGCACCTTGGTCTGGTCGATGCGGCCCAGCGAGGAGAGCATACGCATGATCAGCGATTCGCCTGGCATCTCGAGGGAGTACACCAGAACCGCCTTCTCGCTGCGCAACACGGCGTTTTCCACCAGGTTCATTGCGAAGGTGGTTTTACCCATCGACGGACGGCCGGCGACGATGATCAAGTCGGACGGCTGCAGGCCGCTGGTCTTCTCGTCGAGGTCGGTGTAGCCGGTGGACAGGCCGGTAATGGCGTTGTCGGTGTTGAACAGAGTGTCGATGCGATCAATGGCCTTGGTCAGCAAGTCATTCACACCTACCGGGCCGCCGGTTTTTGGCCGGGCCTCGGCAATCTGGAAGATCTGGCGTTCGGCTTCGTCGAGAATCTCGGCGGCGGTGCGGCCTTCCGGGTTGAAGGCGCTGTCGGCGATTTCGGTGCTGATGCCAATCAACTGGCGCAACGTCGCTCGCTCACGAACGATCTGCGCATAGGCCTTGATGTTGGCGACGGACGGCGTGTTTTTCGCCAGTTCACCGAGGTAACCGAGGCCACCGACCTGCGAGGTCTGGCCTTCCTTGTCCAGTTGTTCAGACAGGGTCACCACGTCGATCGGCATGTTCTGATCGGCCAGTTTGGCGATCGCACGGAAGATCAGACGGTGGTCATGTCGATAGAAATCGCCGTCGGAGACTTGATCGAGCACGCGTTCCCAGGCGTTGTTGTCCAACATCAGACCACCGAGTACAGCCTGTTCGGCCTCGATGGAATGCGGCGGCACCTTCAGGGCAGCGGTTTGCAGATCGTATTGCTCGGGAGCGGAGATATCGTTCATGGCCACTTGTGTAATTTGGAAAAACAGGGAGTTCAGAAAGACAAAGGGCACGACCTGAAAACAGGATCGTGCCCGATGTTAACCGTCTGACGGACAAGCCGCCAGCCGATCAGGTGTTACTTAAGCTGCTACCACGACAACGCGTACGGTGGCTTCAACTTCGGCGTGCAGGTGCACAGCCACGTCGAATTCACCCACGTTGCGGATGGTGCCGTTCGGCAGACGAACTTCGCTTTTCGCAACTTCAACGCCGGAGGCGGTCAGTGCGTCAGCGATGTCGTGAGTACCGATCGAACCGAACAGCTTGCCTTCGTCGCCAGCGGTGGCAGTGATGGTCACTTCCAGCTCGGCCAGTTGGGCAGCACGGCTTTCAGCCGATGCTTTACGGTCTGCGGCAGCTTTTTCCAGCTCAGCACGACGCTCTTCAAACGCAGCCAGGTTGGCAGCAGTTGCAGCGGTAGCTTTGCCGAAAGGCAGCAGGTAGTTACGGCCGTAACCGGCCTTAACGTTTACTTTGTCGCCCAGGTTGCCCAGGTTGGCGATTTTTTCCAGAAGGATCAGTTGCATGTGGAAATCCTCTTAACTTTTAACCTTCACCGTTCGCGTTATCGGTGTCTTTCGACACGTGACGACCGCGAAAATCAATCAGGCTGTCGACAATGGCCAGGACCACGAGCAACGGATAGATCAGCTGCATGAACAACAACAGCGTGACGTACAACCCCACCAGCCAGAAACCGGCCAGTCGCTTCTGCCCGACCAGCCCGTGAATCAGGGCAAGTCCGGCGAACACCAGCGGTACACTGCACAACGGCGTCAACATGGCCATCTGTGCACCGAGATTCGGGCCCAGAAGCATCAACGCCAGCAGCAACATCGCCGGCCCCTGCGGGATCCGGATGGCGCGAAACTCGCGACCAAAACCACCCGGGTTGTACAACAACGCCTGCCAATGCCGCCCGACAATCAGGCTCAGCACGCTGACGATCTGCAACAGCGCCGCAATCAGTCCGGTCAGGACCGGTGCAATCAGGGACGCGAAACGCGCTTGCTCATCGACCGACAATTGCTTGTAGGTTTCACCGAGAAGCGCCGGCATGACCTTTATCAAGGCCTGCGCGAGCATTTCGATCTGGGCCGCAAACGCCGCCCCGAGCACCACTGAAAACACCACTCCAATCACTACGCTGACCAGCAGCGTGCGGACCCAGGATTCACTTGCGCGCAAAACCAACGCAAGCCCCGAAGACCCCAGCAGCACCAGAAGTGCCCGTGGGTCATCGGCATACAGCCACCAGATCAACGCCGGCAGCAGCCCCAGAGACAGAACACCCAGGGCGTCCGTCAGTCCGCGCCGCAGCAGCACAAGGCTCCCCGCGGCAGCACCCAACCAATACAACAACGGCAATGTTGCACATCCGGCCACCACGAGAGTGGCCTGCATACGGCCTCGCATGATGAACTCAGCTAAGGCACGCATGCATTCAATCCTTTGCTACTTGTCGACTGCCCGGTCTCAGCGGCCGTGGCTGTCGGTGTAGGCCAGCAGGGCCAGGAAGCGGGCGCGCTTGATAGCGGTGGCCAGCTGACGCTGATAACGAGCTTTGGTACCAGTGATGCGGCTTGGAACGATTTTGCCGGTCTCGGATACGTAGGCTTTCAGAGTGTTGAGATCTTTGTAGTCGATCTCTTTCACGTCTTCAGCGGTGAAGCGGCAGAATTTACGACGACGGAAGAAACGTGCCATTTGATAGGCTCCTTAATAAGGTCCGTGGATTACTCGTCAGCGTTATCGCTGTTGTCGCTGTCATCACTATCGGTGCCTTCGGCGCCTTCGTGCTCAGGACGGTCGCGACGCTCACGGCGCTCACTGCGGTTTTCTTCAGCCTTGAGCATCTCGGACTGGCCAGTTACGGCTTCGTCGCGACGGATGACCAGGTTACGGATCACTGCATCGTTGTAGCGGAAGTTGTCTTCCAGCTCGGCCAGGGCCTTGCCAGTGCACTCAACGTTCAGCATCACGTAGTGAGCCTTGTGAACATTGTTGATTGCGTAGGCCAGTTGACGACGGCCCCAATCTTCCAGACGGTGGATTTTGCCGCCGTCTTCTTCGATCAGCTTGGTGTAACGCTCAACCATGCCGCCGACTTGCTCGCTTTGATCCGGGTGGACCAAAAAGATGATTTCGTAATGACGCATGAATGCTCCTTACGGGTTGTAGCCTGCCGCTCAAAAACGGTCAGACAAGGAGTGAATGACACTTATGGACTTGCTGGCGCGGGGCACATGCGTGCCTGCCGTCACAGCAAGGGGCGCAATTGTAGAGAAGGGACAGAGGAGGCGCAAGGCAATTGGTGATTATTTGAACAATCACTCAGTTATGCCACACCACAAAACACTGTGGGAGCGAGCTTGCTCGCGAATGCGGTTTGTCAGGCAACATTTACGTCGACTGACACGCCCTCTTCGCGAGCAAGCTCGCTCCCACATTTGAATCGTGTACGACTCAGGATTTCTTGGCAGTAGCCTTGGCTTTTGCACCGCGCTGACGCTGCGCTTCGAACAGGCACACGCCCGTCGCAACCGAGACGTTGAGGCTGCTGACGCTACCGGCCATCGGCAGCTTCACCAGATAGTCGCAGTGCTCGCGGGTCAGGCGACGCATGCCTTTGCCTTCAGCGCCCATGATCAGGATGGTCGGGCCAGTCAGATCCTGGTCGTAGATGCTGACCTCAGCCTCCCCCGCAGTACCGACAATCCACAGACCGCGCTGCTGAAGTTTTTCCAGGGTGCGAGCGAGGTTAGTCACGGCAACCAATGGAATCACTTCCGCCGCGCCGCAAGCGACTTTACGCACGACCGGCGTCAGGGTCGCCGACTTGTCTTTCGGCACGATCACCGCCAGCGCACCGGCCGCATCCGCCGAACGCAGGCAGGCGCCGAGGTTGTGCGGGTCGGTCACACCGTCAAGCACCAGCAACAGCGGCGCACCTTCAGTGCGATCGAGCAGCTCGTCGAGCATGGCTTCGCCCCAGACCTGACTCGGGCTTACTTCCGCGACCACGCCCTGGTGCACGCCTTCAACCCAGGCGTCCATTTCGCGACGCTCGGCCTGGCCGACCTGAACACGGTTTTCGTTGGCCAACTCAACCAGGGTCTGCACGCGCGGATCGTTGCGGCTTTCCGCCAGCCAGATCTGCTTGACGCGTTTCGGGTGGTGACGCAGCAACGCTTCTACCGCGTGAACGCCGTAGATTTTTTCCAACTGACTCATGACTTCGCCTTCGGTTTACGTGCCCCGCCACTTTTGGCTGGAGCGGAGCCCGCTTTTGGCGGCCCCTTACGGTGTTTGCTCGGTTTCGCTGGCTTGCCGCCGGAGGCCTTTTCAGGCGCCGACCGTCCGGTCTTTCCCCCGGACGCCGCTTTACCACCGTTTTTAGCGTCGGAAAGCAGAGCCTTCTTCATTTCACGGCTTTTGCGCAGCTCGGCGTTTTTCGCCACGGCGTCGCTTGGGCGATAGGCTTCTGCCGCTTTTTCCTTGGCCGGACGACGGCTGGCGGATTTAGCCGGAGCCTTTTCTTCCGCAACCTTGGCCGCCGGAGCAGCGGTTTCAGCGCCACGTTTTTTGCGACCGATCGGTGCGCTGATGGTTTTTTCGGCCATCTCGAAGTCGATCTTGCGCTCGTCGAGGTCAACGCGCATGACGCGCACTTCAACGGTATCGCCAAGACGGAAGCTGCGACCGGTGCGCTCGCCCGCCAGGCGGTGATGCACAGGATCGAAGTGGTAGTAATCGCCCGGCAGCGCCGTGACGTGGACCAGACCTTCGACGTAGATATCGGTCAGCTCAACGAACAGGCCAAAACCGGTTACCGCTGTGATCACACCCGGGAACGACTCGCCCACGCGATCCTTCATGAACTCGCACTTGAGCCAGTTGACCACGTCGCGGGTCGCTTCGTCGGCACGGCGTTCGCTCATCGAGCACTGCTCGCCGAGCTGCTCCAGCGCCGCCTCGTCGTACGGATAGATGCGCGCCTTCGGAATGGTCATTGCCCCGGCACGGCGAACGTGCGGAGTGTCCTGCTTCGAATGGATCACGCTGCGGATCGCGCGGTGCGTCAGCAGGTCCGGGTAACGACGGATCGGCGAAGTGAAGTGGGTATAGGCTTCATAATTCAGGCCGAAGTGGCCCTGGTTGTCAGCGCTGTACACCGCTTGACTCAGCGAACGCAGCATCACCGTCTGGATCAGATGGAAATCCGGACGATCCTTGATGCTCGCCAGCAGCGCCTGATAGTCCTTCGGCGACGGGCCGTCCTTGCCTTTGTGCAGGGACAGGCCGAGCTCGCCAAGGAAGGCACGCAGTTTTTCCAGACGCTCCGGTGGCGGGCCGTCGTGGACACGGTACAACGCAGGGATTTCGTGCTTCTTGAGGAATTCGGCGGTGGCCACGTTGGCCGCCAGCATGCATTCCTCGATCAGCTTGTGCGCGTCGTTACGGGTGGTCGGACGGATTTCGGCAATCTTGCGCTCGGAACCGAAGATGATCCGGGTTTCCTGGGTCTCGAAATCGATCGCGCCGCGCACGTGACGGGCAGCCAGCAACACTTTGTACAGCGAATAAAGCTGCTTGAGGTGCGGCACGACGTCGGTGTACTCACCACGCAGTTTGCGTGCTTCGGCCACTTTCGGCGTTTCCAGCATCGCGCTGACTTTGTTGTAGGTCAGACGCGCGTGGGAATGAATCACCGCTTCATAGAAGCAGTAGTCGGTCATTTCGCCGGACTTGGAGATGGTCATCTCGCAGACCATGGCCAGACGATCGACGTGCGGATTCAGCGAGCACAGGCCGTTGGACAGCTGCTCAGGCAGCATTGGCACCACGCGCTCAGGGAAGTACACCGAGTTGCCGCGCACCTGCGCTTCGTTGTCCAGGGCCGAGCCGATCTTCACGTAGCTGGAAACGTCAGCAATCGCCACGTACAACTTCCAGCCGCCGGAGAACAGGCGCAGCTTGCCCGGCTTGGCTTCGCAATAAACAGCATCGTCGAAGTCGCGGGCATCTTCACCGTCAATGGTGACGAACGGCAAATGGCGCAGGTCGACGCGCTTCTCTTTGTCTTTTTCTTCGA
This sequence comes from Pseudomonas sp. P4_D7, assembly GCF_056401755.1. Taxonomy (NCBI): domain Bacteria; kingdom Pseudomonadati; phylum Pseudomonadota; class Gammaproteobacteria; order Pseudomonadales; family Pseudomonadaceae; genus Pseudomonas; species Pseudomonas sp. P4_D7. The sequence continues at coordinate 319,278 of NZ_JBFUIR010000002.1, read as the reverse complement.
CTTCCGGCTTGAGCTTGGCCGCTTCTTTCAGAACGGCTTCGGGCCAGACGTGCGGAATGTCGTAGGTGCGCAGAGCGACATCGATTTCCATGCCCGGCGCCATATAGTTGCCGACCACTTCAACCACGTCGCCTTGCGGCTGGAAGCGCGGCGTCGGCCAGTGGGTGATTTTCACCTCGACGAACTGACCGATCTGCGCGTTGGCGTTGCGACCCGGGGTGACCAGCACTTCCTGCTGGATCTTCGGGTTGTCCGCGACGACGAAGCCGATGCCGCCTTCTTCAAAGTAGCGACCGACGATGGTTTCGTGAGCACGCGAGACCACTTCAACGATCACGCCTTCGCGGCGACCGCGACGGTCGAGACCGGACACACGCGCCAGCGCACGGTCGCCATCGAACACCAGACGCATTTGCGCGGGGCTCATGAACAGGTCGTCGCTGCCGTCGTCCGGCACCAGGAAGCCGAAACCGTCACGGTGACCGCTGATGCGACCGAGGATCAGGTCGAGTTTGTCGACCGGCGCATAAGTGCCGCGGCGGGTGTAGATCAGTTGGGCGTCGCGCTCCATGGCGCGAAGGCGGCGGCGCAGGGCTTCGATCTGGTCTTCTGTGGTCAGACCAAACTCTTCCACCAGTTGCTCGCGGGCAGCCGGCGAGCCCCGATCGGCGAGATGCGCCAGGATCAGTTCGCGGCTAGGAATAGGGTTTTCATATTTTTCCGCTTCACGAGCGGCCTCGGGATCGAGGGACTGCCAATCGGCCATTAGAGAGTTTTCACCTTGTCTATATGCGGGTTAGTTTGGCATAGGCGCCATGAAACGGGAAATTTCCGACTATATAAGGCCCTTATGAGGGTCTGTATCGTCGCTTGAAAGCCGTTTTGAACACCGCCGGTAAAAAAAATCATATTTTTTGCTGACAGGGGTTTACAGTTAAAAAGACGCTCCGTATAGTGCGCGCCATCGACGACGCACAAGCGTTAACGATACTGCCCAGATGGTGAAATTGGTAGACACGCCAGCTTCAGGTGCTGGTGACCTTACGGTCGTGGAAGTTCGAGTCTTCTTCTGGGCACCAATTTCGAGTTTGAGACTAGATCAGTTTCAAGGCTCACACAAAACCCGCGAAAGCGGGTTTTTTGCATTCTAAGCCCGGCTTTTCTTAAAACTGATTTATTAAAATTAAATCAGGGGTTTACAGATCAAAACGCGCTCCGTATAGTGCGCCACATCAACAGCGGCAACGCTAGCGATGATTGCCCAGATGGTGAAATTGGTAGACACGCCAGCTTCAGGTGCTGGTGACCTTACGGTCGTGGAAGTTCGAGTCTTCTTCTGGGCACCAATTCAAATTCAAGGTTACGACCTTGGATTTCACAAAAACCCGCGAAAGCGGGTTTTTGCGTTTCTGGCTTCCCGAAACCCCATCACCATCGCACCTATCAAAACGCCAGCCCCACCGCAAGGCGCACTTGAGAAACAATATCGTTTATCATTGTTGCAAGTTTTTGCAATGCGACAGTGAGGAACCCCGCGAATGAAGTTTCGAAATACCCTGCGCCGAGGCCTGACCTTCACCTTCCTCGGCCTGGCGCTCGCCACTCCCCTCACCCAGGCTGCCGATGCGGTTTCCCTGACTCTCTATAACGGCCAGCACAAGGAAGTCGGCGACGCGATCGCCAAAGCCTTCGAAGCCAAGACCGGCATTCACGTCAACGTGCGCAAAGGCAGCAGCAATCAGCTCGCCAGCCAGATCATCGAAGAAGGCGACCGCTCCCCTGCCGACGTGATCTACACCGAAGAATCGCCACCGTTGAACAATCTCGGCGAACAAGGCCTGCTGGCCAAGACCGATGACGCCACTTTGGCCGTGCTGCCGGAAAAATACGTCGCAGCTAACGGCACCTGGATTGGCGTGACGGCACGCGTTCGCGTGGTCGCTTACAACCCGAAACTGGTCGACGAAAAAGACCTGCCAAAATCAGTCCTGGATTTTGCCGATCCACAGTGGCAAGGCAAAGTCGGCTTCGTGCCAACCAGCGGCGCGTTTCAGGAACAAGCCGTGGCCATCATCAAAATGCACGGTCGCGAGGCCGCCGAAGAGTGGCTGACCGGCCTGCGCGCCTTCGGCAAGACCTACAGCAACAACATGGTTGCGCTCAAAGCCGTGGAAAACGGTGAAGTCGCCACCGTGCTGGTGAACAACTACTACTGGTTCGCCCTGCAGCGCGAGAAAGGCAAACTCGACTCGAAACTGCATTACTTCACCGGTGGCGACGTCGGTGGCTTGATCACCGTGTCGAGCGCTGCCGTGTTGAAATCCAGCAAACATCCAAAAGAAGCCCAGCAATTCCTCGCCTATATGGCCAGCGAAGAAGGTCAGCGCGTGATCACCCAGACCACCGCCGAATACCCGCTGCACAAAGGTATGGAATCGGATCGCGGGCTCAAGCCGTTCAGCGAACTGGAAGCGCCGAACGTGACCCCGGCCGATCTGGGCAATGCCGAAGAAGCGCTGGAGCTGGAACGCGAAGTTGGCTTGAACTGATGACCGCATCGTTATCCGCCCCCGCCGCGCGCGGGGGTTACGTACCAAAGCGCAAGCGGCCATCAATCTGGCTGGTGCTGCCGGTGTTGTTACTGGTAGTGCTGAGCCTGTTGCCGCTGGCCTATGTCGGGCTCAAGGCCTGGCAGGCCGGCTGGGCCGAGGCGTTGCACTTGTTGTGGCGCCCGTATGTGTTCGGCCTGTTGCGCAACACGTTGGCGTTGATGGTTGGCGTAACCCTCTCCTGCGGCGTGATTGGTCTGTCGCTGGCCTGGCTGCTGGAACGCAGCAATTTGCCAGGGCGTCGCCTATGGGGCGTGATCCTGTGCCTGCCGTTCGCGGTGCCGGCGTTTGTCAGCAGCTTCACCTGGGTTTCGCTGAGCGCGCAGTTCGAAGGGCTTGGCGGGGCGATTCTGGTGATGAGCCTGTCGAAGTATCCGTTGATCTTCCTGCCGGTGGCGGCAACTCTGCGCAATCTCGACCCCTCCCTTGAAGAGTCGGCGCGCACCCTTGGGCAGAATCGCTGGGGCGTATTTTTCCGCGTGACCCTGCCGCTGCTCTGGCCTTCGCTATTGGCCGGCTCGCTATTGATTGCCTTGCACATGCTGGTGGAGTTCGGCGCACTGTCGATCATCGGCCTGCAAACCTTCACCACGGCGATCTATCAGCAATTCGAACTGGAGTTCAGTAACGCCAACGCGGCGATGCTTTCCGCCGTGCTGCTGGCGCTGTGCCTGGTGTTGTTGTGGCTGGAGCTGCGCGTACGCGGCAAAGCTCGGCATGTGCGCACCGGACAAGGTGCCGCGCGCCAAGCTGAACAGGTTCGGCTAGGACCATGGGCTACGGTCGGTCAGCTGTATTGCCTGATGCTGGCAATTGTCGGCAGCGGGATTCCGCTGGGGATGTTGGCGTATTGGCTGGCGGTCGGTTCATCCGCAGCATTCCCGGTAGCAGCGATCACTGAAGCCCTGCTTTCTTCTCTGGCACTTTCTCTTGGCGGAGCTGCGCTGTGTCTGGTGCTGGCCGTGCCGGTCGGCTTGTTGGTGGTGCGTTACAAAGGTCAACTGGCGATCTGGGCCGAGCGCTTGCCGTATCTGCTGCATGCGCTGCCGGGCCTGGTGATTGCGCTGACGCTGGTGTATTTCGCCCTGCACTACGTGCCGGCGCTGTACCAGACTTCGGGGTTGCTGCTGATCGCTTATGCGCTGCTGTTTCTGCCATTGGCGCAGGCGCCGATTCGCACGGCACTGAACAAGGCGGCACCGCAACTGGAAGAGGCTGCGCGAACGCTGGGCGCCTCGTCGTTCACGGCGTTTTGCCGAGTGACGTTGCCGATCATCTTCCCGGCATTGGGCGCGGCGTTTGCGCTGGTGTTTCTGGATGCGATGAAGGAATTGACGGCGACGTTGCTACTGAGTCCGACCGGGCTCAATACGCTGGCAACGGAAGTGTGGGCGCATACTGCAAATGTCGAATTTGCGGCGGCGGCGCCTTATGCGGCGTTGTTGATTTTGGTGTCGGGGCTGCCGGTTTATTTACTGACGACCCGGATGTATCTGAGCCGCTGATACTGCTTTCGCGAGCAGACTCGCTCCCACATGTTGACCGAGTTCCATCAGAGGAACGCGATCTAATGTGGGAGCGAGCCTGCTCGCGAAGAGGCCCGCCCAGACAACCTCAAGCCCTGAACTGCCCCAGACTAGCCTTGAGCTGCGCTGCCAAACCATCCAGCACCTTGCCACTCGCAGTGGTCTCCACCACCGCCTGCGCCGCTTTCTCGGCCTGCGCATGAATTGTCTCGACGCGCCCACGCACAGCCTGCGCACCCTGCGCCTGATGCGCAGCAGCCTGCGTTGCCAAGCCAATCGCCGCATGCACCTGCTCGACCGAGACCTGTACCGACTGCTGCAAGCGCGCACTGTCACGCAACACCAGTAAACCTTCGCTGGCCTGACGCCCGGCCTGGCCGATCGCTTCGACCGCCTCACGAGCGCCCTGCTGCAATGCCACGATGTGCGCCTGAATATCGCCGGTGGAGCTTTGCGTCTTGCTCGCCAACGCACGCACCTCGTCGGCAACAACGGCGAATCCACGCCCGGTCTCGCCAGCACGTGCCGCTTCAATCGCCGCGTTGAGAGCCAGCAGATTGGTCTGCTCGGCAATCCCGTGAATCACCGTCAGCACCACCTCAATCTGCTCACTCTGCTGAGCCAGCCGCTCGATGACTTTCGCGCCGGTATCGACTTGCCCCGCCAGCGCCTCGATCAGGCTGCCGACCTTGGCGGACGTCCGGGTGTTTTCGTCGGTGGCCTGGCGAATATCCACAACCTGTTTCAAAGCCGCTTGCATCGCATAGCTTTCCGACTGCGCCTCATCAGCCATTTGCGACAGCGCGCGCAGACTCTCCGCCACTTCATCACGCTGCATGCCCGCCGCCGCATCGGCACCGGCATTGCGCAGCGTCATTGCGCCGATTTCGACGCCGGTACGCTGCGCGACATCGCCCGCTTCGCGCACGATTGGCTGCAACTTATCCACAAAGCGGTTGACCGCCGAGGCCATGTCGCCGATTTCGTCTTTGCTGTTGATCTGCACACGCTTGGTCAGGTCGCCCTCGCCCGCCGCCAGGTCATCCATCGCAGCGTTGAGCATTTTCAGGCGATTGACCACGCGATGGCCGAGCACCACGGCCAGTAACAGCAGCACGCCAAAACCGACCAACGCCAGGCCCATGCCGATCCGCCAACGCAGGGTGGCTGCCGCTTCTTGAACAGTATTGGCGGTATTGGCTTTCATCTCGACAGCGGTTGACTGCGCCGATTGCAGGCGCGCCTGCATGGCATTGGCACTGTCCGCTGCAGCGCCCTTGAGGCTGTCGCCGACCAGTTGATCACTGCTCGCGATCAGCGCTGAGAAGCGCTTGTCCAGTGCCGCCAGATCGGTTTCCACCGACGCCGTGGAAACGCCCATCAGCACCTTGCCGATTTCCACGCCATTGGGATTGATCGAGGCTTCAAGGTAGTAAACCGATGGATCGTTTTTCGCCGCATCCAGCACTTTATCCAGTGCACGCTCGCCCTGGCCCTTTTCCAGCAAGGCCTTGTTGATCGGGTTTTCGCGATTGAGATAGCGGGTCAGGTGCTGGCCGGTGGCGTCGTCGTAGACCACGAACAACACATTGGGATTGCGCTGGGCACGGCGGGCGAACTCGGACAGGGTCGGTACGTCGCTGTCCCACATGGCACGCGGGGCTACAGAGGCCAGTAACTGCGCCATGTCATTGGCCGAATCTTTCAGATCCTTTTCCAGCGTCGCACGCAGTTGCGCCTGCTCTTCTTTCAGGCGCGAAGACAGGCCGGCGGTAAGCCGCTGACGAGTACTGGCGGACAAGGCATCGAGGCTCGAGGTGACTTCACGCCCGGCCTGCTCCAGTTCACCGGAGAGCTTCTGGCTGTCGGCGCCGAGGCGCACCGCCAAGTCAGCTTCCAGCGCCGTGACGGTGCTCCGCGTCAGGGCAACGGCCACCAACACTTGCACCAAAAGGGCGATACCAAGGGTAACGAACACGGGGCGCAACAAACGGCTTTGTAACAGTGAGAGAACGGCCGACACTGTGAATACCTCTACTTCTGACGCCATTAATTTGATGGCACTCTTGTAGACAGATTCACAGCAAAGGTCATGCCGTCCAACAGGCATAAACGACAAAGGCCCCGATGAAGGGGCCTTTGTGTTTTTACATCAACGACTTATCAAGCAAACGGATGACGCAGAACGATGGTTTCGTTGCGGTCCGGGCCCGTCGAAATAATGTCGATCGGCGCGCCGATCAACTCTTCAACGCGTTTGATGTAGGCGCGAGCGTTAGCTGGCAGCTCTTCCAGGGTCTTGGCGCCCACGGTCGATTCGGTCCAGCCCGGCACTTCTTCGTACACAGGCTGCAGGCCTACGTAGCTGTCAGCGTCGGTCGGAGCAACGGCATTGCCTTCGGCGTCTTTATAGCCAACGCAGATGTTGATGGTTTCCAGACCGTCGAGTACGTCCAGCTTGGTCAGGCAGATACCCGAAATGCTGTTCACATCGATAGCGCGACGCAGGATAACGGCGTCGAACCAGCCACAACGACGGGCACGGCCGGTGGTCGCACCGAACTCGTGACCTTGCTTGGCCAGGTGAGCGCCGACGTCGTCGAACAGCTCAGTCGGGAATGGACCCGAACCGACACGAGTGGTGTAAGCCTTGGTGATGCCCAGGATGTAGTCGAGGAACATCGGGCCAACGCCGGAACCAGTCGCTACGCCACCGGCAGTGGTGTTGGAACTGGTCACGTACGGGTAGGTACCGTGGTCGATGTCGAGCAACGAACCCTGAGCGCCTTCGAACATGATGTCTTTGCCGGCGCGACGCAGGTCGTGCAACTCGGCAGTGACGTCGAGCATCAGCGGCTTCAGAAGCTCAGCGTACTCCTTGCACTCGGCCAGGGTTTTCTCGAACTCGATGGCTGGCTCTTTGTAGTAACCGACCAGCATGAAGTTGTGGTAATCCACCAGTTCACGCAGCTTGTCTTCGAAGCGCGGCATGTTCAGCAGGTCGCCAACACGCAGGCCACGACGAGCAACCTTGTCTTCGTAAGCCGGGCCGATGCCGCGACCGGTGGTACCGATCTTCAGCTCGCCACGGGCCTTTTCACGGGCCTGGTCCAGCGCCACATGGAAGGACAGGATCAGCGGGCAGGACGGGCTGATACGCAGACGCTCACGCACCGGTACGCCTTTCTCTTCCAGCTTGGTGATCTCGCGCAGCAGGGCGTCAGGTGCAACCACCACGCCGTTGCCGATCAGGCACTGCACGCCTTCGCGCAGCACGCCCGACGGGATCAGGTGCAGGACGGTTTTCTCGCCGTCGATCACCAGTGTGTGGCCAGCGTTGTGGCCACCTTGGTAGCGCACTACGGCGGCAGCATGTTCGGTCAGCAGATCAACGATCTTGCCTTTGCCCTCATCACCCCATTGGGTGCCCAGGACTACGACATTCTTACCCATAACACTTGTCCTCATTCGCGCAAACTTGGTGCCGGCGATGGCCGGCAGGAAAACTCAAGAAGCCAGTGGCGATACTTGCCAAAGCCCGTTCTGCTGAATCAATTGCCGGTCGCAGTCCGCATCACGGGCGGCGGCCAAAGGTTGCCCAGGCAAAGCCTGAACGACACGCTGACCCTCACTGCGCAACTGGCAAACCTGCTGCCAGAGTGCCGCATCCGTACTGTCAGGCATCCAGATACCGCCAGACGGTAGCTCGATCTCAGCACGCCCCAGGGTCACCAGGGTTTTCAAATCGGTGGAGAAGCCTGTCGCTGGACGGGCGCGGCCAAAATCCGCGCCGATGTCGTCGTAGCGACCGCCCTGAGCGATGGACTGGCCAACGCCCGGCACGAACACCGCGAACACCACACCGGTGTGGTAGTGGTAGCCACGCAGCTCGCCCAGGTCGAAGTACAACGGCAGGTCCGGGAAACGCGCCGAGAGGCGCTCGGCGATCGCCAGCAAATCTTCCAGTGCTGCCAGAACCGGCGCCGGCGCATTGGCCAGTCGTTCGCGGGCAGCGCTCAACACTTCACGCCCGCCACACAGATCAACCAGCGCACGCAGCATGCCGGACAAGTCGGCCGGCAAGCCTTCGGTCAAGGTAATGACCTCGTCGATGGCTTTGCGTTGCAGCGCATCGAACAACTGCTGTTCGACTTCACCGGACAGACCGGCGGCACGCGCCAGACCACGATAGATGCCGACATGACCAAGGTCCATGTGCACATCCGGCACATCGGCCAGTTGCAGCATGGCCAGCATCAGGCTGATCACTTCAACGTCGCTGCTCGGGCTGGCGTCGCCGTACAACTCGGCGCCCAACTGGATCGGGCTTCGCGAGGACGACAGTGCACGTGGCTGGGCATGCAGCACACTGCCGGCGTAGCACAGACGGCTCGGACCTTCGCGACGCAGGGTGTGCGCATCGATACGCGCCACTTGCGGCGTGATGTCGGCACGGAAACCCATCTGCCGGCCCGATTGCGGGTCGATGACCTTGAAGGTACGCAGATCCAGATCCTGGCCCGCGCCGGTCAGCAGGGATTCCAGGTACTCGATATGGGGAGTCACGACAAACTCGTAACCCCAGCTCTGGAACAGATCCAACACCTGACGACGCGCGACTTCAATGCGCGCCGCTTCCGGTGGCAGTACTTCTTCGATGCCATCTGGCAGCAGCCAGCGGTCTACCGTTGCCATTACGCCATTCCCCTTTGATCCGGGCGGCCAGCCTGCGGGCGAGCCTTGAGTGAAGCAGAAAATGACCGAACCGTTCAAAACGCACGCGCATGAACGACGCGGCGAAAGGCCTGTTACCGGCTTCGCCCATCACTTTCCTCGAAATACTCTCGGGCCATTCAACCCGATGCCTGCAACAAAAAACAGCAATCAAACGTGCAGACGCAAAAAAGCCGGGAATTTCCCGGCTGCCGCATCATACACACGTTTTCCCAAAGGATCACCCCGCCCGAGGTTTTAGCCGCCGGGCGGAATGATTCAGGTCAACGGCGTATCAAGGCTTGGCCTTTTCCAGGTAGTGGAAAAAGTCGCTGCTTGGGTCGAGGACCAATACGTCGGATTTGTTCGCGAAACTTTCACGGTAGGCGCGCAGGCTACGATAGAAACTGTAGAACTCCTGATCCTGACCGTAGGCCTTGGAGTAGATCGCAGCGGCCTGGGCATCACCATCACCGCGAACCTCTTCGGACTCACGATAGGCTTCAGCCAGGAGCACGCGGCGTTGACGATCGGCGTCGGCACGGATGCCTTCAGCCAGCTCGTTACCCTTGGCGCGGTGCTCGCGAGCTTCACGCTCACGCTCGGTGCTCATACGTTCGAACACACTGCGGTTTACTTCTTTCGGCAGATCGATGGCCTTGACCCGGACATCGACAACTTCGATACCCAGCTCTTTTTCCGCCATTTTGTTCAGCGAAGCAGTGATGTCAGCCATCAGTGCGTCACGCTCACCCGACACCACCTCGTGCAGGGTGCGCTTACCGAACTGGTCACGCAGACCGGATTCCAGACGACGGGACAGGCGCTCGTCGGCGATTTGCTTGAGGCCGGAAGTTGCGGTGTAGAAGCGCTCGGCATCCTTCACGCGCCACTTGGCATAGGCATCGACCATCACGGCTTTCTTTTCCAGGGTCAGGAAGCGCTGTGTCGGTGCATCCAGCGTCATCAGACGTGCGTCGAATTTACGCACCTGGTTAACGTAAGGCACTTTCACATGCAGGCCTGGCTGAACATCGGCCTGAACCACGCGACCGAATTGCAGCAGCACCGCACGCTCGGTCTGAGCCACGATGTAGAAGCAGTTCCAGCCCACCAGTACCACAACAACGCCAACGATCAGGGCGATCAGCGATTTATTGCTCATCAGCGGGTCTCCCTTGTGCGCGACTGCGGCAGGTCAGTGACATGCGGCGTGACGTCCGTGTTGTTGCTGGCGGCAGCCGAACCGGTGACCGGTGCATTGCTGCCCGAACTGTTCTGAATCATTTTGTCCAACGGCAGGTAAAGCAGGTTGCTCTGGCCGTTCTTGTTGCCGGTCACGAGTACCTTGCTGGTATTGCTGAAGACTTCCTGCATGGTGTCCAGGTACAGACGCTGGCGGGTAACCTCAGGTGCCTTGCGGTACTCGGCGACCAGCTTGGTAAAGCGATCGGCCTCACCCTTGGCGCGCGAGACCGTTTCGTCGCGATAACCGTTGGCATCCTCGAGGATGCGCTGGGCCTGACCACGGGCTTCCGGCACGACGCCGTTGGCGTAGGTTTCAGCCTGGTTGCGCGAACGCTGCTCGTCTTCACGGGCGCGGATCACGTCATCGAAGGCTTCCTGCACTTCACGCGGTGCCGCTGCGCTCTGTACGTTGACCTGAGTGACGGTGATACCGGTGCGATAGGTATCGAGGAAGCGTTGCAGACGCTCCTTGATTTCGCTGGCCATCAATTCACGACCTTCGGTCAGCACCTGGTCCATGGCGGTGGAACCCACCACGTGGCGCAAGGCACTGTCAGTCGCATGCTGCAGACTGATTTCCGGCTGATCGACGTTCAGCACGAAGTCCTGCAGGTTGCTGATCTTGTACTGCACGGTCAGCGGCACTTCGACGATGTTCTCGTCTTCGGTCAGCATCTGGCCCTGCTTGGTGTACGCACGCTCACGCGTGACGTTTTCCATGTACTTTTTATCGATCGGCGGGAAGTAGATATTCAGGCCCGGGCCAACGGTCTCGTAGTACTTGCCAAAGCGCAGCACCACGGCCTGCTCCTGCTCGTCCACCACATAGACCGCGCTGTACAGCCAGACAGCCGCCAGCACGACGAGGCCGATGCCGAGCAGACCGCCGAAGCCGCCACCGCTCCTGCCCGAACCACCGCCGTCATCACCACCGCGTTTCTTACCACCACCGAACAACCCGTTCAGGCTTTCCTGCAGCTTTCGGAAGGCCTCGTCGAGATCCGGTGGCCCCTTGCGGTCGCCGTTATTGCGGCGTTTGCCACCCCAAGGATCCTGATTATTCGAGTTGCCACCCGGCTCATTCCAAGCCATAGCGCTCTCCATCTGATAAAGCAAAGACGCACCCACGGCGCGCCGACCAATGCTACAGAATGCCTGCCGTTACGGCACAACCGCTTCTTCAGGCTTTTATTGCAAAGTGTGTTGCTCGATGAACTCCATCGGCTGCAATCCTTCGCGGCTTACCAGTCGATTCAGCTCGACCCGGGGCAAACGAACGGCCAGCAGGCTGATGCCTTCTTCGTCATGCTCTTCTTTCTGCACCGCACCGAGTTCGAAAAACTGCGCACGCAGTCGGGCGAATCGTTGCGGCAAGCGCAATGTACCGATGAACAAATCACTGCCGAGCAATTCGGCAATGGCTTGTTCAAGCAATTCCAGACCACTGCCATCACGCGCCGAAAGCCAGACCCGCTGGGGCTTGCCGTTTTCGTCGCGCTGGATTTGTGGCTCAACGCCTTCAAGCAAATCGAGTTTGTTATAGACCTCGAGTATCGGCAAGTCCTGGGCACCAATCTCGCCCAGCACCACCATCACCTGCTCGATCTGCAACATGCGATCCGGTTCGGCCGCATCGATCACGTGCAACAACAGGTCGGAGTTGGCCGACTCTTCGAGGGTAGACCGAAATGCTTCGACCAGCTTGTGCGGCAGGTGACGAATGAAGCCTACCGTATCCGCCAGAACAATCGGCCCCAGGTCGTCCAGATCCAGACGGCGCAGCGTCGGGTCCAGTGTGGCGAACAACTGGTCGGCCGCGTAAACATCGGATTTCGTCACATTGTTGAAGAGTGTCGATTTGCCGGCGTTGGTATATCCCACCAAAGACACGGTAGGGATATCCGCACGGGAGCGGCCACGTCGCGATTGCTCGCGCTGGCTGCGCACCTTCTCCAGCCGCCCCTTGATCTGGCGCAGGCGGACCCGCAGCAAACGGCGGTCGGTTTCCAGTTGGGTCTCACCCGGGCCGCGCATGCCGATGCCGCCACCCTGACGCTCAAGGTGAGTCCAGCCGCGAACCAGCCGCGTGCTCATGTGGTCAAGCTGGGCCAGTTCGACCTGGAGCTTGCCTTCATGGGTACGGGCGCGTTGGGCGAAAATATCGAGAATCAGACCGGTACGGTCGATCACGCGACACTCGAAAACACGTTCGAGGTTACGTTCCTGACTGGGCGTGAGGATGTGATTGAAAATCACCAGATCGGCTTCTTCAGCCTTGACCAGGTCGCGCAGTTCCTCGACCTTGCCGCTGCCGATCAGAAATTTGGCGGTTGGCCGATGACGCGGCACGTTAAAAAACGCAACGGTCTCGGCGCCGGCCGAATTAGCCAATTCCTGAAACTCCTGCGGATCTTCGCGCGCCTCAGGGTCCTGTCCATCCAAGTGAACGAGGATCACTCGTTCACCACCACCGTGGCGCTCAAAGAACAAAGGAGACTCCTATCAGGCGTTACCTGGCTCAGCGTCACCTGCTTCGGATTCGGTTGCGCTAGGCAGACGAATTGGACGAACCGGCACTACTGTCGAGATAGCGTGTTTGTAAACCATCTGGCTTACGGTGTTTTTCAGCAGGATCACGAATTGGTCGAACGACTCGATCGTGCCTTGCAGTTTGATACCGTTGACCAGGTAGATGGAAACCCCAACTTTCTCTTTACGTAAAGTATTCAAGTAAGGGTCTTGTAGCGAATGCCCTTTTGACATGTGCCGCACTCCTTTAAGGATTCAATAATAAAAAATAGGTAATTCAGATGGCTTTGGCCGCCACACCCCCAAGGATAGACGGCAATTGCAAGGACTCAGCTCAATATGGAGATGGTCCCAAGGTATTTCAAGGCGCGTGGCAGATTGTCGCAATCAAGACTGTCCAGCCAGTGTATATCTTCCCAGCTGCGCAGCCAGGTGAACTGGCGTTTGGCCAATTGGCGCGTGGCGATAATGCCGCGCTCATGCATTTCGGCCAACGTCAGCTTGCCATCCAGGTAGTCCCAGACTTGGCGGTAGCCTACCGCACGTATAGACGGCAACCCCGAATGCAGGTCACTTCTTTTACGCAGGGCTACGACCTCGTCGAGGAACCCCTGTTCCAACATATTTGTGAATCTTTGTTTAATGCGCTCGTGCAATACCTGACGATTCGCCGGGGCAATGGCCAAGTTCGCGACAGTATAGGGCAATTGTTGCAGTCCCGAAGCGGCTGCTTCAGTACTTTGCGCAGATTGTTGCTGACGCAGCTCGGTCATGCTCTGACCGCTGACTCGATAAACTTCCAGCGCGCGACTCAAGCGCTGCGGATCGTTCGGGTGAATGCGCGCCGCTGACACCGGGTCAATGCTCGCCAATTGATCGTGCAAGGCTTGCCAACCGAGGCGTGCAGCCTCTTCTTCGATCTGCGCGCGAACATCGGCATCGGCCGCTGGCATATCCGCCAGACCTTCGACCAAAGCCTTGTAATAGAGCATCGTACCGCCGACCAACAGCGGAATTTTTCCGCGCGCGGTGATCTCGGCCATGGCTTGCAGGGCATCGCGCCGGAAATCCGCAGCCGAATAAGCCTCAGCCGGGTCGAGAATATCGATCAAGCGGTGCGGATATTCGGCCAGCAGTTCTTTCGAAGGCTTGGCGGTGCCGATGTCCATGCCGCGATAGACCAGCGCTGAATCGACACTGATCAACTCGCACGGCAGCACCTTGGTCAGCTCAATGGCCAGATCGGTCTTGCCCGCAGCGGTCGGGCCCATCAGGAAAATCGCTGGAGGAAGCTGGCTCATCAACGACCGCGCAGAAACAGTTTGTCCAGATCGTCCAGGCCCAATTGGGTCCAGGTCGGTCGGCCATGGTTGCATTGACCGCTGCGCTCGGTGTTTTCCATGTCGCGTAGCAGGCCGTTCATTTCCGGCAGGGCCAAACGCCGGTTGGCGCGGATCGCGCCGTGGCAGGCCATGGTGCCGAGCAACTCGTTGAGGTGTGCCTGAATCCGGTCGCTGGTGCCGTACTCCATCAAGTCCGACAGGACATCGCCGACCAGACGGTTGGCTTCGGCCTGTTTCAACAACGCCGGGATTTGGCGGATCGCCAGGGTTTCCGGGCCCAGACGCTGCAGCTCGAACCCCAGACGCTGGAACCATGCCGCGTGCTCTTCAGCGCAATCGGCCTCGCGCTGGCTAACGGCCAGGGATTCAGGCACCAACAATGGCTGCCCACTGAGGCCCTCGCTGGCCATGGCGATTTTCAGGCGTTCGTACATGATCCGCTCGTGAGCAGCGTGCATGTCCACCAGCACCAGCCCTTGGGCGTTTTCGGAAAGAATGTAGATACCTTTCAACTGCGCCAAGGCATAACCCAGCGGAGGAATATCTTCCTGCCCGGCCGGCAGCGCGTTGGCATTAGCCTCAGGCAGCGGCGCGAAAAACTCGCGATACGCAGCCTGAGCCTCGGCAGCCGGCGGTACCGCTGATTGTGGGCGTGGCGTGTATTGATACTGGTAAGCCCCGCCAGCGCTGGCGCCGGACGAGGTATTGAACGCCGGTTGTGCCTGCGGTTGCTCCAGCAGCGCATTGGCCGCCAGACGCATTTCACCCTGCGGGCCGAACTCACCGGCATCGAGGCCCGTTGGCCGCACAACAGCTGTGGTCACGGAACCGGCAAGCTGATCTTCCGGACGCACGTCGCCCAAAGCACGGTGCAACGTGCCATAAAGGAAGTCATGCACCATGCGCCCGTCACGGAAGCGCACTTCGTGTTTGGTCGGGTGCACGTTGACGTCGACCGCCGCCGGATCGACTTCAAAAAACAGCGCAAACGTCGGGTGACGGCCGTTGAACAGCACGTCGCGATAGGCCTGACGCACGGCGTGAGCCACAAGTTTGTCGCGCACCGCCCGGCCATTCACAAAGAAATACTGCAGATCCGCCTGACTGCGGTTGAAGGTCGGCAAACCAACCCAGCCCCACAGGTGCAAGCCGTTGCGCTCGATCTCGATCGGCAGCGCCTGCTCGAGGAAACCCGAACCGCAGATCGCCGCCACACGCCGGGCGCGGGCCGCGTCATCGTGGGCTTCGTGCAGGCTGAGAATGGTCTTGCCGTTATGCCGCAGATGGAAAGCCACGTCGAAACGCGCCAGCGCCAGACGCTTGATCACTTCTTGCAGGTGATCGAACTCGGTTTTTTCGGTCTTGAGGAATTTGCGTCGCGCCGGGGTGTTGAAGAACAGGTCGCGAACTTCCACGGAAGTGCCGACCGGATGCGCTGCCGGTTGCACCCGAGGCGCCATGTCGCGGCCTTCGGTTTCGACTTGCCACGCTTGATCGGCATCGCGAGTACGCGAGGTCAGCGTCAGGCGCGCCACGGAGCTGATCGAGGCCAGCGCCTCACCCCGGAAACCGAGGCTCATCACCTGCTCAAGGTCTTCCAGGTTGCGAATCTTGCTGGTGGCGTGACGGGCCAGGGCCAGCGGCAGGTCATCGGCAGAGATGCCGCTGCCATCGTCACGCACCCGCAGCAACTTGACCCCGCCCTGCTCGACATCGACATCAATACGCTTGGCGCCGGAATCGAGGCTGTTTTCCAGCAGTTCCTTGATCACCGAGGCCGGACGTTCAACCACCTCACCGGCGGCGATCTGGTTCGCCAGCCGTGGGCTGAGCAGTTCGATACGGGCAGCAGCGTTCAGCACTTCGTTCATTCTTTGGACGCCAGTTCGGTGCCAGGAATGGTCAAGTGCTGACCGACTTTCAACTCATCGCTTTTCAGATTGTTGGCAGCGCGCAGCGTGGCCGGCGACACCTGGTAGCGCACGCCGATCATCGCCAGCGTTTCACCCGGACCGACGCGATGATCGCGCGGGCCTTGAGCGATCTTGCCGGAATCACGCAGCCAGGCGATGTAAGTGCCCGGTGGCGGGTTCTGCTGGAAGAACTGGCGCACGCCGCTACTGATCGAGCGGGCCAACGCTTGCTGGTGGCTCGATGCCGAGAGTTTGTTCGCTTCGTTGGCGTTGGAGATAAACCCGGTTTCGACCAGGATCGACGGGATGTCCGGCGACTTCAACACCATGAACCCGGCCTGTTCCACACGCTGTTTGTGCAGCGGCGTGACGCGGCCGATGTTGGTCAGGACTTTCTGGCCGACGTTGAGGCTGGAAGTCAGCGAGGCGGTCATCGACAGGTCGAGCAATACGCCGGCGAGCATGCGGTCCTTGTCGTCGAGGCTGACGTTGCCGGCACCACCGATCAAGTCGGAACGGTTTTCGCTGTCGGCCAGCCAACGCGCGGTCTCGGAAGTTGCGCCGCGATCAGACAGGGCAAACACCGACGCGCCGAAGGCGGCCGCAGACGGCGCGGCGTCAGCATGAATCGAGACGAACAGGTCGGCGCCTTTCTTGCGAGCGATTTCGGTACGGCCGCGCAACGGGATGAAGTAGTCGCCGGTACGGGTCAATTCGGCACGGAAGCCTTTCATGCCGTTGACCTGACGCTGCAGTTCGCGAGCGATCTGCAGCACTACGTCTTTCTCACGCTGACCGCGCGAACCGGATGCGCCCGGGTCCTCGCCACCGTGGCCGGCGTCGATCACCACAATAATGTCGCGCTTGCCGGCCGGGGCTGGCGGCAACTTGATTGCCGGTTCGGTCGGGGTTACCGGCACCGCTGGCACAGTCGCGACCTGCGGCGTCGGCGCAGGCGGCGGTGCGGCGTCGGCCGGGTTATCGAACAGGTCGACCACCAGGCGGTTGCCGTACTGCGCGTTCGGCGCCAGCGAGAAGCTTTTCGGGGTGACGGCTTTTTTCAGGTCGATGACCACGCGCAGATCAGTCGGCGTACGCTGGGCCGAGCGCATTGCGGTGATCGGCGTGTTTGCGGTCTGCACATTCAGCGGTGCACCGAGGGTGGCACCGTTGATGTCGATCACCAGACGATCCGGCGCGGTCAGGGTAAACACGCTGTGCTGCACCGGGCCGCTCAGGTCGAAGACCAGTCGCGTGTTATCCGGCGCCCGCCACAGGCGCACGCTATTGACCTTTGAATCGGCCACGGCGTTGACAGTCACTGCCATCAACAACAGTCCAGCGGCAGCCACCAACGCGCGAAAGCGCATACCTAACCCCATCATTTAATTGGATTCCAACGCCAAAGCGGCACACCAGGCCTCGCCACGCGAGCCCTGGGATAAAATTTTCAGCGAACGCCCGCTGTCTTGCGGGCTAATGGTAATGGTCAGGTCAGGCTTTGGCAAAAAGCCTGCACCTTTATCGGGCCATTCGATCAGGCACAGGGCATCGTCTTCGAAGTAGTCGCGGATGCCGAGAAACTCCAGCTCTTCCGGATCGACCAGGCGATACAGGTCAAAGTGGAAGGCGCGGATGTCACCGATCTCGTAGGGTTCGACCAAGGTGAAGGTCGGACTTTTTACCGCGCCGACATGGCCCAAGCCGCGAATGATGCCCCGCGACAGGGTGGTTTTGCCCATGCCCAGGTTGCCTTCGAGAAAAATCAGGCCATGGCCCTGGGTCACGCGGGCGATCCGTGCGCCAAAGTCGCTCATGGCCTGTTCATCGGCCAGGTACAGGGTTACTTCAGACACGGTGCTTGCTCCTCCAACAACTGACGAATGGCTGGAATCAGATCACTGGCCGCCAGCCCACGGCCGAATTTTCCTTGTTGCTGACCGGCATTGGCGTGCAGCCAGACCGCCAGACACGCCGCATCAAAACCGGCCATGCCCTGCGCCAGCAGCGCACCGGTCAACCCGGCCAGTACGTCGCCGAGTCCAGCAGTGGCCATGGCCGGATGACCTTGGTGACAAAGCGCCAAACGGCCATCGGGATGCGCAATCAGGCTGCCTGCGCCTTTCAACACCACCACTGCTGTATATTTTTTGCTCAGCGCCAACGCTGCTGCCGGACGATCCGCCTGCACGTCGGCGGTGCTGATGCCCAGCAAACGCGCTGCTTCGCCCGGATGCGGGGTGATCACGCAATCCTTGGGCAATTGAACGAAATCACTCGCCAGCAAGTTCAGTGCGTCGGCATCCCACACTTGCGGCAATGCCGCGTTGGCCGCCGCCGACAGTAATGCGCGGCCCCAACTGGCCTGGCCGAGGCCAGGACCGACGACCAGCGTCGAGACTTTTTCCAGCAAACCCATCAACTGATTGGCCGATGAGGTGCCAAGAACCATAGCTTCCGGCACACGGGTCAGGGCTGCTGGCACATGCTCGGGACGGGTCGCCAGCGAAACCATGCCCGCGCCGCTGCGCAACGCCGTTTCGGTACTGAGCAGGATCGCCCCGCCAAATCCGTGATCGCCACCGATCAGCAACACATGGCCAAAACGCCCCTTGTGCGACGCCGGCGCGCGCGGCGCCAATCGAGGAAGATTAGCGGCATTGAGTTGCTGGGCGCGGACAGGAATGTCACGGTAAGTTTCCGCTGGCGCCTGCAAATCGTTGAACAGCAGCGCGCCGACATGATCCGCCGCGTCACCGGTGAAAAGCCCAAGCTTCAGACCAATAAAGGTCACCGTGAGATCGGCACAGACCGCGACACCCAGCGCTCGCCCAGTGTCGGCACACAATCCGGAAGGGATATCGACCGCAGCAACCGGCAAACCACTGACGTTGATCGCATTGATCGCGGTGGCATACGGCTCACGCACGTCGCCGCTCAGGCCGGTGCCGAGCAGGGCATCGAGGATGACCCCGCGCAACTCGCTGTCAGCGCTCCAGCCCTGAATCGCCACACCGTGCGTCGAGGCCTCGGCATGGGCTGACGCCGCGTCGCCCTGCAATTGCCGGGGATCACCGACCGCCAACACCCGCACGAGCAACCCGGCTCGCTGGGCCATGGCCGCGACCAGATAACCGTCTCCCGCATTGTTGCCATGCCCGGCCAGCACCGTCAGTTCAGTCGCCGAAGGCCACTGCCGTACCAATGCGCGCCACGTCGCATGGGCCGCGCGCTGCATCAATTCGAAGCCCGGCGTACCGGCGGCAATCAGCCGTGCATCGAGTTCGCGCACCTGTGCGGCGCCATACAGCGCGTCGGGTAATTCATCTTTCGTGTGCGGCATGCGTCTTCGGGCTCCGATGTCTGGCAGAATTATACGCACCTCAGCTCCGGTTTCTCTCGCCTCATGTCCGCCATCACCACAGACCTGCCCGCCCTCGCCCAATCGATCAAGGATTGGGGCCGCGAGCTGGGCTTCCAGCAAGTCGGCATCAGCGGCCTGGATCTGGCCGAGCATGAGCAGCACCTCGCGCGCTGGCTCGAGGCCGGTTACCACGGCGAAATGGACTACATGGGCGCCCATGGCAGCAAACGCTCGCACCCCGAAGAACTGGTGCCGGGCACGTTGCGCGTGGTCTCGCTGCGCATGGACTACCTGCCCGGCGACACGCAAATGGCGCAAATGCTCGCGCAACCGGAAAAAGCCTACGTGTCGCGTTATGCCTTGGGCCGCGATTACCACAAATTAATCCGTAAACGTGTGCAGCAATTGGCCGACAAGATTCAAGCGCAGATCGGCCCGTTCGGTTTCCGCGCGTTTGTCGACAGCGCCCCGGTGCTGGAAAAAGCCATCGCCGAACAGGCCGGGCTGGGCTGGATCGGCAAAAACACTCTGGTACTGAATCGCAAGGCCGGTAGTTATTTCTTCCTGAGCGAGTTGTTTGTCGATCTGCCACTTCCGGTGGATGAACCGCACAGCACTGAACATTGCGGCCGCTGCACCGCGTGCCTCGACATTTGCCCGACCAATGCTTTCGTCGGTCCCTACGTGCTGGACGCGCGGCGCTGCATTTCCTATCTGACCATCGAGCTGAAAACCGCAATCCCCGAGGATCTGCGGCCGCTGATTGGCAATCGTGTGTTCGGCTGCGATGACTGCCAGATCGTCTGCCCGTGGAACCGCTTCGCCAAGCCCTCAGGGGAAAGCGATTTCAAGCCACGGCACAATCTCGACAATGCCGAATTAGCGGAGCTGTTTTTGTGGAATGAAGAGAAGTTTTTGAGCAGCACTGAAGGTTCGCCGTTGCGGCGGGCGGGGTATGAGCGCTGGTTGAGGAATCTCGCGGTGGGGCTGGGCAATGCGCCTTCAACGATTCCGGTGCTGGAAGCGTTGAAGGCGCGACGGGATTATCCGTCAGAGTTGGTCAGGGAACATGTGGAGTGGGCACTGGGACGGCACTCCAGACCTTCAAACTCATAATGGGCAAGTAACGTAATCAGGCTGCTCACATGCGAGTTGTATCTATCTTTTCAGCCGCTCTTATTCTTCCGGAGGTTTGCCCGTTAGACCAATGGCCGCCCGACTGAATGACTTTGCAAACTCTCGTTGCACTGTCCTCTAGAAGGTAAATACGATCCGTGCCTCCAGTGGTCTTCGTCATATAAACATGCGTTAACTTTCTTGTTTGGCTGTATTTGGCTAATTCCGAGTACGCCAGAGTCATCTCCCTAGCTGCTTCGCGGGGGGACTTATTGCTTTCAATGAGTTTGTAGAAATCGTCAGCCTTATCCTGATAATTTTTATAACCGGTGGCGCTGAGCACGTCATCCGTCCCGGTGGCCCTGTGCAATTGCCAAGGTTCATCCGGCACTGTTTCCACGGGTGCCTTGGTTTTTTTGCTCGCAGCCTTGGCGCCTTTTCCAGGCTTCTTGAAATGTTTTGCCGCTTTGGCTGCTTGCTTGCCATCGGGACTGAGCCCTTTGCTAAAGGCTGAAGCCATCTTCCTGCCCGCATTCACTGCAGCTTTTGCACCCGCTGCCATACCTGCACCCAGCGAAGCCAGCCCAAGACCAAAACTGATCCAGCCCAATATCTCGCCTGCTTGAGAACCCGGTGCCAGCTCATTGGCCAGCTCGCTGGCGATACCCGCCAAACCTGAAGCAACCGCCAGCCCCAATGCCGCCACTGCCCATGGCGTCGCCGCGCCCATCGTCAGTACGCTGGCCACAACCCCGAGAATACTGAGGCCGATGCCCAGGATCGTTTGCCAGGATATATGTCCGGTAGGGTCAACACGATTGACAGGGTCGCCCAGGCAATAACTGTAGGCATTCAATCCGCCCGCGCCGAACGGACTCATGCTGTCGGGGGCGAGAAAACGCATCAGTGTCGGACTATAGGCTCTGTAACCGTTACCCAGCAGATACAACCCGGTCACCGGATCCAGTTGCTCGCCGTTGAACCCTGCCAGGCTGAACAATCCACCTTCGGCAGGGCGGTGCCCGTAAGGGCTGTAGGCGCAATCGGTGAGCTGTTCCTTGTCCAGCGTTGCCAGCACGCTTTGCTGCTGATCGGTACCAAACAGCTGCGCGCCGGCGTTCGAACCGAGCTGCTGTTGCCCCACAAGCGCTCCACCGTGACGCACAACACTGGACGAATTTTCACCACTCACCTCATTGGCGACCCGGCCCGCATGGTAGTAACGCTGCGTAATCACCTTGTCGGGTTGCGACAGTTCGACCAGATCGTCGAAGCCGTCGTAATGGTAGCCACGAATGACTGATCCCCCTGCGCTGGACAACTGCTCAAGACGTCCGAATGCGTCATAGGCCAGGGTTCGCGCCTGGTCGTCCTTGATCATCCTGCCGTTGGCGTCGTATTCCAGTGTCACTGCCGGTGGATAGTCGGCATGGGAATGTTTGACTGCACTGAGCTGTACAGGATCAGGATTGTCATAACTGAAGGTGGTCAGATTCATGCCCAGCGGGAACTTCGTCTGCACGGTCAGAATGTTATCCAGCGCATCGAAGGTGAACGTCTGCTGGACAATTTCCTTGCCATACGGATCGCGGGGCTTTTGGGTGCCAGCACAGTCGTACTGGATCAGTCGCCCGCGCACATCGTAGGTGAATTGTTCGTCGCGCAATAGTTGCGTGCCGCGCCTGGAGACTTTCTGCGCCAGTTTGCCGGCAAGCGTGTAAGTCGATTCCAGCGTCTGGTCGGGCTGGCCCTGAATCTCGAACGTACGGCGGGTTTCACGACCGATATCGTCATAGGCAAACCGGGTGATCATCTGCCGCTTGATCGACGTTTCTTCGGTTTTCGTCCAGTCCAGCATCCCCGTCTGGATGGCGTAGTGGAATTCGGTTTTCAACGAACCCTGAGAGGTGGATAACAGGCGGCCGTGCTTATCGTATTCGGATCTGCTTTCGGCTCCGAGTACGTCGACATGGGTGATCGGTCGTCCCTGCAGGGACCAGGTACTGGACGTTGATTTTGTGATAGCGCCGAAGGTCGTCGTTTCGGATTTGAGGCGTCCGGAAGGGTAATAGGTGAAGCTGCGCTCCCTGCCGTTTTCGGTACAGGCCAAGGGATTGCCACTGGCGGGGTCGTAAGTCAGGGTCGTGAGCAATGCACCTGACTTGCGCTCCGTCAGTAAACCGCCCAGATCGCGCAAATAAGTGAATTCGGTTTTTGTGCCATCAGCACTCTTGTACCACTGCGGCTGAGTGAAGCCCGCTTCATAACCCGCCTCGGACTTTCGTCCGCCTACGGTACTGTGTATCAAACGATCCAGACCATCATAAGTTTGCTGCCCCAACACCGTGTCGCCGACTTTGATGCCGATCGGTAGCCCGGCATCGCTATGTTCGGCGTAGTCGGTCACTACCGCACTGGCATCAGGCAGGACACTGCGGATTATCCGGTCAAAAACGTCGTATTCATATCGAGTGATATTGCCGACAGGATCTGTCTCGCTGGTTGTGCGCCCTAACCCGTCATAGGTGTAAACGATTTTGCCGAGACTCTTGTTCTTCAGATTGAAGCTCTCGACACTGAGCGGTTTACCGAAATCATTGATGAGGGTGAGTGTCTTGCCCATCCCCTGGAGCCAATGGGTTTGCTGGCGAAGGACAGGATCCGTCTCGCTGTGTTCGATACGCCCATCGGCATGCAGCGTCTTGTTGACCTGACCCCAGGAATCGAATTCGTAGCGGGTGCTGAGCGGATAGGGCTTGCCATCACGCCAATCGGTCAGCGTCACTTTCACCTTGTGACCGACCGAATCATGCAGGGCGGAATAAAGCATGCGAGTCGGGATGAGCCCGTCCTTGTCGGGATGGTCGCAGTCCTTTTCCTGAACGGTGATCACACGTTCGAGACCGTCATAGGTCACTCGTTGCTCGCCTCCGGCGTGATCGGTGGTCACCATTGTGGCCGGCTGCTGTTTGCTGGCGGCCAGATAGACCCACCGGGTAGCAGCCGCATAAGGTGTGCCGGCCGCAACCGTTTTGCACACTGCCCGGCCGATTGCGTCGTATTCATGTTCGATGTGCTCGCCATCGACACCGACCTCCGACATCGGTAATCCGGTCAGTGTCGAAAGCACCTTCTCACTGCTCTGCAACGCGCCGTCAAATCCCCGTGTGCTGGACTTGACCCGCAACCGGTCACCCGCAAGTTCATAGGAAAACTCAGTAGAGGTTTTTTTATCATTGAGAATGATACTTTGCTGCTGTGTGGCCCCGTGTTTGAGCGGGTCCTTGGGCGTATTCAGGTAACTGCGCTCGGTTTTCGAGCGCAAGACCTCAACACCTTCCACAACTTCGTAAAAACGCTCCTCAACCGGTAACACAAATGCCAGTTCCGTACCTTCCAGTGCGGCATGTAGCGCATAGTCGTAATACGTGACAGTCGAAGCACCATCCGCCGCGGCAGCGGTGACCGTCCTCTTTTTCGCGAACCTGGAGAAACCCAGCGGATCCTCCGGGCAATTATCTCCACCACTTGCCGGATAAAACTCCGTCTCAGTCGTCACCCCACTTGGCTCGACGTGCTTGAGCAAGTTGCCTTCGTGATCGAATTCGGTGGTTGTGGTTTCCACACGCTGCTGTCGGGTGCGCCGATCAAGGTGAGTCACTGTCTGGACCWTCGGCATGCGGAACTGAGCCACCTGCTCATTGAAGGGTTTGATGACGGAACAGTGATACTCCGTGGCGGTGGCGATCTGGGCGTCGCCACAGGTTGTAACCTCAGCCACCAACAGATGGAACTTGTTGTAGGTGCGTTTAATACGGGTATGTACTCTGCCGCTTACCAACAACTGTTCGTCCGAGGTGTAGACATAATCGCCGGGCGCTAGATAAAGAGGATCCAGGTCATTGTCCGTGGCCGGGAGAAGGCCTTGCCCAAGGAAGTTGCGGTCGGAGTAAGTGTATGTCTTGCAGAGTCTGGGCTGGCCGCGCCCAGGGTAGGTATCGTGAGCGATAACAAACGGCAGTGTTCGTTCCACACCACTTTCGAAGCCATGACCCTGCCGCTTGTATCGAATGATCTCGACGCCGCGTAATGGATTGACGACGCGGTGCAAATAGCTGGCGTCATCAATCACTTCATATTCCAGCTCCCAACCTTTACCGGCCGGAAGCTCGATTGCCGTTACCCGACTGTTTTTCAAGATCAACCTGGATTCGGACCCGGACGAGGTGTCGGGATATCGGGTCAACGTTACCTGACCTGCACTGCGTGTGATTTTCAGCAGGCATCGTTTGCTGTCACGGACTTCGCTCAACCTGGGAAACTGGTTGAACAACTCGTACTTCAAAGCGATGCTCACACCGTTCGCCGCGATTATTTTTTCTGCTACAGCGACCTGAGTGCCAGCCAGGACCTTGAGCAGTTCACGTCGACCATCCTTGTAGCGAACTTCATAGCGCCCTGCTCCGGTCACCAGCACCTTTGCCGTTTGCAACTTCATTTCCTTGAACTTCAGACCGGTGGACGTTTCTACAGCCTTGTAGCGCTCACCGTTGGACAGCGTCATGACTTTGCTGCGCAAGTCGTAATTGGTCAGGGTCAAAGACCAACCAATGCCAAAACCAAAGTCCGTCTGATTAAGCGGATTGAAGCTCAGTGAAAGTGCGAACTCAGGGCCGTTAAGATCCGACGAGTGCAACTTTCCCAACGAAAAGGCGCACGTGTACATACCCGTACGAGGATCAACACCTCCGGAAACAAACTCACCGAAATTGAAAGCGCTTGAATGAACAGCGGAAGATGAATTACTTTCCATAGAAAAACGTCCTTTTATTTCAAGATCCAGATATTGACTCGCAAACTTGGCCAGCAAACATCGCTGACCACATTATGAAATCAGACAAGCTGTTTCATTGATCGCTTGGACTCACCCAGAATAAAAGTGCGCTGCTCTTTATTACCTTCGATACACAGCCTGTGTTCCGAGCCAAACTCATCGATCACTGCAAACTCGAATGAACCCTCGCTTTCCCGCCCCACTTGCAGGTCAGCGGAAATATATTGAACAAGCGTCAGTTGCCCAGGCACATTGTTGATCGGCACGTTCATAATACCGAGGGGACTGCGAAAATTTGCTTTCAGGCCGTAGATGGGTGCCATGTAACCGTAAAAATTTCTGCGCCCATCGCGAGTACCAGGAATGTTTCCGGAGGCATAGACTTGCACCGCATCTTCGGAATCATAAGGATCAAGTTTTACCTCACTGCTGTACCAGTCAAGCAGGTGAATCTGCCTGCCGTCCGCGTGCAGCCCAATGTGATGACTTTGAACCCAGTCATATTGTGCTTTCTGCTGTTTGATACCATATTCATTGAATGTAAAGCTCTTCAGCGAATATTCTTTCGGCGGAATTGCCTCCAGCGTAACACTGCTGTCAAAGCCGATTCCGTTACTTCGCAATAACACGCCATCCACGAGAATTTCGGCGGCCACTTCCATGATTCCGGGCCTGGTGGCCGAAACCCAAAACTGGAAAATCTGCACGGGATCAGACTCGTCACTTATCCGATTGTGCGTGGCACGTGGAACTTCGGTAACTCGCGGCGCACCACCCGACATTTCGTGAGCATAACGATTTTCCTGCAGCGATACGCTCCAGTTTCCTTCCAAAGGCCGCGCGCCGTTATAGGCGATCAACCGCAGTGATTGCAGGGCGGGATGCCCATACAGAGATGCGCCATCACCATTGTTATCGATCCCGTGCAGAAGCACCAAAACACGCACCTGCATGCGCCCGTTGGCATAAAGCACTTTATGCTGGCCCGACCTTGTGGCATCGAATTTAACTTCGATACGGGAAATACCAATTTGCTCATCAAACATTTATCAATACCTTGCTGATTAATACACTTCGCCCTCTAAGGACTCAGCAAACTATTGACGATCGATTTAAATAAGAACAGCCGCGACATTCGACAAATTATGAGAAAGTAATATTTCAACATCAACCCCAACAACCCTCACAAATGCTAATACATTCAACAATCGCAGACCACATCAAGCAAACTTCAACCACACTCCGCCTGCCCCTTTGATTTCAGCACTCAACAACTTGCTCCCCTCCTGATCTCAACTGCACAGAATCAAAAGAGGAGCCAACGGGCAGTTTATTCTTGTCAGGTTATGTTAGAAAAACAAAGGAGCGGTTACTTCCACCAATATTCAGTCACTGTCTGAGCCTGTCGAGAATCCGCTTTCCGAGGACTCGCTATCGGAGTCAGATTCGAAAACCACCTCCTCCGTCTGGATTTCCACCTTCCGATCCATACTGGAGTTTTCAAGATACTGACTAATCCGTTGCCTTGACGCGTCACTCAGCGGATTATTCAATAAACCAATGAATAGATCCTGCGTATCGGGAATCTCGAACAATTCATATCCCACGTCAGAAATATTATTATCATGCAATGCCGCGACCCCCAGCTTCCTGAGCGAATCTATGCCTGAAGGAACGCTGGAAAGATGTGCGTTGCTCAGCATCAATCCGGTTAAACCGGCCATGTAGCCTACATGCGGAGCAACTGTCAGAGGATTGTTTGCCAGATTCAATCGGGTCAGCGTTTCGATTCTGGACAATCCTTCAGCTGTGACCTCGGATAGTTTTAGCGAGCACCCGTCCAGCGTAAGCTCGCTTAACTGGCGCATTTGAAATATTCCTGACGGGAATCCCTCCATTTTTATGCCAACGACTCCCAAATATTGAATATTCGGAAAGCTGTCGAGAAACGCACCTATCCGTGCACCCGGTTCATTTGCGGTCAATATCAACTCTGCTACATATTCAAATCGGGCGGACAACCTTGGTAACTCACCCGAAAAATCAACATAGTGAGAAAAATAATAATCCCCCTCGCCCCATCTCGAAACCGACTTGCGCTGCCAGATATCTTGCAGCTTTGCGCTGAACTTCTCGCGAGCCTGGCGTCGTTCGGCAAGCGTCGACGCTCCCTCTGGTTCCGACGTCTGCGTATGAGATGACGCCCCATCGGCATTCCATATCGCCAGTTCATTACGCAATGTCGCAAATTCTTTTTCCAGGCGCAGCAATATGCCGGATGGATCACTCTTCAAACGCTCGGTGATAAATGCCGTCACCTCCTCATCTGGAAGATGCGGATAAAGATCACGCACACGGTCGGCAACGGACCTGGTCGATGTCGGGTTGTTGTCGCCGCCGCCACGCAACTGCCCCTTTTGCCGGTGTTGTGCAGTGGCAGGATCAACGGTGACCGCAAGCGGCGCCATCCCCAACAACTCACTCACAGTTTGGCGTGATGGCAACGGCTGCGCGCGGACCCACTGTTGCAACGCCGCACCACCATCTTCTGTCACACCCAGCAACTGACGATGCCCGGGCGACAACAGAAACCAGATGGTTGAGTACAGATCCTTCGATTTCCGAGGTAATTGGGCGTCGCTGTTCTGGAGGACATAGCCATCATCCTGACGGATCAGTATGTGACGAAACGGTGATCGGGCATCGCCGATAGCGCTCAGGACATGCCCGTCCATCGTCCTTTGGCGAATCTCGACACGCGTCTGCCGCGGCCAATTCGCCAGATTTCCGAGCATATGCAGCACTAACCGATCACTGTCCGGGTTGGCTACGGCCTCTAAGTGAATGCCTTCCACGGCCCTTGCCAGGCGAATCTCTCGCAGCGCCACCAGTGCCTCTTTCGCCACTCGCTGAGGCATGCCTGGCAGGTTGTGCATATGTAAACGTTCGGCAGCGCTCATATTGCGCCATATCGCCTGCGCAGCGGTTTTCGGTAGATGTGGAAACACCCGGCGCATCCGTAAAGTGTTTTCATCGCAATCGGATTCAAAGGCATCTTCCAGATCCTTGAACCGCCTAAATCGCTCAGGGGCGGCCCCGCGTCCCTGCGCCTGAATCGTCTGATCAAGTTCGAATCGCCTGATGGTGTCCTCCAGTAAAAAAGGCGCAGGGCGATCATTCATGAGCACATCGCGCAGCACTGGTTCATTGACCCCGCTCACTGCCAGCACACGTGCAACCATGGCGGCGGAAAATTGCGCCACGGAACGGCCCATCCGCCGAAAAAGTTCTGCGGTTTGTACTGAGATTGAGTCAGTGAAGGGGGTGACATCGCTGTCCAGCGGCCCCCAGAACCGGCCTTCGTTGTCCGGCTTCAATAGCGGGCCGGAGGGGTCGAGCTCACTGGCCAGAGTGGCGCGAAACAGCCCGCTCTCAGCGTCCAGCACCACTTGCACGACATGGTCATCGGCCACGGCCACGTACTGGCGCTGCTTCACAATCCTGATGCCTTGCGCATCGGCTTCACCGAAGATTTTGGGTGCGGGTATCCAGTAATCTGCCAGTGAGTACTTCGCGGCACGCATCGCGAACTCATCGATCGCAGATGACCTCGGGTTCACGCTCACTCTGATCGCTGGCGTCACTGCGATCGAGTCAGGCCCGAAGGAAACGGGCAGCGTTTCGAGGTGATGGGGTATAGACAGGTGCGGCATTGCTGAAGAGCCGGGCGGTGGCCGATGAGTACCGTCTACGCTGAATTCGGGGATTTTGATTGGGGCAGGTACAGGTTTGACCTTTGGCGGTTTGCCAGTCATGGCTGCTCATCCTTGAGATATGGCTGCGTTGGCCCCGCATTACAGAAGGGGCCAACACTCGATATAAGCAAAAGCACTTTGAATGCAATTACCTGATAATTGAACACCACAGCTTATCGGTAGTTACCATGCCAAAAAGCATATCTATCTACTACATCCACTGGCATTGCATCAGCGAAGGTGAGTCTTAGCCTCGTTCCAGATATAAATTTCGCTCGTAAAAGTTTACGCGAATCGCCAGCCTATGCTCCGTACCGTGTTCATCAATGGCAAGAAAGTGAAGCTTGTTTCCGTACTTGGAACCTTTACCGGCTTCCGAGTATTCGGACAGGGCTTGCACGACAGTTAGCTCGCCATCGCTCTGAATCTTCACATCATAATGTTCTCGACCCCATGTATGGGCGTCAGGAAAAAAGGTGTATACAAAAGGATCTCCGTTAGCCGGCAAGATCACAGTCACACTTTGTTTTTCAGGGCGAACAAGAATGACCTCCATATAATTGGTTTTTATTTCATTAAGTCTGTTACCCCCCGCAAACTTATGGTCAACGCCTTCTCCTACTCCGTCTACAACCCAATCGACCAGCTTGATCTGCTGCCCTCGCGGATAGAGCCCAAGACGATGGCTCCAGATTCGATTGCCGGGCAATTCATCGCCGCGCCGGGTTTGATACCAGCGAAATTCTTCGATGGAGTACGCCGATGGAGGTTGTGCTTCGATGGTTACACTACTGTCATGAACACTGGAGAGTGTCGTTCCATTACTGAGAATCCTCTCACCGTTCAGCGACAGGCGCGCACCAATCTGGGTCGTCCCGGCGCTCGATGAGGATACCCAAAACGTGCGGACCTGAGGATGGACGCTGTCATTTTCCGGATCGTTGTCGGGAGCGTCTCCGGCGGAGGTTGAAGGTCGCGCCTCAATCGTAAACCGCCCTTGATCGGTGCTTGCGGCCCAGCCGTCGCGCAACGTTTTGCCAGTGCTGTAATGAATCAGTTCGATGCTTTCCATTACATCTGCAGGCACGTGCATGGCATTGCCGTTGGCGTCTATCCCGGAAACCAAAACTTGTACTTTCACCTGCATCCGGCCATTACCAAACAGCGACTTGGTGCGAGTATTGTCGCTCGCATCAAACTTGACCTTCATAATGGCAAGGCCTGCGAGTATGGGCGCAGTGGTTTGCTGATCGTGTGTAGCATCCATGCTTTCACTCATGATGTGTTCCTTCGAAGAGTAATATTTAAATGTCGACATCGAAAATATGCCAACAAAAAAATTACAGACCTTTCAAATAAACAGCAAAGCGAAAAATGTAAGAAACATACGCTTGCAAACCTCTAGTGGCTTACAGACTTTTATCTGGCAAACAACTATTTTCCGGCGACAACCATCAAGGCTCGTCGTTATAAACAAACTTGGGCATTTCCCAATGAAAACGGATGGCCAGCAGACGTAACAAGAACCCGCCGAACAGCGTAATCAGAATGGCTTGTTCACCGGGCACATTCAGATAAAGACACAGCATGTAGCACCACGCTGCAGCGAAGGAGACGCTCGCATACAGTTCGCGGCGAAAGATCAGCGGAATGTCGTTGCAGAAAATATCGCGCAAGATGCCACCGAACACCCCCGTGATCACGCCGCTGACCGACGCCACCAGCATGCCGTGGCCCATTTCCAGCGCGGTCATGCAGCCAATCAGGGTGAACGCCACCAGACCGACGGCGTCGAGCACCAGGAACAGCGAACGCAAGTGGCGCATCCAGCGCGCGGTGAACACGGTGAACATTGCCGCTACCGAAGTCAGCACCAGGTATTCCGGGTGTTTTACCCAGGTCAGCGGATAATGCCCGAGCAGCACATCGCGCACCGAGCCACCGCCCAAGGCTGTTACGCAGGCGATCAGTACCACGCCAAACCAGTCCATGCCGCGCCGCCCGGCAGACAGGGCGCCAGTCATGGCTTCAGCGGTGATGGCGATCAGATAGAGCATCAGCAACATGGTGGCGATCCAGGCAGGAAGGCGCGCAGTCTAGCCATTTCAGTGCGGCACCAAAAGGGGGCAATCGCAATGCCCGCCCCCATCGCCAGGCATCAGAACTTGATGAAATGCTTGCGGTAGTGCTGCAACTCGGCGATCGACTCACGGATATCGTCCAGCGCGAGGTGGGTGCTGCCCTTCTTGAAGCTGTCGCGCACGTCCGGTGCCCAGCGCGCGGCCAGTTCCTTGAGCGTGGAGACGTCGAGGTTGCGATAGTGGAAATAGCTTTCCAGCGCTTTCATGTGGGTATAAAGGAAGCGGCGATCCTGACAGATGCTGTTGCCACAGATCGG
Source organism: Pseudomonas sp. P4_D7 (assembly GCF_056401755.1). Taxonomy (NCBI): domain Bacteria; kingdom Pseudomonadati; phylum Pseudomonadota; class Gammaproteobacteria; order Pseudomonadales; family Pseudomonadaceae; genus Pseudomonas; species Pseudomonas sp. P4_D7. The sequence continues at coordinate 287,930 of NZ_JBFUIR010000002.1, read as the reverse complement.
CGACTTGCCCTTCGGTACCCATTTTTCCAGGAAGGCGATGGTTTCAGCTTCGGCTTCGGCCATGCTGATTCGGCTGTCACGCACGCGCTGGGTCAGGCCGGAGTTGCCGTGGGTGCGGGTGTTCCACTCGTCCATACGCGCGAGCACTTCGTCACTGTGGTGGATAGCGATCACCGGGCCTTCGGCCAAGGTGTTCAGATCACTGTCGGTGACGATGGTGGCCATCTCGATGATGACGTCGTTTTCCGGATCCAGACCGGTCATTTCCAGGTCGATCCAGATCAGGTTCTGCGGGTTTTGCATATGTCGGCTCCTAGGCAATGCTGCGCAGTTTAGCCTAGGCCGGTGGCCGGGCGTGCTAAACTCGCGGCCGTTTTACCTAATCGCTGCATTCTTCAGACGGAACACCCATGGCCAAACGCCAACTCAATCGTCGTCAAAACTGGCGCATCGAAAAGATTCAGGGCGAGCGCGCTGCACGCGCCGCCAAACGCGAGTCCTCGGCTGTCGAAGCCCTTGAGGGCGGCGACCTGGGCCCGGAACAGACCGGCCTGGTGATTGCCCACTTCGGTGTACAGGTCGAGGTCGAGGCCGTTGACGGTGATCAGGCCGGCCAGGTGTTCCGCTGCCACTTGCGCGCCAACCTGCCTGCGCTGGTGACCGGCGACACAGTCGTCTGGCGTGCCGGCAATCAGGGCATCGGGGTGATCGTCGCGCAACTGCCGCGCACCACCGAACTGTGCCGCCCGGACAGCCGTGGCCAGCTCAAACCGGTAGCCGCCAATGTCGACATGATCGTCATCGTCTTCGCGCCGCTGCCCGAGCCGCATGCCAACCTGATCGACCGCTATCTGGTTGCCGCCGAACACGCTGGCATCCGGCCGCTCCTGCTGTTGAACAAATTCGACTTGATCGACGAGCAGAACGCCCCAGCACTGAATGCGCTGCTGGCGGTGTACCGCACTCTCGGTTATCCGGTGCTGGAAGTGTCGGCGCACCACGGCAACGGCATGGAACAACTGCAACAGCAGCTCGACGGCCGCATCAGCGTGTTCGTCGGCCAGTCCGGTGTCGGCAAGTCATCGCTGGTCAACAGCTTGCTGCCTGAAGTGGAAACCCGTGTCGGGCCGTTGTCCGAGTTGTCCGGTCAGGGTACGCACACGACGACTACTGCGCGCCTGTTCCACTTCCCTGGCGGCGGTGAGTTGATCGACTCCCCGGGTATCCGCGAATTCGGCTTGGGTCACGTCAGCCGCGCCGATGTTGAAGCCGGTTTCATCGAGTTCAATGACCTGCTCGGCACCTGCCGCTTTCGCGACTGCAAACACGACCGCGAACCCGGTTGTGCACTGCTCAAGGCGCTGGAAGATGGCCGCGTGCAGCAGCAGCGGATGAACAGCTACCGCTCGATCATCGCCAGCCTGCCGGAAAACGGCTACTAAACATCTGCACCGGCAGTACCTCGCCCGAGGGCTGCCGGATGTCGGACTGCGCCTGACAAACCCTCGATTCCGTTAAACGCCAGACTTTTCTTACAGGCCCGCACACGCCTGCCTGCAGGACATTTCTCTTTCACCGCCCAACCCTTGTAGGCAAGCTCCAGATGCCTAGATTGGGGTCCTCCTTCGCACCTTCGCGACCTTCGAGGAACCCCATGCAGACCTATCACCTGTTCATCAGCCATTCGTGGAACTACGCCCACGCTCACGACAATCTGGTACGCCTGCTCGGCGCCAGGCCGGATTTCAGTTTCAAGAATTTTTCCGTGCCGCCACATAACCCGATCATGGGCGCGCAGACCGACAAGCAGCTCGAAGAAGCCATCGAAAACAAGATTCGCCCCTGCTCGGCGGTACTAATCATGGCCGGGATGTATTCGACCTACAGCAAGTGGATCAACAAGGAAATCGAGATCGCCAAACGCATGGGCAAGGTGATCATCGCGATCAAGCCATTCGGCGCCGAGCGCATTTCCGCCGTGGTACGTGACGCGGCACACGCCGAATGCGCGTGGAACACCAATAGCATCGTCAGCGCGATTCGCCTGCATACGGCGGTGTGATCATGCGCAAGGGACTGTTTATCGGCATCAACCACTACGACTACGTCTCGCCGTTGAGCGGTTGTAACAACGACGCAATGGCCATGGCTTCGGTATTGGAGCGTCACGCCAACGGGCGCCCGAACTTCAGCAGCAAAGTGCTGACGTCGGCCGAAGAACAACTAACGCTCAAACTCATGAAACAGCAGATCCAGAGCCTGTTCTCAGGCGACTGTGACGTGGCACTGCTGTACTTCGCCGGTCATGGGCAGTTCGACACCAGCATCGACGAAGGACTACTGATTCCCCAGGACTATCAGCCTGGCGGAGACGGTATTCGCATCAGCGACATTCTGGAATGGGCGGACAAAGCCCCGCACATCAAGAATAAAATCATCATTCTCGATTGCTGCCAGGCCGGTGCAGCAGGCGCCCTGCGCAACCTGCGCGGCGGCAGCAGTGTGATCGGCGAAGGCGTGACCATTCTCACCGCCTGCAAAAAAGAACAGTACGCCCTGGAAAGCCGCGGTCACGGGGTATTTACGGATCTGTTGCTGCAAGCGCTGCATGGTGGCGCTGCCAACGTACTCGGCAAGGTCACCCCCGGTAGCGTCTATTCGTTTGTCGACAATGCGCTGGGAGCCTGGGAACAGCGTCCGGTATTCAAGACCAATGTCTCGCAGTTTGTGCCGCTACGCGAGGTCGCGCCGCTGATCGCCGAAGAAACCCTGCGCAAACTCAAGGACTGGTTCCCGGAACCGAGCTTCGTTTTCAGACTCGACCCCAGCTACGAGCCCACCGAAGCGCTGTTCAACCCCGAGCACGGCGACATCTTCAAGCAACTGCAAATGTGCAATCGCCACAGCCTGATCGAGCCCGTGGACGCCGAACACATGTACTACGCCGCCATCAACTCCACCGGCTGCCGCCTCACCGCCCTCGGCGCCTACTACCGCGAACTCGCCATAAAAGGACACTTCTGATGCCCGTATTCATCAGCTACCGCCACATGGATCGCGCCCACGCCATCGCCATCAATAGCCGCCTGATCCAGGCCAACATCAAAACCTACCTCGACGTGCTCGACCCCGAGTCGCAGACCACCGACGACATCACTGGGGTCATCACCCGCAACATCACCGAATGCACGCACCTGCTGGCAGTGGTCTCGGAAAAGACTGCGTTATCGTGGTGGGTGCCGTTCGAAATTGGCGAAGCGACCATCAGCAACCGGCGGATCTGCTCGTTCAAGACCGGGCCGACGGAGCTGCCGCTGTATCTGGATAAGTGGCCGAAGCTGAGCACGGACAGTGATCTGAATTTTTTTATCGACGCGTATCGCGAGGAAGTGTCGAATAAACGCTCGATGACGCTGGATTCGAGCAATGAATCCTTTAGCGGCACCTATAAGCGCAACGCCGAGATTTTCCACGAACAACTGAAGAACCGGATTCGGCGCGGGTTCTGACAGACGTAAAAAAGCCGCGATCATCTCGCGGCTTTTTTTGCCTCACACGCTGGCCGGCGGTTTTGGCACAACTACTTTTGGCTCAGGCTTGCGAAACGCATACAGGTGCTGACGCACAATCCCGCCTGGCAGCTCCTTGCCAAACACGCCATAACGCACCGGCCATTCCTTTGGCGGCAGCTTGAACGTACCGAAGAGCATATCCACCAGCGGCGTGTGGATCGCGTAGTTTTTGTAGATGTAGTCCTTGTGCCGGGCGTGGTGCCAATGGTGATAGCGCGGCAGCACGATCAGGTAGTTCAGCCAGCCGCCGTTGATTCGCACGTTGGCGTGGGCCAGTACCGCTTGAACACCGACCAGGATTACATAGGCATTCAACGCTTGCGGCGCGAAGCCCAGCAGCATCAATGGCACCAGCACGCCAGTGCGGGTCAGCAGGATTTCAATGAAGTGCACGCGGGAGCCGGCGAGCCAGTCCATGTGCGTACTGGAGTGATGCACCGCGTGAATGCGCCACAGCCATGGCACTACATGGTAGAGCCGGTGCAGCCAGTACTGACCGAGATCGGCGACCAGTATCGCCAGCAGAAACTGCACCACCAGTGGCAAGCTCTGGACACTGGCCTGCAAGCCCGGCGACATCGCCCAGCCGGCGATGTAACTCGACGAGGCGGTGATGAAGATCAGGATGAACTGCACCAGCATGTGGCTGACGAAAAAGTAGGTCAGGTCGGTGCGCCAGTGCGGGCGCAGGATGTTTTGCTCGGGATCCTTGGAATAGAGTTTTTCCAGCGGAATGAACACGATCGCCGACACCAGCAGCGCCAGCACGAACCAGTCCAGACCGAGCGAGTACGGGGTCTGCCCGATCGAGCTGACTTGTACGTTGGTGCCCCCAAGGAACACCGCCAGGCCCGATGCAACCAGACCGGTAATCCCCAGACGCTTGCGTTTGTTGAGCAGGATATTCAGGGTGCCGAGGCTGAACGAAACCACCAGACCGAGCAATAGCGTGGTGCGCGCGAACTGCTCGTCATAGACCTTGCGCAGTTCGGCTGTGGTCAGCCACTCGGGAAACAGGAAGCAGAACACCGCCAACAGGCTCAACAGCCCGAGGGTGGCTGATATATAGCCACTGACCCGCCCCTCGCCAAACTTGAAGGGTGCGTTGCCGTGCCGCTGAAAATAGGCTTTGAGTCTTTCCATTACTGATCTTCCGTGATTGCGAATACTGCGACTGCTCATTGCGACGCAGGCAGAAACAAAAAAGCCACGGTGACCGTGGCTTTTTGTGAATCACCGTTTCGGCGCGGGAGCCGGTGCAGTGACTGGCGGAGCAGCGGGAGCAGGCCCCGCACTCCCCGGCTCAGCCGGTTTCGGCGCAGCGTCGTCGAACAGGTTCAGGCGTTCGCGCAGTTCGTGCGCCGGCACCGGTTGCTGATCCGCCGGCAGTGCATTCGGGTCGACTGGGGCTGCCGGAGCGGCACCATTCTGACCTTGATCCGCCGGTTTCGCCGGATCCGCACCTTGCGAACCTTCGATGGCCGCCTGGGCTTTTTTGGTCAGCACGACAATGTCGATGCGACGGTTGACCGGGTTGAACGGGTTTTCCTTGTCGAACAGCGCCGACGAGGCATAACCGACGACCCGCGCCACTTGCGCATCCGGATAGCTACCGGCGACCAGTGCACGACGGGCAGCGTTGGCACGGTTGGCCGACAATTCCCAGTTACCGAAATCACCGGTGCCGGTGTAAGGCTTGGCGTCCGTGTGACCGCTGATGCTGATCTTGTTCGGCACCGCTTTGATGGTGTCGGCCATGGCCAGCAGGATGTCTTCGAAGTACGGTTTCAGGCGTGCAGAACCGGAGTCGAACATCGGCCGGTTCTCGGCGTCCATGATCTGGATGCGCAAGCCATTCGGAGTGATCTCGAAGAGGATCTGATCCTTGAACTTCTGCAACTGCGGGTTCTCGTCGACCTTGTTCTGCAGTTCTTGCAGGAGCAGTTCGAGGCGTTCCTTCTCGACCTGTTCGGCCATGCCTTCAACCTGCTCGGTGTCGACCGTGACCTTGTCCGGTTGCGGCTGCGACTTCACTTCCGGGTTGAGGGTGTTTTCCGGCGCCAGGGTCGGCGTGCCGCCCAGGTCGATGATGTACGGCGTGCCGCTTTCGGAAAAGCCGACCGGGTCTTTGAAGTAACCGGCGATGGCGATCTTCTGCTCGGGCGTGGCGGTGGACAGCAGCCACAACACCAGGAAGAACGCCATCATCGCCGTGGCGAAGTCGGCGAAGGCGATTTTCCACGCCCCGCCGTGATGCCCGCCGGCTATGCGCTTGACGCGCTTGATGATAATCGGCTGATTATTTTCCATGACTTAGCGACCGCGAACCGCTTGTTCCAGCTCGGCGAAGCTTGGACGGTGCGCCGGGTACAAAACCTTGCGACCGAACTCGACCGCCAGCGACGGCGGCATGCCGGAAGCCGAAGCCACCAGCGAGGCCTTGATGGCTTCGTAGACGTTCAGCTCTTCCTTGGCATCGTGGGCCAGGGAATGCGCCAATGGGCCGAAGAAACCGTACGCTGCGAGAATACCGAAGAAGGTACCGACCAGTGCCGCACCGACGTGCAGGCCGATGGACTTCTGATCGCCTTCACCCAGCGAGGCCATGGTCACCACGATACCGAGTACCGCCGCGACGATACCGAAACCGGGCATGGCATCGGCGATGCCGTTCACCGCATGAGATGGATGCTCAAGGTCTTCTTTCAGGCTGTACAGTTCCATGTCGAACAAGCCTTCCAGCTCGTGCGGCGCCATGTTGCCGGACGACATGATGCGCAGGTAATCGCAGATGAACGCGGTCATGCGTTCGTCTTTGAGCACTGCCGGGTACTTGGCGAAGATCGGGCTCGCGGCGGCATCTTCGATGTCGCCTTCGATGGCCATCATGCCTTCGCGGCGGCTCTTGTTGAGGATCTCGTAGATCAGCCCGAGCACTTCCAGATAGAACGTGTGGCTGAAGCGCGAACTGAACATGCTCAGGGATTTCTTGAGCACGTGCATCGTCATGTAACCGGGGTTGGCCTGGAGGAATGCACCCAGTGCCGCACCACCGATGATCATCACCTCGAAGGGCTGGATCAGGGCGGCAATCTTGCCGTGGGAGAGCACGTATCCGCCGAGCACGCTCGCGAATACGACGATGATGCCGATAATTTTAGCCATAGGTAGAAAGTACTTATTTAAGTCGGGTTCAAGGTCATATTCGGAAGTTAAAAAATCTCTTCTTCTACTTATCGGCAAAACTGCGCCAGACTATAGCCAGTTCAGGCGAAAAGCCAATTTAGCCCATGCCGGGCGCGTCTACAGTCAGTGAAGATCCCGTCCAGACATGGCTAATGAAACGAACGTCCCACACGCAAAACCGACCACCCTCGACGGCTGGGTAAAGTTGCTCGATGGCGTCCGGCTGCCCGTGCCGCAAGAGGCTCACGACAAAGTCTGTCGGGCGATCCGCGACAATCGCAGCTCGCTGCGCGACATCGCCGACCTGATGCAGGACAGCCCGGCACTGGCCTTGAGCATCATCCGTGAGGCGAATCGTCACACCCACGGCACCATGGCCGCACCGGCGGAAAATCTCGAGGTGGCGATCAACCGTCTCGGCCTGGCGCGGACTGAAGAATTGCTCGCGCGCCTGCCCGCCGAACCGCAGATGCAAATCCCCAAGGCCCTGCGCCAGTTACAGATGATCAGCCAGCACGCGACGCAACAGGCCAACGGTTTTTTCGCCAGTCGCCTGGCGCGGCTGTGGCAGGACATTCATTGGGGCAGCCTGTTGTTTTTGTCGCCGCTGTGGCCATTGGCGCTGACTTATCCGCAATTGCTCGAAGAATGGGAACTGCGGGTTATCCACAAGGGCGAATCGGCGCGCGTGGTCGAAAAGCAATTGTTCGGCGTACGCCTGCTGAAAATCGCCGAGGCGCTGGTGCAAGTCTGGCACCTGCCGATCTGGGTGCAGCAGGGTTATAAGCTGCTGCTGAGTGAACAGCGCGAACTGGTCAAAGTGCTGCGCATCGCCCGCGACAGCGAACATCCGTTGCGCCAGCAAAACCGCCTCGATGACGACCCGACCCTGCGCCGCTGGCTCAACCAGCCGGCCAACACCGTGCTGCTGGCCAACGGCCTGGCACTGTCTGCGCAACAGGCGTGGGACAGTCCGCACAGCGAACGCTGGCAGTACCTGACCAGCCTTTATCTGCAGATTTCCATGGATGAAGTGCAACAACAGTTGCACCAGCAAGCCGCCAACAGCGCGCGCCATCATGCGATGCCCGACCTGTGGCATCCGGCGGTTTCGTTGCTGTGGCCGTGGGGCACCCGTCGTTTGCCAGCCGGCATGCTGCCCGCCGCAGCGCCAACCTCGGAAGATCTGACGCAATGGCGCCAGCAATGCGCCGAGCTATTGGCCGAGCCAAGCCGCTTCACCAATGCCATGAGCCTGACCGTCGCCGCTCGCGATGCGCTGGTCGCCAGCGGCATGCGCCGGGTGATGATCCTGATGGCCGATCGCACACAGTCCAATCTGCGCGTGAATCAAACCGCCGGGCTACCGAAAGAAGCGGCGGCGCTGAATTTCGTCGTCAGCCAGAGCAAGGTCTTGCAACGGCTGCTCGCGCAACAGGCGCAGGTGCGGATCAATCCCGAGAACAACGCTCAGTTCTCCGCTCTGCTGCCAGCGAGCCTGCGCACCCTGTTTCGTGGCGAGCATCTGTTCCTGCGTTCCCTGGTCAATAACGGCCGGGTGATCATGATTGTCGTCGCCGATCAGGGCGGCGGGCCGTTCGCTGATATCACCGTGCAAGCCTTTGGCAAAACCGCACAGTGCATCGAAAAAGCCCTGCACAGCTTTAGCAGCCGCGGCCGATGAGGCTGCGCTACAATCCTCCCCTTTGTGCTCTGGAGACCTCACATGTCTGACTTCTCTGGCTTGCCGCTCGTCATCGAGGCGAGCGACCTGCTCCCGCGTCTCGACTCCCCTGAACTGATTCTGGTGGACCTGACCAGCCCTGCCCGTTATGCCGAAGGTCACTTTCCCGGCGCACGCTTTGTCGATCCCAAGCGCACCCAGCTCGGCCAGCCGCCGGCGCCGGGACTGCTGCCGGCGAAAGCCGATCTCGAAGCGTTATTCGGTGAGCTGGGCCATCGCAAAGATGCGGTCTACGTGGTCTATGACGACGAAGGCGGCGGTTGGGCCGGGCGTTTCATCTGGCTGCTCGACGTGATCGGTCACGACAAATATCACTACGTCGACGGCGGTCTGCCGGCGTGGCTGGCGGCCGGCATGCCGATGTCGATCCAGGTTCCGCCTGCAGTGGGCGGCCCTGTGCCATTGACCCTGCATGAAGAACCGACCGCGACCCGTGAATACCTGCAAAGCCGCCTCGGTGCTGCCGATCTGGCGATCTGGGATGCGCGCGGGCCGCTGGAGTATTCCGGTGAGAAAGTGCTGGCCGCCAAGGCTGGGCACATCCCCGGCGCGGTCAATTTCGAATGGACTGCCGGCATGGACAAGGCCCGTCAGTTGCGCATTCGCACAGACATGCCGCAGATCCTCGAAGACCTCGGGATCACCAAGGACAAAGAAATCATTACCCACTGCCAGACCCATCACCGGTCGGGCTTCACTTATCTGGTGGCCAAATCCCTCGGTTATCCGCGGGTCAAGGGCTACGCCGGTTCCTGGGGCGAATGGGGCAACCACCCTGACACGCCAGTCGAGATTTAAGGTTTTTAAGGACAACTAATGAAAGAGCGTCTGTTTATCCTCAGCCAGTACCTGCTGCCTCATCACCTGCTGTCGCGTCTGGCCGGCTGCATTGCCGAGTGCCGCGTGCGCTGGTTCAAGAATGCCTTCACCCAATGGTTCGCCAAGCGCTACCAGGTGGACATGTCGCAAGCGCTGGTCGAAGACCTCACTGCCTACGAGCACTTCAACGCCTTCTTCACCCGCGCCCTGAAAGACGGCGCGCGTCCACTGGACGAAACCCCGGGCGCGATCCTCAGCCCGGCCGACGGTGCGGTCAGCCAGCTTGGCCCGATCGAACACGGTCGCGTGTTCCAGGCCAAGGGCCACAGCTTCAGCGTGCTGGAACTGCTCGGCGGTGATGCGGCTAACGCTGCACCGTTCATGGGCGGCGACTTCGCCACCATTTACCTCTCGCCGAAGGACTACCACCGCGTGCACATGCCGCTGGCCGGCACCCTGCGCGAAATGGTCTACATCCCGGGCCGGATCTTCTCGGTCAACCAGACCACCGCAGAAAACGTTCCGGAACTGTTCGCCCGCAACGAGCGCGTGGCGTGCATTTTCGACACCGAGCGCGGGCCGATGGCCGTGGTGCTGGTGGGTGCGATGATCGTCGCTTCGATCGAAACCGTGTGGGCCGGCCTGGTCACCCCACCGAAGCGCGAGCTGAAAACCTTCCGCTACGACGAAGCCGCCCGCGCGCCGATCCATCTGGAAAAAGGCGCCGAACTGGGTCGCTTCAAACTGGGTTCGACCGCGATCGTGCTGTTCGGGCCGGATCAGGTGACATGGGCGCAAGAGCTGGTGGCGGGTTCGCCAGTGCAGATGGGGCAAGGCCTGGCGCTGCCAAAAGCCTGAACATGATGTGAGCCACTGATCCGCCTTTTCACACGTCTGCGAAAAGGCGGATACGACTCGGTGGTGCCGTTACTCTATTTGCCCAAGAAAGCCGATCGGGCCTTCGTTGGCATAGGTATTGGTGCCACTGAGGTTTTTCCCTCCGTCACTGGACGTGACGCTCAACGCGATAACGTTCTGATTGTCCCGGCCGCCAATCACCCACTTGCCGCCCGGATGCCATGGGGCATCATTGCCACCCCACTGATTCTCGACGTTGTACTGGTTCTGACCGGTGCGCTGCGCTTTGAAGCCAATGGGACCTTCCCCGGCATAGGTCATGGTGCCGGTGAACGTTTTACCGTCATCGCGCGACTTGATCTCGATCGCGACGACATTCTGGTTGTCCCGCCCGCCGAGTACCCAGGTTCCACCCGGATGCCACGGCGCCGAACTGCCACCCCATTGATTTGCCACTGCATATTTAGACATGAACTTCATCTCCTTGAAGTTTCGGGAGACCTGCCCGAGGTTGACGGCAGGCCGTGCAACCGTGCGTTTCCGATCGCACGCCTGAGAGACTAGTAGGGCTTGGGGAATGGCATCCGGCCAGCAGACCAGCGGTCAAAAAGTCTGACGCTACCCAGCGAAACAGACCACAGCTGCTAGAGTTTTGGGCATTGCCCCTTCCGCCGCCGGAGCCCGTCAAGGCATGAGTGAGTCTCGTCCCCAACCCTCCCTGAGCGCCCCGACCCCGACGCAAACGCGTCTGTCGTTTTGCGAAGCAACGCCGCGCGACCTCAAGCGCTGGATCGCCGGCCTGCCCAAGGCCAACATCGGTGAAACCGCCCGCCTGCTGTATCAAGGCCTGGGCGAACTCAATCAATTGCTCACCCCCAGTGACAATCGCCTCAACCTGCTGGAGCTGCTGCGACCCGAGGTGTATTTCGTCTGCCAGCATCTGGAACGGCACTTCCTGCATCAGGCGATCATGCTCGACGAGCGTTCACGCAAGATCAGCAATTTGTGTCAGGCGCTGCAAAGCCATCTGGCCGTCGGCTACAAACAGATCATGTTGCGGATTGCGCCGAAGTACAGCAAGGATCGCGCGATATTGGTCAGCACGGCCCTGCAACGGGCGACCCATACACTCAAGGGTCAACTGCTGCGTGCGACGCAGCTGTACAGCGCGGCACCGGAGCAGGTGTGGTTCGAACTGCATCAGCTGTATCGCATCGCCTGCGAACTGCAACTGCAACAGCGCCGGGTCCACGACGATCTCGCCAGCCTCACCACCGAACTCACGCTTGAACAGACTTACATCGCCGCCCTGCTCCTGGGCAGTGCCCGCTGCAATCAATTGCGGCAGAACCAGATCGCCCGATTGGCTGAAGTACTCGAACCGTGGAGCGCCCTACTCAAATTGCATCCCGGTCGCTCGAGCGAAGGACTGTTTGCGATCAGCCCGGCGATCGATACCGGCCCGCGCTACCGCAACATGTTTCGCAGCGAAGAACAGGCCGGATTGCTCGGCTTCGATCCGCAGCCACTGGTGAACGCCATCGAAGCGCATTTGCAGCACCAGCCCGCATCGACGCCGCTGCCCGTTCCGCCCGGGCTCAGCTTCGACACCCTGCAACACCTGCATGCCACCTGGGGACAAGCCGCCGAGCGCAGCTTTCAGCGCACCGTCGGCCAAGGCCATCTAACCGTGTGCGTGGGCATGAGCGCGCTGCACTTTTATCTGGGTGGCGAGCGCAGTTTCAGCGAGCTGCTCAAACACCCCGGAACGCGCTCGGCGAATTTCAGCAGTGCCGTCGCCAAAGGTGAAAAGGACAGTTGGAGCCAGGCTTTCGACGCCGCACCGCAAAGCAAAACTGATGAATTTTTGCCTTACGAGGAAATCCAGTACGACCATTTGCTCGAGGATGAAAGCGGCACGGACAGTACGCCGCATTACCCGACCCATGCCCTGCCGGTGATCAATCACAGCCCCGGTGGATATTGCCTGGCGTGGCCAAATGAAGTGCCCGCCGAGCTGCAGGCCGGGGAAATGCTCGGCATTCAGGACAGTGTCAGTCTGGGCTGGAGCATTGCGGTCATTCGCTGGATCCGCCAGGTGCGCGGCGGCGGCACGCAAATGGGCATTGAGCTGGTGGCGCCACATGCCCAGCCTTGCGGCCTGCAACTGGTGCGCTCACGGGACGATCACAGTCAGTATCTGCGCGGATTATTGTTACCGGAGATCAGTGCGATAGATTTGCCGGCAACCTTGCTGGCGCCGCGCTTGCCGTTTCAGGAAGGCAGTAAAGTGCTGATCAACACCCAAGGCGAAGAACACCGCGCCGGGCTGGATCGACGGGTGGCGAGTACGCACAGTTTCAATCAGTTCGCCTATCGTTCGCTGGAAACCGCGCGCAATGCCGGGAGCGAAGAGGATTTTGATTCGTTGTGGAAATCGCTTTAAGTGCCCGCCGATGGATCGGCGGCGCAACCTTCGCGAGCAGGCTCGCTCCCACATTGGAATACATTTCAACTGTGGGAGCGAGCCTGCTCGCGAAGAGGCCAAGTCAGGCGATAGAGATCTCAGAGCTGCCCGTCGCGATCACGGAAACCCAGCAGATACAACACGCCATCCAGCCCCAACGTCGAAATCGCCTGCTTCGCCGACTGCTTCACCAACGGCTTGGCACGGAACGCTACGCCCAAACCGGCAATCGCCAGCATCGGCAGGTCATTCGCACCGTCGCCGACCGCGATGGTCTGCTCCAGACGCAAACCTTCCTTGTGTGCCAGCTCTTTGAGCAAATCAGCCTTGCGCTGCGCGTCGACGATCGGCTCGATCGCCACGCCGGTACACTTGCCATCGACCACTTCCAGTTCGTTGGCAAACACATAGTCGATGCCGAGTTTTGCCTGCAATTGCTTGGCGAAATAAGTGAAGCCACCGGACAGGATCGCGGTCTTGTAGCCCAGTCGCTTGAGTTCAGCGAACAGCGTTTCGGCGCCTTCGGTCAGACGCAGCGAAGCGCCGATCGAGTCCAGCACGCTGACATCCAGACCTTTGAGCAACGCCAGACGCTCTTTGAAGCTGGCGCGGAAATCCAGTTCGCCGGCCATGGCCCGCTCAGTGATTTCGGAGACTTGTTCGCCAACCCCGGCAGCCTTGGCCAGCTCGTCAATGACCTCGGCCTCGATCAGCGTCGAGTCCATATCGAACACCGCCAGACGACGGTTGCGCCGGAACAGCGAATCTTCCTGGAAGGCGATGTCGACGTTCAGCGCTTGGGCAACGCTGAGGAATTCGGCACGCAGCGCCTGTGGATCGGCGGCTTCGCCACGCACGGAGAACTCGATGCAGCCCTTGCCCTTGTCCGCTGGCGTGTCCAGTGGCATGCGACCCGACAGACGGTCGATGTGATCGATATTCAGGCCATATTTGGCGGTGATCGAGCTGACAGCCTGCAATTGGCCAGCGGTCACTTTGCGGGTCAGCAGGGTAACGATGTGACGCTTCTTGCCCTGATTACCCACCCATTGCTGGTAATCCTCTTCGGACACCGGCGTGAACCGCACCTGCTGGTCGAGCTCGTAGCCCTTGAACAGAATGTCCTTGAGCACGGACTTGCCTTGCTCGGAATCGGGGATTTCAACCAGGATGCCGAACGACAGGGTGTCGTGGATCACCGCCTGACCGATGTCGAGAATGTTCACACCACCTTGTGCCAGAACGCCGGTAATGGCCGCAGTCAGACCCGGACGGTCGACTCCCGTGATGTTAATCAGGACGATTTCGCGCAACGCGCACCCCCGCAACTGGAAAAAAACCGCATTCTACCCACTTTCAGTGACCATCGGGCACCGCGAGCGCTTTGCCGGTCTAGGGCCTGTCGCTATACTGCGCGTCAACTTCACGGACAAAAGAGCCGAGCTCAGTGAACCGGCCCACGCCAGTTAAAACCGATAACTTCTTCCTGCTGATCTTCCGTGCACTGCGCCACCGCCGTGTACCGATTGCATTGCGCATTGCCAGCCATAACGTGATCCTGGTCGCTCTGGCCCTGGTGATCTATGCCGGCGTGATGGGTTTGCAATTCAAGCAGGCCATGCACCAGCAGGCCGATGCGCTGGGCGAAAGCCTGACCACGCAGACCGCGACCTCGGCCACCGAGCTGTTGGTGTCCAACGACATCCTCAGCCTCAACGTGCTGCTCAATAATCTGACCAAGAACAAACTGGTGGCCCACGCGGCGATCTACAGCGTGGACAACCGCATCCTCGCCGAGTCCGGTCAGCGGCCCAAGCACAGCCTGCTGGGCGAAGCCGAGGGCATGTACGAGAGCAAGATCACCTTCCAGGACGTGACTGCCGGGCAACTGCGCATCAGCCTGGACATGGATCAGTTCCAGCAGCCGATGACCATCAGCCTGCAAAGCATGGGCATTCTCAGCGGGATCCTGTTGGCGCTGTCGCTGGCCCTGAGCCTGCGCATGGGCCGCTATCTGTCGACGCCGTTGCTGCAATTGCGTGTCTGGTTGCGACGCATCGACGAACACACGCCGGGCATTGATCGTCAGGATGAAATCGGCGATCTGGCGCGTCAGCTGCACGCCAACTACGCGCCAGAGCCTGCACCGGAACCGGAGCCTGAGTTCGAGGACGAAGAGGACGAGCCGGAATTCGAGGTGCGCAACTTGCGTGATCCGAGTTTCGACGAAACCCGTCCGATGGCCGCGCAGAAGCCTGCACCGCGACATCTGGTCAGCACCGTCGAAGACGATGATGACGATGACGCGTTCGCTGATCTGCGCGATGAATCGCTGGACGTTGCGCCACAACCGGTCGCCCGCAAGGCGACTCCGAGCGTGCCACAACACAGCGCCGTGCTGGCGGTACAACTGGGCTCACAGGAACAACTGCGCCGCTTGCCGCGGGCACGTCTGGAAGAATTGCAGGAGCGTTATCGTGACTGCCTCGATCAGGCTGCTTCGCTGTATCAGGGTGAAATCGAAACCCTCAACGACGGCAGCACGCTGATGCTCTTCCACACCGAAGACAGCGGTGACGATTACCTGACCAACGCAATCTGCTGCGGCGAGTTGCTGCGGGCCTTGGGTCATCAGTTGCAGATTGAAGTCGCAGACAGCGGCATCACCCTGCAACTGCAGCTGGGCCTGACCCTGGGCGATGAGTTGTTCGGCTTGAGTCAGATTGATCTGCTGCTGACCGATTCGGCGCAGGATGCGCTGGCCTTGTCGCAGCACAGCCGTAACCTGCTGCTGGTCGAACGCAAGATCAGTGACGATGCGCTGATACGCCAGCGTGCACGGATCCGGCCAATCGCCAGCCCTGAGGGGGCTTGCTGCGTGGAGCGGTTGATGGAACCGTATCCGTCGATGCTGGAACGGCAACTGGCGCGGATGCATGAGCGCCGGGCGTAAGCCTAAGGCCTGAAACACGGAAGCCCGCAGACGAGTGATTGTCTGCGGGCTTTTTTGTGGCCGGTGTTATCGAGATTGCAAGCACCCTGAAAAGCCCCTCACCCTAGCCCTCTCCCACAGGGAGAGGGGACCGATCCGGGATTATTGCCGGAATACACCGACCTGCACGTCCTGCTTTGAATCCATAACAGCCAGGATCGTTCAGGTCGATGCATGGCGCCAGACATCTCGGTCGGCCCCCTCTCCCTCAGGGAGAGGGCTGGGGTGAGGGGCTTTTGATCTTTCGCGCAGAACCCCAGACACAACAAAGCCCGCACAAGGCGGGCTCTGTTCTGACTCGATCCAGCTTAGAAGCGGAACACTTCCATGTCTGTCCGAATCGGCGATGCCATCGGAATCTTCGGTTGTTTCTCTGATTCCGCCGCCGGCGCTGCCGGTTTTGGTGCCGCTTTACGCGGTGCCTCGGCCACCGGTGGCTGATTGGCCAACGGCTTGAGCGCTACAGACAATTGCTCGGCCAGACGCTGCAGCAAAATGCCCTGGGCCTGAACCTGCGAAGCGGTACT
Source organism: Pseudomonas sp. P4_D7 (assembly GCF_056401755.1). NCBI lineage: Bacteria > Pseudomonadati > Pseudomonadota > Gammaproteobacteria > Pseudomonadales > Pseudomonadaceae > Pseudomonas > Pseudomonas sp. P4_D7. The sequence continues at coordinate 271,765 of NZ_JBFUIR010000002.1, read as the reverse complement.
GCCGGCATGCAGCTCTTGCAGATGAACGATGCGGTTATCGCGCACCTGACCACGACGGTCGATCAGACGCCATTGAGCATCGAGAATCGCCGGTTGTTTCTGGCCAGAGTCCAGACGCGTGATGGTCAGCAACACCTGCACATCCGGAGTGAACCCCGTAGTGGCCGGTGCCAGCACTACACGCTGGCTGTCCAGATGGCCAGCAACCTGACGCATCAGCAACTGATCGATATCCGACGAAAGGCTGCCAGCCCAACGACCGTCTGTCGCTGCTTGCAGGCTGCCATCGGGTTGACGTTGCAGCAATGTCTCACGTTGCAGGTAATCGGCTACGACTACCGGACCCAAAAGAACCGCCATGCCCGCGCTTTGCGCAGGCTGAACCGGACTTCCACTGTCCAGTTGATACAGCGACACCGGCTGGTGAACGCTGCAACCCGCCAGGCCCAAAACGCCGGCGAGCAGGAAAATAAGGGGGCGCAGAGCAGTCATCATCCCGTCCAGGTGGCCGCCACAAGGCTGACCACAGTGAAAATACTCAATAAATATGAAGAACGCTCGGCCACGCCGGCGCTTGGAAAGGCCATATCATCCGTGAATATGCGTTCCGACTCCAGCGCCAAAGCGTCGATCTACGCGTTAAATCGTAGATCCAACGCTCTAGGGCGCCTAATTGAGGTTTTCGACGAGCAGCGCATCCACTCTCTGGAAGCCCCTCGGCAGCTTATTGCCACGACGCCCACGCTCACCTTTGTAGTGTTCGAGGTCATCGGCCTTCAGCGACAGGGTCCGTTTTCCGGCCTGCAGCACCAAGGTGGCGCCTTCCGGAAGGACGGCGATGTCCGTGACATATTCTTCGCGACTGGCCACACGCTCACCGGAAATACCGATGATCTTGTTACCTTTGCCCTTACCTAATTGTGGCAGATCGCTGATTTTGAAGATCAGCAGGCGACCTTCGGTCGTGACCGACGCCAGCCAGTTGTGCTCACGATCGGCCACCGGACGTGGCGCGATGACTTTGGCGTTGTTCGGCAGGCTCAACAGGGCTTTACCGGCCTTGTTCTTGGCTTGCAGGTCTTCGCCCTTGACCACAAAACCGTAACCGGCGTCGGAAGCGATCACGTACAACGCGTCGTCTTCCGGCATCAGCACGCATTCGAAGCTCGCACCGGGCGGTGGTGTCAGACGACCGGTCAACGGCTCGCCCTGGCCCCGAGCCGATGGCAGGGTGTGCGCGGCCACCGAGTAGCTGCGGCCGGTCGAGTCGATAAACACCGCAAACTGGTTGGAGCGCCCCGCTGCCGAGGTCTTGAAGCCGTCGCCGGCCTTGTACGACAGGCCGGTGGCGTCGATGTCATGACCTTTGGCCGAACGGATCCAGCCTTTTTCAGACAGCACCACGGTGACTTTTTCGTTCGGCAGCAGATCGTGTTCGGTCAGCGCCTTGGCTTCAGCGCGCTCGACGATTGGCGACCGACGGTCATCGCCGTAGGTTTCGGCGTCTTTCAACAGTTCGGTGCGCACCAGCTTCTTCAGCTTGGCTTCGCTGCCCAGCAGGGCTTGCAGCTTGGCTTGTTCCTTGAGCAGTTCGTCCTGCTCGTCGCGCAGCTTCATCTCTTCCAGTCGCGCCAACTGACGCAGACGGGTGTCGAGGATGTAGTCGGCCTGAATCTCACTGAGGGCGAAACGCTCGATCAGCTTGGCCTTCGGATGCTCCTCGGTACGGATGATGTGAATCACTTCATCCAGGTTGAGGTAGGCGATCAGCAAACCGTCCAACAGGTGCAGACGACGCTCGACCTTGTCGAGGCGGAATTGCAGGCGGCGACGTACGGTCAGCACGCGGAATTCCAGCCACTCGACCAGCAGCGCTCGCAGGTTTTTCAGCTGCGGCTTGCCGTCCAGACCGATGATGTTGACGTTGACCCGGTAGGTCGACTCCAGCTCGGTGCTGGCGAACAAGTGCTGCATCAGCGCTTCATGATCGACGCGGCTGTTGACCGGAATGATCACGATGCGGCACGGGTTTTCGTGGTCGGATTCGTCGCGCAGGTCAGCGATCTGCGGGGCTTTCGACGGCTTGGCCTGCATCAACGCGGCGATCTGCTCCAGCACCTTGGCGCCGGACACCTGATGCGGCAGCGCGGTGACGATGATGTCGCCGTCCTCGACGTGGTACACGGCGCGCATGCGCACCGAGCCCTTGCCGGTTTCGTACATCTTTAGCAAGTCGGCGCGCGGCGTAATGATTTCCGCTTCGGTCGGATAGTCCGGACCCTGAATGTGTTCGCAGAGCTGCTCGACCGTGGCTTTCGGCTCATCGAGCAGACGCACGCAAGCGGTGGCGACTTCGCGCAGGTTATGTGGCGGCACGTCGGTGGCCATGCCCACGGCAATACCGGTGGTGCCGTTGAGCAGGATGTTCGGCAGGCGTGCCGGCAGCACCAGCGGCTCTTGTAAGGTGCCGTCGAAGTTCGGGCCCCAGTCGGCAGTGCCCTGGCCCAGTTCGCTGAGCAGCACTTCGGAATACCGCGACAGACGTGCTTCGGTGTAACGCATGGCGGCGAAGGACTTCGGATCGTCCGGCGCACCCCAGTTACCCTGACCGTCGACCAGCGTGTAGCGATAGCTGAATGGCTGGGCCATCAGCACCATCGCTTCGTAGCACGCCGAGTCACCGTGCGGGTGGAATTTACCGAGCACGTCACCGACGGTACGCGCCGATTTCTTGTGCTTGGAGTCGGCGTCCAGCCCCAGCTCGCTCATGGCGTAGACGATACGCCGCTGTACCGGTTTCAGGCCGTCGCCGATATGCGGCAGAGCACGGTCCATGATCACGTACATGGAGTAGTTGAGGTAGGCACTTTCGGTGAAGTCGGCCAACGAGCGGCGTTCTACACCGTCCAGGCTGAGATCAAGGGGGTTGCTCATGCAGGCCTCATCGGTTCGTTGTCTGGCGCAGCAGCATGGTGCCACCGCGCTGAGTAAATTCAAGTTTGTTCAGGGCGCTCATGCCGAGCAGCACCTGATCGCCATGCAGCCCCGGCGCCACCAGTGCGCGGACGTCGCGCAGCACGATGTCACCGAGTTGCAGGCGGTCGATTTTGGTTCGATAGCCCTGGCTCAGGCCATTGGCCGTGCTCAGGGTCACACCGAAACCTTCTTCCAGCTTCAAACGCTTGGCCAGATCCGCCGGGATCGCCACATCGGTTGCGCCGGTGTCGAGCATGAACTCGACCGGTTCGCCGTTGATCTGACCGCTGGCGACAAAATGCCCTTGGGCATTGCCGGCCAGCTTCACCTCGATAAACCCTTCGCCCTGCTCCGAACTGACCACGACGTTCGGATTCTGCTGGCGTTGCTCCCACTGGCCAAAAAACCGCGTCGCCAGAAACAGCGCCGCACACCAGGCCAGAATCATCAGCACCCGACCGGCGCGCTTGCCCGGGGGTTGTTGTCGTTGTTCACCCATACTCATTGAATCCAGCCGCCCTCAGGCGCTGCAAAGCGCCACACAATTGGGCGAGACTCGCCATCGGCGCGGGTTGCAAAATTGTTGTCGACGCCAATCCACGCGCCTTGCGCGTCGACCAGCAACGCCTCGGTCAGTCCGTGTTCGGACGCATATTGACGATTCGGAACCAGTGCATCCGCAGCGAATGACCAGCAGCGTTCCTGTTTACCCGTCAACATTTCATGCCGACAGATTTTGAAAGCGTTGCGATCCAGGAGAAACAGTTTGTTATTGAATAGAGCAATATCCGAAAAATCCTTCTCTACCGGTTTGGAGCCTGGAAATTGCGGCGGTTGCGGCGCCAGTCCTCCCTCGGTCATGAGCACACAAATGGAAAAACAGTACCATTTGTTATCAAGGGGAGGAGTCAGTAGCCGCCTGATTTTGACCAACCCTCTTTTTTGCCGCTCTGCAGCCAGCCAGATTTCACTGCCAAGAATGCCGGAAACCGCCAAGCCTTCAAACAACGCATTGGCGTGCGTAGCCAGCCCAGCCTCTCGCGCCATAGTCAGCACCTGCGACGAGATGCGCAACCAGGCCAGTTCTCCACTGGGTGAGATCTTGAGAATGGCTGAATACGTTTCACTGAGAATGTAGCGATTCTGGCTAGCGTCGCAGGTGATCCCTTCAAAGTCCAACGCACCGTTACCCGCAAGCGATCTGAAAAAGCTCTGGGTTTTCATGGCCAACGTCCGGCCGGGATCTTCAGGCACCGGTGGAACATTAATCAAAACAGCCTCGGCCTTCCACACCTTGTCTTGCTTATCGAGCCGGTAGATCCGGTCGTCGTCACGATCCGACACCGTCCACAACTGCTCGCCACACTTGGCCAGCCCGGACAGATTGCCTCCGCGCATCCCCTCCACCGGATGCTCAGAAAGCAACCGCAGTTCCGGGTCGGCGGCCAGTCCCAGCGAACTCCAGACAAGCAAAAAACCCGCAATAAAGAGGTTGAGTTTCATCATTGAATCTCCCGCAGTCGGCGTTTCAAGTTTCCCCGAGCCTTGCACGACATGTCGGAATTCAACGATCACACTACTTTCTCGACAGCATTGCTTCAGAGCTTCATTGTCTGCACTTCATGGCTCGCTGTTCAATCAGCGGCCAGCGCAGCAAACCTGTAAATCATCCAGCGCGCCTTGCTTCCGGCACACCCTCCAAAACCTGCGCGAGTGAGCCGCCTCAAGCGTTCTCACTCACAACGGCCAGGGCCGTCCCGATTGGAGTATTGCAGCAGTTTCCTGATCTGCTCACAGATCGGCAAATACCCGTCAGCAATACTCGGACGCAGTACGCTAAGGCTTGGCGCTCCAGCCACCGTCAGGCGCGGCGAAGCGCCAGACGATCGGCCGAACCTCACCGTCGGCCCGCGGGCCGAAATTATTGTCGACGCCGACCCACGCACCATCAGCGTCAACGATCAGCGCCTCTTCCAGCCCGAAGTTCTGCGAATAACGGCGGTTGGCCTGCAACAGTTCAGCGGCGTACGACCAGCAACGCTCGACCTTGGCGGTCTGCGCATCGCGCCGACAAATCTGAAAGGCGTTGCGCTCAAGGGTAAACAATTTGCCGTTAAACAATGAAAGGTCGGAAAAGTCCCGGTCGACCGCTCTGGCCTTCGGGAACTGCGGCGGCTGCATTTCCTTGCCGCCCTCGCTGAGCAGCACGCAACGACCGTCGCAATCCCACACCGTCTGCTGGCGCTTGATCAGCAGCAAGCCACGGCTTTGCCGTTCGGCAGCCAGCCACATCTGATCGCCCGCCGGATTGATCGCCAAGCCCTCGAAGATCGCATTGAAATGCAGGAGCATGCCGCTGGCCCGTGCTTCGCGAACCATCATCGGCGAGATCTTCAGCCAGTTGACCGGGCCGCTGACGGGCACCTGCAAGACTGCCGCATGGCCCTCGCTGACAATGTAGCGATTGCCGGCGCTGTCGCAGCTGATGCCCTCGAAATCCAGGTCGCCACCGCGCACGAACGATGCGGCCCAATTGCGCGAGCGCAACCCCCACGGCAGACCGGTCTCCGGCACCAGGGGCACGTCGATGTGCAAGGCTTCGGCCTGCCAGACCTGATCGGCGGTATTGAGCCGATAGATCTGATCGTCATCGCGATCCGACACCGTCCACAACTCGCTGCCGCACATGGCCAGCCCCGACAGGTTGCCGCCGCGCATGCCGTCGACCGGGTGCTCGGAGAGCACGCGCAATTCCTGCAACGGCTCGGCCGACACGCTCATCGCACTCAGCAGCAACGCACCCGCCAAGGCCCAGCCAAACCGCATCAGGCCAGCACCTCGGCGAGGTTGCCTTTGGATTCGAGCCAGGTCTTGCGGTCACCGGCGCGTTTCTTCGCCAGCAGCATGTCCATCATTTCCGAGGTTTCGGCGAAGTCTTCACCCAGCGTCAGTTGCACCAGACGCCGAGTATTCGGGTCCATTGTGGTCTCACGCAACTGCGGCGGGTTCATTTCACCCAGACCTTTGAATCGGGTGACCTGGGGTTTGCCGCGCTTCTTCTCGGCGACCAGACGGTCGAGAATGCCGTCGCGCTCGGCTTCGTCGAGGGCGTAGTAGATTTCTTTGCCCAGGTCGATGCGGTACAGCGGCGGCATCGCCACGTAGACGTGACCGGCATCCACCAGCGGGCGGAAATGCTGGACGAACAATGCGCAGAGCAGCGTTGCGATGTGCAGACCGTCCGAGTCGGCGTCGGCAAGGATGCAGATCTTGCCGTAACGCAGCTGGCTCATATCCGCCGCACCCGGATCGACACCGATGGCCACGGCGATGTTGTGCACTTCCTGGCTGGCGAGTACTTCGCTGCCATCGACTTCCCAGGTGTTGAGGATCTTGCCGCGCAACGGCAGGATCGCCTGGAACTCTTTGTCCCGCGCTTGCTTGGCGGAACCACCAGCGGAATCACCTTCGACCAGAAACAGCTCGGAACGCATCGGGTCCTGCCCGGCGCAGTCCGCCAGTTTGCCCGGCAACGCTGGCCCCTGAGTCACACGTTTACGCTCGACTTTCTTGCTTGCCTTAAGACGACGACCGGCGTTGTTGATCGCCAGTTCCGCCAGGGCCAGACCGGTTTCCGGGTTGGCGTTGAGCCACAGGCTGAACGCGTCCTTGACCACACCAGAGACAAACGCCGCCGCTTCACGCGATGACAGACGCTCTTTGGTCTGGCCGGAGAATTGCGGCTCCTGCATCTTCATCGACAGGACGAACGCGATGCGCTCCCAGACGTCTTCCGGCGCCAGCTTGACGCCGCGCGGCAGCAGGCTGCGGAATTCGCAGAACTCGCGCATCGCATCAAGCAGGCCCTGACGCAGACCGTTGACGTGAGTACCGCCCTGCGCCGTCGGGATCAGGTTGACGTAGCTTTCCTGCACCGCGTCGCCACCTTCCGGCAGCCACAGCAGGGCCCAGTCGACGGCTTCTTTATTACCGGCGAAAGCGCCGCAGAACGGCTCGTCCGGCAGGCGTTCGAACTCGCTGACCGCATCGACCAGATAGGAACGCAGACCGTCTTCGTAATGCCACTCGACTTTCTCGCCGGTGCCTTTGTCTTCGAAGCTGACCAGCAGCCCCGGGCACAGCACAGCCTTGGCCTTGAGCACGTGCTTGAGGCGGCTGATGGAAAATTTCGGTGAATCGAAGTATTTCGGGTCCGGCGCGAAGTACACGCTGGTGCCGGTGTTGCGCTTGCCGACGGTGCCGACGATTTCCAGTTCCGAGGCTTTGAAACCGTCGTTGAAGGTCATCTGGTATTCGTTGCCGTCACGTTTTACACGCACACGGACTTCGGTCGACAAGGCGTTGACCACGGAAATACCCACGCCGTGCAGACCGCCGGAGAACTGGTAGTTCTTGTTGGAAAACTTGCCGCCCGCGTGGAGCTTGGTGAGGATCAGCTCGACACCCGACACGCCCTCTTCCGGATGAATGTCGACCGGCATGCCACGGCCGTCGTCACTGACTTCCAGCGAATGGTCGGCATGGAGGATGACCTGCACCGATCTGGCGTGACCCGCCAGGGCTTCGTCGACACTGTTGTCGATGACTTCCTGGGCGAGGTGGTTCGGCCGACTGGTGTCGGTGTACATGCCGGGGCGTTTGCGCACCGGGTCGAGGCCCGAGAGGACTTCGATGGCGTCGGCGTTATAAGAGCTAGCGCTGGGAGTGGCCATAGGGTCTCGTCGTCAATGTTCGGTGAAAAAAGAATTCATGGGGCCACAGCTCACAATGCGGAGAAATCGATGGCCTGATACAAATCGGCGCCAATGCCGGCAAAACTCAGCAACGCCGGCAATTGCCCGGCGAAACCCTGAAAACTGTGGTCGCCGCCGGCCTGAATACGCAAGGCGCAGGCGCGGTAATACTGCTGGGCGAGGCGATAGTCCAGTGTTTCATCGCCGGTCTGCAACCACACCTGATAGCGCTGCGCATCCTGAGGCGCCGGCACTTCCAGTTCGGCCAGAGCCGTGACGTGGTCGTGGGTCAATTCCCAGGTTTCATCGGTATACAGGTTTTTCTGCGGGCCCAGATAGCCGTCGAACATCCGGTGCGGGCTGACCGCCGGGTTGACCAGCAGGGCTTTCAGGCCATGGCGCTCGGCCAGGTGAGTCGCATAGTAGCCGCCGAGTGAGCTTCCCACCAGCAGCGGGCTGCCCAGTTCGGCAATCGCTTGTTCCAACTGACCGATGGCTTCGCGCGGGTGATGATGCAGGGCCGGGACACGCAATTTGTCGCTCAAACCCAGCTGCTCCATCACGGAGACCAGCTGACAGGCCTTTTTCGAGGCCGGAGCGCTGTTGAAACCGTGGATATAGAGGATCGAACCGGACATTTGAGCTCCCTGGGTGTCGGTTTGGGTTTGCGGAGTTTACAGGGAGAGAAGCGCGGATTGGGGGTGGTTTCGAGAAATTGGTCATTCAGCAGGGGCGCCCCTCACCCTAGCTCTCTCCAAGGGAGAGGGGACTGAATGGGGGATATTCAAGTGCTACACCGACTTGAGCGAGCTTCAGCGAATCCATAATCAACACATTCTTTCAGGTCGATGGATGACGCAATACACCTCGGTCGGCTCCCTCTCCCTCCGGGAGAGGGCTGGGCGGGCGGCGTTCCGATGAGGGCTATGATTTGTCGCTCAATAGCCGTTGGAACCGTAATCAACCGTGAAGGCAAAATCGCTGACGCGTTCAACCCCGGTCTCCAACCGCCCATCCGGCAACAACCGCAACCAGCGATAGCCCGGCGCCTGCTCACCCACTTTAAAGTCCGCACTCCCCGGCTCAAACTGAATGCACGTCGAAGGCGAAGCCAGCAAACGTACGCCGTTGCGATCGCAGTCGATCTCCTGATGCACATGCCCCCACAACACCGCCCGGGCCTGCGGAAAACGATCCAGCACTTCGAAAAATGCCTCGGGATTGCGCAAACCGATCGGCTCCATCCACGCACAACCAATCGACACCGGATGATGGTGAAAGCACACCAGATGATGGCGCTCCGGTGCTTCGCTCAGCGAACGGACCAGCAGTTGCAATTGATCGTCCTGCAGAAACCCCGGCACCGAACCCGGCACCGCCGAATCCAGCAAAGTCACCCGCCAGTTACCGATATCGACCACCGATTCCAGCAAGGCACTCTGCACAGCGGCCTGGGCCATGATCATCGGCTCATCATGATTACCGGGAATCCAGCGCGCCGGGGCAGTGATTTGGGCGCTCATCTGGCGAAACTGCTGATACGACTCCAGCGTGCCGTCTTGCGAGATATCACCGGTGGCCAGAATCAGATCGATCTGCGGCTGTTGTTCCAGCACCAATTCGATGACCTTTTGCAGGCTTTCACGGGTGTTCATGCCCAGCAGCGTGCCGTCCGTTTCAGCAAACAGATGGCTGTCGGACAACTGCACCAGCAGCGCCGTATCGGCGGAGGTCAACGTGGATACGCTCGGCAAGGCGCTCTCCCAAGGCAAAAGCACGGAATCGATCAAGTGCCGCAATTATGCTGGGGGATCAGGGAAAGAGGAAACCGCCGAACCGGACGCAGTTCACAACTAGCGTACGACTTCATACTCATGCCCCAACGCCAGACAGTGACTCAACCATTCCCCCAGGAACAGATTGAGCTGAGCCTTTTCATCCGGCTGATGCATCGCCGCGTTCGGGTAAGGATAGATGCCGCGAAAGCGTCGTGCGTGTTCGGCGCTGATCACTTCGGCCATGCGCGCATCGTGGTAGACCTGCACTTCGAGTTGCGGCACCGGCAGCCATGGCAGGCTGTGTTCCTGACGCACCTGCAAAGTGGTGGTGTACGGGCAGGTTTGCAGCACTTCGAGGGCCAGCACGCCGAGCATCTGCTCGCCCTGAGTGACGGCGATGCGCCGCGCCTCGGGTTCGTTGCGCATGTCCGGAACTAGTCGCATCAAGCGCGCGTAGTTGGCCTCGCAGGCGGCTTGCAGCCCCACGAGGTCGACTCGATAACGATCGCGCAGCTTGTTTACGACCATAACCCCCTCACTTCGGCGCGGTTCAGCGCCAGCCATTGCAAGGCGATGATGCTCGCCGCGTTGGCAATGCGACCGTCACGGACGGCCTGCAAGGCATCTTCGAAAGCCCAGACCGTGACGCGGATATCTTCTGCCTCTTCTTCCAGGCCATGCAGGCCGCCAACGCCTTCGGTGCTGCAACGCCCCAGATACAAATGCACAAACTCGTTGCTGCCGCCCGGCGACGGGAAATATTTGGTCATCGGCCACAGGGCCTTGATGTCCAGCCCAGCTTCCTCCTGCGCCTCGCGGTGAGCAACTTCTTCCGGTTGTTCATCCTTGTCGATCAGACCAGCGACCAGTTCGACCAGCCACGGATTGTCGGTCTTGCCCATGGCGCCGACGCGGAACTGCTCGATCAACACCACTTCGTCGCGCTGTGGATCGTAGGGCAACATGCACACCGCATCGTGACGCACAAACACTTCACGGTTGATCTCGCGGCTCATGCCACCGGCGAACAATTCATGGCGCAGGTGCAAACGATCGAGTTTGTAAAAACCCTCGTAGCAGCGCTCGCGTCGCACGACGTCGACGGTAGTCGGAATGGCGTTGGCAAAATCAGTCATGAGCATCCTCTTTTCTGCAGATCCATTACGAGGTTGCTGTTGGTGACTGGCAACCTCGACTTCGCGCCATCCTAACGCGCCCGAACGGTTTGATGCAGCCCCTTTACCGTCAGCGGGATGGACGGTGGAGGCGAAACCCACTCTAATTAGCTTAGTGGCGAACTGACTGCTTCTGCGAGAGTCGAAGCGGATATCTTTTTGCCTTCCCCTGCTTTCGAAAGGACGCCCATGTCGCTTTTCAAAATTGCCTCCGTGGCCGCCATCGCCCTGACCCTCGGCGCGTGCGCAAGCCTGTTCCAGCCCAACTACCGCACACCGCTGGAAACCACCCGCGATGCGTCGGAACAACTTAAGCCTGGATGTTCCAACCCTGATTGCCCGCTGGTGAACATCGACACCCTGCGCTTCCCGGCCGAACCTGCGCTGGACGGCATTATCGAAAAACGCCTGCTGCAAATGACCCGCACCGAGAAAAACGCCCCGGTGGCGCCAACCCTGGCGGCCTACCGCGAGCAGTTTCTGGCCAGCGCCGGCCCACGCAACAGCAGCTACCTGCAAGCGAAAGTACGCGAGCAGCATGACGGCTTGGTGATCATCGAGGTGTCGAGCTACCTCGACACCGGCGGTGCGCATGGCACACCGGGTCGCGGTTTCATCAACTATTCGCGCCAGCAGCATAAAGTACTGAACCTGTCCGACATGTTGATGCCGGGTCAGGAAGAGGCATTCTGGAAAGCGGCGCAAGTCGCGCACAACAGCTGGTTGATCAGCACCAAGCTCGACCAGGAAGCGGACTTTGTGAAGAGCTGGCCGTTCGTGAAAACCCCGAACGTGGCGCTGACCTATGGCGGTGTGATCCTCAAGTACGACGTGAGCACCATTGCGCCTTACGCACTGGGCCACGTCGAACTGAAGATTCCTTACCCGCGTCTGAACGGCATTCTCAAGCCCGAGCTGTTTCCCGGCCGTAACTGAAGGCCCGGCCCAGCACGAGCTGCAACAGCCCTGCCAGCACCAGCGCCGGCAGGGTTGCGCCGACATCCGGATACAGATTCGCCAGCAAGTGGTAGGTGCTCACGCCGCCCAGCCACGCCAACAACGCCGGCCAGCGCAACGCGGCTGACGCGACCTGAGCACTACGCTTGCGCAGGATGAAGTGATCGACCAGCACCACGCCGAACAGCGGCGCAAACACCGAACCGATCAGCAACAGGAAATTCTGGTACTGGGCCAATGGCGCCAGCAGGGCGATCAGCGTGCAGATCACGCCGATGGCCAAGGCCAGATGTTCGACTTTCAGGCGCAACAGAATCCCGCTCGATACCGCTGCCGAATGAATGTCGGCGAAGGCGTTTTCCGACTCATCGAGCAGAATCAGCAGCAGCGGAATGCCCAGACCGGCGCCAGCCAGAGCCAGCAACAGCGCGTTGACTTCACCGCTTGGCGCAAAGGCCAGGGTGTAGGCGACGCCAAGGCTCATCAGCCAGAAGTTACCGATAAAGAAACCGACGGCAGTACCACCGAACACATTCTTCGCGCGCTTGCCGAAACGCGAGTAATCGGCGATCAGCGGCAGCCACGACAGCGGCATCGCGATAGCAATGTCGAAGCCCACGGCGAACGGCATCGAACCGTCACCGGCACGCGACCAGAGATCGGCCAGATCGGCTTTGGCGAACAGGTTCCAGGTCAGCCAGAGGCACGCCGCCAGCAACAGCCAGATGCCCCACTTGCGCAGGATCTGCCGGACGAAAGTCAGCGGGCCGCTGACCGCGAGCAACGTCGCCAACGCACCGAAAAACAGTGTCCACAACAGCGGGCTCGACCACAACGAACCTTCGCTGAACGCCCGGGTGCCGAGCAGGCTGGCGGCGTCGCGCATGACGATGATTTCGAACGAGCCCCAACCGATCAGTTGCAGCAAATTCAGCAGCGCCGGCAGGCTCGCGCCCTTGCTGCCGAGGCTGAGTTTCAGCGCGGCCATCGACGACAGGCCGGTGTCGCTGCCGATCACGCCGACGGCGGCCAGCAGCAAAACGCCAACCAGTGTACCGAGGAAAATCGCCAGCAGTGAACCGGACAAGCCCAGGCCAGGCGCGAGCAATGCGCCGGTTTGCAAAACCATCAGGCCGATGCCGAGGGAGAACCACAGGGAAAACAGATCGCGACCGCCGAACACACGCTTGTCGGCGAGTACGGCGAGGTCGGGGGAATAGGTGCTGGGTTGAATGCTCAAGGGTGTTATCTCAGAGGGACATTTGTTGTTGTGTTGATCGCATTCGCGAGCAAGCTCGCCCCCACACTTGAATGCATTCCAAAGTAGGAGCGAGCCTGCTCGCGAAGGGGCCCTTGCAGGCCCACCCTTTTCAGGTCAGATCAAACCTTTTTGTACAGCTGACTGCCTTCCTTCTTGAACCGCTCGGCCTGTTCCGCCAGGCCTTTGGCGACGTCCACGTCGACCGCGTCGATCCGCTGGTTGGCCGCGTATTCGCGGACTTCCTGAGTGATCTTCATCGAGCAGAATTTCGGCCCGCACATCGAACAGAAGTGCGCGACCTTCGCCGAATCCTTCGGCAGGGTTTCATCGTGATACGAACGCGCGGTGTCCGGGTCCAGACCGAGGTTGAACTGGTCTTCCCAACGGAACTCAAAGCGCGCCTTGCTCAAGGCGTTGTCGCGAATCTGTGCACCCGGATGCCCTTTGGCCAAGTCCGCTGCGTGCGCGGCGATCTTGTAGGTGATGATCCCGGTCTTCACGTCATCCTTGTTCGGCAGGCCCAGGTGTTCCTTAGGCGTCACGTAGCAGAGCATGGCGCAACCGAACCAGCCGATCATCGCCGCACCGATACCCGAGGTGATGTGGTCGTAGCCCGGCGCAATGTCGGTGGTCAGTGGGCCGAGGGTGTAGAACGGCGCCTCGTCGCAGCACTCCAACTGCTTGTCCATGTTCTCTTTGATCAACTGCATCGGCACGTGGCCCGGGCCTTCGATCATGGTTTGCACGTCGTGCTTCCAGGCGATCTTGGTCAGTTCGCCGAGGGTTTCCAGTTCGCCGAATTGCGCGGCATCGTTGGCGTCGGCAATCGAACCCGGACGCAAGCCATCGCCCAGCGAGAAGCTGACGTCATAGGCTTTCATGATTTCGCAGATTTCTTCGAAATGCGTGTAGGCGAAGTTTTCCTTGTGATGCGCCAGGCACCACTTGGCCATGATCGAACCACCACGGGAAACGATACCGGTCACGCGTTTGGCGGTCAGCGGCACGTAGCGCAGCAACACGCCGGCGTGAATGGTGAAGTAGTCGACGCCCTGCTCGGCCTGCTCGATCAGCGTGTCGCGGAACAGCTCCCAGGTCAGGTCTTCGGCCGCGCCACCGACTTTTTCCAGCGCCTGATAGATCGGCACCGTGCCGATCGGCACCGGCGAATTGCGGATGATCCACTCGCGGGTTTCGTGAATGTGCTTACCGGTGGACAAGTCCATGATGTTGTCCGCGCCCCAGCGAATGCCCCAAGTCAGTTTCGCCACTTCTTCTTCGATGGACGAACCCAAGGCACTGTTGCCGATGTTGCCGTTGATCTTCACCAGGAAGTTACGGCCGATGATCATCGGTTCCAGTTCGGTGTGGTTGATGTTGGCCGGAATGATTGCGCGGCCACGGGCGATCTCTTCACGGACGAATTCAGGGGTGATGATTTTCGGCACGCTGGCGCCGAAGCTGTGACCCGGGTGTTGCTGATCCAGCAGGCCGGCGGCGCGGGCCACTTCAAGTTTCATGTTTTCGCGGATGGCGACGAATTCCATCTCGGGCGTGATGATGCCCTGACGCGCGTAGTGCATTTGCGTGACGTTGGCCCCGGCCTTGGCGCGGCGCGGGTTGTTGACGTGGGCAAAGCGCAGCTTGGTCAATTCAGGATCGGCGAGGCGCTCGCGACCGAAGTTGGAACTCAGGCCGGCCAGACGCTCAGTGTCGCCACGGTCGTCGATCCACGCCGAACGCACATCGGCCAGGCCTTTGCGGACGTCGATCACCACGTTCGGATCGGTGTAGGGGCCCGACGTATCGTAAACGGTCACCGGCGCGTTGATTTCGCCGCCGAAATCGGTCGGGGTCACGTCGAGGGTGATTTCGCGCATCGGCACGCGGATGTCCGGGCGCGAGCCCTGAACGTAGACTTTTTGCGAACGGGTGAACGGCTTGACCGATTGCTCGTCGACCTTGGCCGAGTCACTCAGGTTGATCGCGTTTTTTGATTTTGTCGTCATCATCACGGGCTCTCCAGACAGCATCCAGGCAGTGGATTGTCGGAGCAGAACCTGAAAGGCACGGACGCACCAGGACCGGTGCTGTGCCTCGTCGTCGAGCGTTCGATTGTCGAACAATTTCCCGGACGAAGCACAAGAGGACTCGCCGGGTGACGAGAAATCTTGTTCCCTACGCAGGCGCTAACCTGATCAGGTTCAACGGGATCCGAAATTATTCGATCTCAGCCTCATAGCAAGGCACCCCGACAAGAACCCGGCCAGTCTAGACACAACCGGCAAAGAACGCCAACACCGCAGCAAACACCATGATGAATGGCATAAATACAGGGGCTTGGCTGATTGTTGTGAGGCAAATGCGCAACTACACTCGCTTTGCCCCGCCACGCCTTGACGCTGTGGGGCCTGCGCCTTACCTTTGGCGCCCGGATTACTTCCATAATATTAATGCTAGGGATCGCCTCATGCTGCGCAAACTCTCACTGGCTCTTGCCGTGTCTTGTGCGTCCAACGCAATGGCCTGGGCAGCAGAAGCGCCCTTGTCGACCAAAACCGATCTGGTCAGCGTCTATCAGGAGGCGGTCGACAACAACGCCGACCTCGCCGCCGCCCGCGCGCAGTACGGCGCACAGAAAGAAGTGGTGCCACAGGCCCGCGCCGGTCTGCTGCCGAACCTGTCAGGCGGCGCTGAGGTGGCCAATGTGCGGACGTCGATCGATCAGCCCTCGGCCACTGCCAACCGCAGCGCTCACTCCTACCAGGCGACTCTGGCCCAGCCGTTGTTCCGCGCCGATCGCTGGTTCCAGTACCAGGCGGCCAAGGACGTCAACGAGCAAGCAGCGCTGCAACTGTCGGCGACCGAACAGAACCTGATCCTGCAATCGGCCGAAAGCTATTTCAACGTGCTGCGCAGCCAGGACAACCTCGCCTCGACCAAAGCTGAAGAGGCCGCGTTCAAGCGCCAGCTCGACCAGTCCAACGAACGCTTCGATGTCGGCCTGTCAGACAAGACCGACGTGCTGCAATCGCAAGCCAGCTACGACACCGCACGGGCCAACCGCATCGTTGCGCAACGTCAGGTCGACGATGCCTTCGAAGCGCTGATCACCCTGACCAACCGCCAGTACAACTCGATTCAGGGCATCGTCCACACGCTGCCGATCCTGCCGCCAGCGCCGAACGACGCCAAGGCGTGGGTTGATACCGCGGCGAAACAGAACCTCAATCTGCTGGCGAGCAACTTCGCCGTCAGCTCCGCCGAGCAGACCCTCAAGCAGCGCAAGGCCGGCCACTTGCCGACCCTCGATGCCGTGGCCAAATACGAAAAGGGTGACAACGACGCCCTCGGCTTTTCCAACCCGAACGCTTTCGGTGTGCCGTACCGTGACAATGTCGAACAGAGCACGGTCGGCCTGCAATTGAACATCCCGATCTACAGCGGCGGACTGACCAGCTCGCAAGTGCGCCAGTCGTATGAGCAACTGAATCAGAGCGAACAACAGCGCGAATCCCTGCGCCGGCAGATCGTCGAGAACACCCGCAACCTGCACCGCGCGGTGAACACCGACGTCGAGCAGGTGCAGGCGCGTCGCCAGTCGATCATCTCCAACCAGAGCGCAGTGGAAGCCACGGAAATCGGTTATCAGGTCGGTACGCGCAACATCGTCGACGTGCTCGATGCGCAGCGCCAGCTGTACACCTCGGTGCGCAACTACAACAACACGCGTTATGACTACATCCTCGACAACCTGCGCTTGAAGCAGGCGGCGGGAACGTTGAACCCGGGGGATCTGGAAGATCTACGGCGTTATCTGAAAGCCGACTACAACCCGGACAAGGATTTCCTCCCGCCGGATCTGGCCAAAGCGGCCGAGGCGCAGCTCAAGGCCCGGCCTTAAGCCTTAAAAACAAAAGATCGCAGCCTTCGGCAGCTTCTACAGGAAACGTATTCCAATGTAGGAGCAGCCGAAGGCTGCGATCTTTTTTGCTTTACTTGATCAGTCGGCCCAAACCATCCAGCAAACGCTGCAACGCGCCCTGATTGCGGCGCATCACTGCCAGCCCGGCGTCGGCCATACGCTGCGCATCGCGCGGCAGCTCAAACAGGCGCTGCACTTCCACCGCCAGTCCTTCGGCATCATCGACCTCGGCCAACGCTCCGGCTTCGCGCAATTGCGCGGCGATGTCGAGGAAGTTGAACAGGTGCGGGCCGCTGATCACCGGTTTGGCCAAGGCTGCCGGCTCCAGCAGATTGTGCCCACCATTGGCCACCAGGCTGCCGCCGACAAACGCGCTGTCCGCCAAGGCATAGAGAAACAGCAACTCGCCCATGGTGTCGCCGAGCAGCACCGACGTCTGCGCATCGACATTGGCCCCAGTCGAACGCCGAACCGTGACGAAGCCTTCACGCTGGCACAGTTCGAACACCGAGTTGAAACGTTCCGGGTGACGCGGCACCAGAATCAGCAACGCATCCGGGTGATTGGCCAGCAAGCGGCGATGGGCGTCGAGGATCACTTCGTCCTCGCCTTCATGGGTGCTGGCGGCAATCCACACCGGACGCTCCAGCGCCTGCCACTGGCCACGCAAGTCAGCTGCACGTTGCAGCAGTTGCGGATCGATGGTCAGGTCGAACTTGATCGAGCCGGTGACCTCAACGGTTTCCGGGCGCGCACCGAGATCGCGGAAGCGCTGGGCTTCGGCTTCGGTCTGCACGGCGAACAAACTCATTTCGGCGAGCATCGGCGCGGTCAGTTTGCCG
Source organism: Pseudomonas sp. P4_D7 (assembly GCF_056401755.1). NCBI lineage: Bacteria > Pseudomonadati > Pseudomonadota > Gammaproteobacteria > Pseudomonadales > Pseudomonadaceae > Pseudomonas > Pseudomonas sp. P4_D7. Next base: position 254,097 of record NZ_JBFUIR010000002.1, on the reverse strand, counting down.
AAGCGGCCATAGCCTTTGGCGGAACGCTCGGACAAGCGTCCATTGGCCAATGCCACGGCAATTCCGCGCTTGGCGCACTGATGAATGTGATTGGGCCACAGCTCGGTTTCCATGATCACCGCGAGCTTGGGCTGAACGCGATCAAGAAAACGCGCCGCCGCACACGGCAAGTCGTACGGCAGATAACAATGCTGGATGCGCGGCTCATTGGCGAACAGCGCCTGAATCCGCTCCGAACCGGTCGGGGTCATGCAGGTCACGGTGATCGGCAGTTGTGGATAACGTTGCAGCAAAGCGCGAATCATCGGCGCGGCGGCAATGCTTTCGCCCACCGACACGGCGTGCACCCAGATGCCGCCGGGTTGCAGCGTCGGCATGCCGTAGGAGAAACGTTCGCCAATCCGTCTGGCATACGCCGGCGCCTTGCGCGCACGCAGCCATAGCCGAATCGCCACCAATGGCAGCCCCAGGTAAAACAGCGCGGTGTAGAGAGTTCTATTCATGGCGGCGGAGTTTATCGACTTTTGTCGCCGATCGCCCGCAAGTGCACGGCAAAACGTTCGGCCAGCCAGCGCGCGGCCGGGCCGAGCGGTTCGTCGCGGCGCCAGACCAGTTCCACCACCAGTGCCGGCGGGGTCCATTCGCTGTCGAGTTCGACCATCAAGCCCTGATAGGCCGAGTACTGCACCACATGCCGGGGCAACCAGGCCCAGCCGAGGTCGCGTACCAGCCATTCGGACATCACGTAAAAACTGTCGGCGCGCCATACCTGCGGGCTGGCCGGCTCGTTGCCGGGATAGACACTGGTTTGCGTCGACATCAGCAACTGCCGGTGTTGCGCCAGTTGCTGGCAGGTCACGTAAGACTGCTTCGCCAGCGGATGATTGATGCCGCAGACCGTGACCATTTCGACGCTGCCGAGCACCCGGCGCTCCAGTGCTTCGGGGATTTCATCGTGATAGAACAACAGGCCGAGGTCGGCACGACGCTCGACCAGCTTGCGCGCGACTTCGCCTTGCGCGGCGCTGGTCAGTTGCACTTCAAGACTGGGAAACTGCTCGGCCAGTTCACCGAAACTTTCCACCAGTGCCTGATAGGGCATCGCCTCATCCTGCGCCACGCGCAGTTGTGCTTCCTGGCCGCGCAGCATCGCCATCGCCCGGCCATTCAGGCGCTCGCATTGACGCAGGACTTCACGTGCCTCTTCCAACAGCGCTTCGCCCGCCTCGGTGAGCGTTGGCTGACGGCCGCTGCTACGCTCGAACAGGCTGACGCCCAGGTCATCTTCGAGCATGGCAATCGCGCTGCTGATCGCCGACTGCGCTTTACGCTGCTGGCGCGCCACGGCGGAAAACGAGCGGTGTTCGGCGACGTCGACAAACACCCGCAGTTGATCCAGATTCCATTGCATGTTGATTCACCAACCCATCTCTGTAGCAGATAGGTAATGACTTTACCCCATCTGGCGAATCACTAGAATGCCGCCTCAGCAAGCAACGTTTCACATTGAGGATTTGAACCATGAACGCCTACGCCTACCTGGCCATTGCCATCTGCGCCGAAGTGATCGCCACCGTGTCGATGAAAGCGGTCAAAGGCTTCAGCACGCCACTGCCATTGGTGCTGGTCATCGTCGGCTACGCGATCGCGTTCTGGATGCTGACCCTGGTGGTGCGCACCGTTCCGGTTGGCGTGGCCTATGCGGTGTGGGCGGGCATGGGGATTGTGATGGTCAGCGTCGCGGCGCTGTTCATTTACGGACAGAAGCTGGATATCCCGGCGATGCTGGGGATGGCGTTGATCGTGCTGGGTGTCGTGGTGATCCAGCTGTTCTCGAAAACCGCCGGCCACTAAAATCCAACCACAATCCCTGTGGGAGCGAGCTTGCTCGCGAAAGCGGTTCGTCAGACGCATGATTGCTATCTGACACACCCTCTTCGCGAGCAAGCTCGCTCCCACATTTGGTTCTGCGTTCAACCTGTTGATCATCGACAAATCCGCCCCTTTCCCGAGTCTGTATACTGCGCCCTCGTCTTGAACACTGAGGTCGCTGCATGCCATCCGTTATTTCCACCGACGTTCTGATTGTCGGCGCTGGTGTCGCCGGCCTCTGGCTGAACGCGCGCCTGCGCCGCCAGGGTTTTTCGACCGTGCTGGTGGAAAGCGCCAGCCTCGGCGGCGGGCAGAGTGTGAAGTCCCAAGGCATTATCCACGGCGGCGCCAAGTACGCGTTGCACGGCGCGCTGACTGGCGCCTCGGAAGCCATCGCCGACATGCCACGCCGCTGGCGTGAAGCGCTGGCCGGCAGTGGCGAGCTGGATCTGTCCGGCGTGCGCCTGCTGTCCGAGGCCCATTACCTGTGGTCGCCAGGCACCCTCGCCGGCAACCTCACCAGTTTCTTCGCCAGTAAAGCCGTGCGTGGCCGGGTCGACCAGGTCAAGGGCGAGCAATTGCCGCCGGCCCTGCAAGACAAACGCTTCAAGGGCAAGGTGTATCGCCTTGCCGAACTGGTGGTTGACGTACCGAGCCTGATCCAGCGCCTGGCCGATCTGGCCGGAGATGGCCTGCTCGCCGGGCAAACTATCGAGCCACTGCTGGAGGCCGGCGTGCTGGTCGGCCTGAAAGTCGATGGTCGCGAAATCCGCGCGCAACGCATTGTCCTCAGCGCCGGTGCCGGTACTGCCCAACTGCTCGAAGACCTCGGTTTGAGCCAGCCGGCCATGCAACGCCGCCCGCTGCACATGATCATCGCCAAAGGCCCAGGTCTGAAGCCGCTGTACGCCCACTGCCTGGGCGGCGGCACCAAACCGCGCATCACTGTGACCACGCATCCGGCCGCTGACGGCCAGTGGGTCTGGTACATGGGTGGCGACATCGCCGAAAGCGAAGGTGTGAACCGCGAGCCGGCCGAGCAGATTGCCACCGCGCAGAAAGAGATCGCCCAGTTGTTACCGTGGATCGACCTCAGCACTACGCAATGGGCGACCCTGCGGGTTGACCGTGCCGAGCCAATGCAAACCGGGCTGACGCGCCCGGACAACGCCTTCCTTGCCGAGCAAGGCCGCTTGCTGGTCGGCTGGCCGACCAAACTGGCGCTGGCGCCGGACTTCGCTGACCGGGTCATCGCCGCCCTGGAGCGCGACGGCATCCAGCCACAAGCCACCGAACCATTGCCCGCACTGCCAAAACCACCGCTGGGCGTTCCTGCCTGGGAGCAATTGCTGCCATGACCATTGCCACCCTGCACGATCTGCATCGTCCCTTGGGCAGCACCGGCCTGACGGTTTCGCCGCTGGGCCTGGGCACAGTCAAACTCGGCCGCGACCAAGGGGTGAAATACCCCAACGGATTTCAGATCCCCGGCGATGATGAAGCGCGGATGCTGCTGCGTCAGGCGCGCGATCTGGGCATCAACCTGATCGACACCGCCCCGGCCTACGGTCGCAGCGAAGAACGCCTTGGCCCGTTGCTACGCGGTCAACGTCAAGACTGGGTGATCGTCAGCAAGGTCGGCGAAGAGTTTGCCGATGGCCTCTCGCAACACGATTTCAGCGCAGCACACACACGGATGTCGGTGGAGCGCAGCCTGCAACGTCTTGAAACCGATTTTATCGACCTGGTGCTGGTGCATTCCGACGGCAACGACATGGCGATCCTTGAGCATGAACAGGTGTACGCGACACTCGCGGCGCTCAAGGCCGAGGGCAAGATTCGCGGCTTCGGTTTTTCCGGCAAAACCGTCGAGGGCGGTTTGAAAGCGCTGGAGCAAGGCGACTGTGCGATGGTCACCTACAATCTGAACGAACAAAACGAGAAGGCTGTCATTGACTATGCTGCTGCCCACGGCAAAGCCATTCTGGTGAAAAAAGCCCTGGCCAGCGGTCACGTCTGTTTGAGTCCGGGCGTGGATCCGGTGCGCGCCAGCTTCGAATTGCTGTTCGCGCAACCTGGCGTGGCCAGTGCTATTGTCGGGACGATCAATCCGCTGCACCTCGCCCACAACGTTGCGACCGTTGCCCAGGTCCTACGTGGTCACTGACGCCGCTTCGCGGCCTTAAGCAGGAGCCGATATGCCGCGCACGCTCATCAGAAAGAACCCGAGCAACTTCAAGACCCTGCCGTTGTACGTCGAAGCCACCCCCGAAGGTCTGACCTACCAGAGCGTCGGCATGCCGCTGAACTTTGCGCAGACCTTGCAGCGGCGTAAACCGGTGAGCGTGGCTGACACCGAGCGCTTCTCGCTGGAACTGGCCAACCTCGGGGTTTCCGTGCGCCTGACCCTGCATTGGCAGAATCGCGACTACTGGGTGCTGGTGCGCCAGCGCCGTCAGGATCGTGGCGATGTCGTGCTCAAATTGATTTCCGGTTACGTGCCGGCGCATGAACTGAATATTCCGCTACACACGGCCATTCAGGAAATTGCCGAAGAGTGTTTGCTGGAAACACCGGAAGGCTGGCTCGGCGGACGTTTCAACGACACCTGGCTGCCGGCGCCCTACTCCGCTGCACTGCATTATCGCGAAGCGCTGCCGTTTCGCCTGACCCCGCTGTCCGGCTCAGCGCGACCGATACGTAGCGCCAATCTGCAATTGCTCGAACGCCCACGGGCCTACGTGCATCTGCCGACCGCATCGCTGCAATTGATCTACGACTTGCGTCTGGATGTGCCCAAGGAAGCCAAGTCCCTGAGCCTGTTCCACGTCGACGAACGCCTGGAGGGTGATCAACTGGTGGCCCGACTCGACCGCAAACGGCCCGACCTGTACTTGATGCCCCTCAAGGACGGCGCGCCATTGGCAGAGTTGTACACGCTCAAGCGCGACAAACTGGTACCGGCGAGCACCCGGGGTCTTTATCTGGCCGAGAGTTTTGCCACACAAACCGGCTGGGTTGTGCGCGAAGAGCGGATTCGCTGGAAGGACTGGTTGGTGCAGCAGGGCCTGCAACCGGCGAAAGCCCCGCGTCAGGGACTCAAGCAACTGAGTATCAAGGCGCTGCGACTGGTCGGTCTGGGCAAGAAAACCGGTAAATAACGGTTTAGCGGCGACGGTCCCACCAGGTGCGCAACCCGGCGAAGAAATGAAAGTAGCGGTTTTCGCGCTTGCCCATGCCACGCTTGGGCGAGAACGATTCTTCGGCAAATGCACCGGTAATGCGCACCCGCGATGCCTGCGTCGGCAGCGTGCAGATTTTGGCATCGACCTGCTGCAGGGCATATTTAAGCAAGCGTTCGGAATGCAGCTTTCGGCCTGTTGCCTTGCAGAAATCGAAAATACATTCGATTCGCTTGCCGTACGCGACATACGTGTCGCGCCCGCACACGGCAAAACGGTCGTTCAAACCGCCCCACCATTGCCAGTCAGGAATATAAGCGTTGTGCTTGCGAGCCTCGGGGTGAGCGAAGACATAGGCAGGCAATGCGCTGTGAAAGAAATTGTCCGGGCGCACGAACACAACGAAATCCGGATTGAACGGCTCGATCATGCTGGTCACGGTATGCAATGAGTTGAGCTGAAAGATCAAATTGCGCAATGACGCAAAGTCATCTGCCCAGGTATCGCCCTGTGCTTTGACCTGTTCGAAATCCCAGCGCTCCAGCACGCCCTCGGTCGAGGTGAGTGTGCCGGTCATCGATTCGAATGGCTGGTAGTTGTCCGCCTTCAGTTCGCCTTTCTCACCGGATCGCGTGTTTTGCACCTCATCGATCTTGTACAGATGGTAGAAGCACTTTACATCGCTGCCCGCAGGCAACTGCGCCAGCACGTTTTGCTCGATGGAGGGGAAACAGATCGGCGAATTTCTCGGGATTCCGAAAAAAGCTACGGCAATTTTCAACACTCAACAGCACCTTTTGAAAGTAGTTCGGGCCTGCTGGCAACCGGATAGACGATATCGCTTACTTCGGCCGAAACAGCTTTTGCCACCAGCGACGGGGTTGCAGCGGCACCACGATGATGTCCGACTTCTGCAGCCAGTCACGCTCATAGTCCCAGGCATGGCCACCCCACAGTTTTCCTGCTTCGTTGGAAAAGCCCAGGGTCATGAGCTGATAGGTATAACCGGCATGAGCGCGCAACCAGTCAAACAGCACCAGCGTGTTGAAACCGGTGGAAGGCCCAACGTAGCGCTTGCCGCCCGGGCGGTCGACCGGGTAGTTCCACAGTGGCGGCAGTGGAATGCGATCCCAATACATGGCCACGCGTGGCAGTGGACACATCGGTGCGGCGCAGCCCACCAGCATGCTGAAACAACGTTCGCTCGCCTGTTCGAACATCTGCTGTACCGGCGGCGCGTAAGGCAGACCAAAAAAATACGCGTCCGGCGCGTTGTAGCCATGCACAAAGACATTGACGCTCTGCTTGTTGAGCAGCGCCGCTTTGATGCAGGTATTGAAGCTGACGACGACGTCATCGACGCCAATGTTCAACGCCTGAAAGTCCGCCGCGGTAATGGCCGGGTTGTTGGCAATCAGCACCACCCGAGGCGCACGACTCAGACAGTCGAGAAGTTCTGTCGGTAACGCCCCCGGTACGGACTGATCACCACCGGGCAGCGCATCCAGCGCCATGTGTTCGTCCTTCATTCAGACCGGCACCTTCATCCCGTAACGCAGCTTCACCCAGAATCGCGTGAACGCCGAGGGCGGCTGCCATGGACGCATCTCACGCTGGATTTCCGTAGCCAGTGCCTGACCGACACGGGCAAAGGAATAACGGCTTTGCGCGAACTCCTGGCCATTGAGGGCGATGCGCTCTGCCAGTTCCGGGTCGCTCTGCAGCAGCTGGATCTTTTCCACCGCTTCATCTGCGCTGCGGTAGAACACGGTGTTGTGCATGTCTTCAAAGCCGAGCAGACGGTCTTCTTCGCCCTGACTCCAGGCCAGCAGCACACAACCGCAGGCCATGGCCTCATAGTTCTTGATCATGAACTCGTTCATGCCGATGTCGGCGCTGACGAAAATCCTGATGCGATTGAGCGTCTGCAGGTATTCCGCACCCGACTTGGTACGGGTCACCAGCATCCCGGTTCGCTGCGAGAGCGACTCGAGCATGGCTTTGCGCTCGGCATATTCGGTGCTTTTCAAGCTGCCAAGAAAACCGATGGGAATGTCCCGCTCGACGCCGGTGTTGTGCAGCATCTGCTCGTCATAACCTTTGGAGACAAACACCGTGTCGATGCCTTCAGCGAGCATCTTGCGCGCGACCACGGCACCGGACACCAGCGCCCGGCAACTCGGCAGACGACGGTAGAGCCGTGAATACGCGCCGCGGTATTTACTCGCTGGCATGTAGTTCTGGTAGGCGTCGTGTTCGAGGAAGACCAGCCCGGGGATGCATTTGAGCACCTGCAGTTGCGTGGCCAGGCGTTTGACCCGGGAGAAAATCACCACGCGATCGAAGGTCTGGTAATCGACCGAGGCCAGAAACGACCCCAGATTCAACTGCTGTTTTTTGCTCAAACGATAGATGAAACACTCATCACAGTTCTGCTGCACGATGTCGTAGAGCCGGTCGAGAATGACCCGCTGCTCGTCCATCACCAGGAGCATGACTTTCATAGGTTAATTGACCACGCGACGTAGGCAGGCAAGCGCATCGGATTCAAAGCAGCCTACATCAACGGAAACGGTAAAATCCCCAAGGCAAAATCCGTTCACACGCAGTACACAACGGTAAAAATTCATCTGATCAACGACTGCGGATCTTCTCGACAATCGCAGTTGTCGAGCTGTTTTCCACCAGTCCCAGCACCTTTACGGTACCGCCATAAGCAGTGACGATATCAGCGCCGACTACCTGATCGATGCCGTAATCGCCGCCCTTGACCAGCACGTCCGGTTTGACCTCGCGCAGCAGGTTCTCCGGGGTGCCTTCAGGGAAACTGATCACCCAGTCCACAGCGCCGAGGCCGGCGAGAACCGCCATGCGCCGGTCAACACTGTTGATCGGGCGGCCCGGGCCTTTGAGACGGCTGACCGAAGCATCATCGTTGACCGCGACAATCAGCCGGTCGCCCTGTGCCCGCGCCTGCTCCAGGTAGGTCACATGGCCGGCATGGAGGATGTCGAAGCAGCCGTTGGTGAAGACGATCCTCTCGTTGTGCGCACGGGCATCGGCCACGGCGAGCAGCAACTGCTCCAGCCCCAACACTCCGCGCTCGGAACCTTCTTCACGCTGAATGGCGCGACGCAGTTCCGGGGCGCTGATGGCGGCCGTACCGAGTTTGCCAACCACGATGCCGGCGGCCAGGTTGGCCAGCGCAACGGCGTGGGGCAGGTCTTCACCGGCGGCAATCGCTGCCGCCAGGGTGGAGATCACCGTGTCACCGGCACCGGTGACATCAAACACTTCACGGGCACGGGCCGGCAGGTGCAGCGCCGGCTGATCCGGACGCAACAGGGTCATGCCATGTTCGCCGCGCGTTACCAGCAGCGCACCGAGTTCGAGGTCGTGCATCAGGGCGGCGCCCTTGCTCACCAGCTCATGCTCATCGACGCAACCGCCGACGATGGCTTCGAATTCGCTGAGATTGGGAGTGATCAGGCTGGCGCCGCGATAGATCGAGAAGTCCTTGCCCTTTGGATCGGCCAGCACCGGAATGTTCTTCGCGCGGGCGGCCTGGATCAGCGCCTGATGGTTTTTCAGGGCGCCTTTGCCGTAATCGGAGAGCACCAGCACCTTGATGCCTTCGAGCAGGTCGTCGACCTGCGAACCAAGGGCCAGAGCGTCGGTGGCGAACGGTTCTTCAAAGTCGATACGCAGCAGTTGCTGGTGCCGGCTCATGACCCGCAGCTTGACGATGGTTGGCTGGTGCGCGATGCGCTGGAACAGAGCGCGTACGCCCGCGCCTTTGAGACTGTTGCTCAGGCTGTCGGCGGCTTCGTCATCGCCGGTCACACCGACCAGCGACGCCGGCGCACCCAGCGCGGCAATGTTCAAGGCAACGTTCGCGGCACCGCCCGGACGGTCTTCGATCTGCTCGACCTTAACGACCGGCACCGGCGCCTCAGGGGAAATCCGTGAGGTTCCGCCATGCCAGTAACGGTCGAGCATGACATCGCCGACTACCAAGACCGGGGCTTGATCGAAACGCGGCATGGACAACTTCATGGAGCAACCCACATACAAAATGAACAGGGGCGCGATATTAACACAGGGTAAAGCGCCGTCCGCCTCAATCTGAAAGGTCGCGCACCCAGAACAACTCGTGACGCCGGACTGCCTTGCGGAAAAACTCGTTACTGCCCGTTTCAGGCCAGCGACGGCCGGCCAGAGCCTGCTGGATCCAGCGGCGCAATTGCCGTTTGAACGCCTGTCGGCCCTGCAGATCGTGTTCCATGGCCAGCGCCATGGCTTTGTCCAGTTGCACGTCAGCCGACAGCAGCGGACTCCACAGGCGATCAGCCGGTAGCGGCTCGATGGCGGGAGGCAGCGGAACACCCGCACCGGCAGGCCCCATCGGCCAGCGATCATTGTCGTGCAGGTGATTGGCGTACAGCAGCAGGGTCGCCGGTTTCCAGCTACTGCGTTCGATAGCCTCAAGCAGCGCTTGGGTCGACGCTACATGATCACTGTGGGGATCGAGTTCAGGATGCGGTGTAACGACCACTTCCGGGCGATAGTGCTCAAGCAGGGCCGTCAGATCACCCAGCAGGTTTTGCCAGGTCGGCTGCCCGTCAACGTCGGCGGGCAGGATCAATGGGTTATGCCGGCGCACACTGCGAATATCGTTTTCCTGCGATTCCCGGGAGCCGAACGCCTGGGTCGGCGCTTCGGCCATCGACGGCAGTTGCAGGCAGTAATAGCCCAATTGCACACAACGCTCGGCAGGCACGCCCCCCCACAGCGGAATCACCAGGCTGTCCCAACTGCGCAAGCGGCCCTTCAATCGTGCTGCTGCGGATTGATCAAGGCCCAGGCGCTGAAAGTCTTCAGCCTCGATCTCACCCTGGGTCAGGGTGACGATGCTGACGCCTTCGCATCGACTGTACAGACCGAAGGCGGCGAGTTCTGCATCATCGGCATGGGGCGCGATGACCATGACCCGCTGGCGGCTGTAGTCCGGATTGGCCATTACCCACAACACGCCCGTCGCAGCAGGTACGCAATATCGGCCACGCAGCGTCAGAGTCCCTTGCGCCAGCGCATCGACCTGCCCCGACAGATTGAGGAAACGCCGCCCTCTGACGCCCCGCTCCAGATCCTGACGATCATCGCCCACCTCAACATAGGGATCGAGCCAGCGCCCCAGCCAGGTGGACTTCACTTCGAGTTCGAGTACCAATGTCTCGCCCTGCGCCAGCGGTTCGCTCAGGCCTACCACGCCGCCCTCAAGACTCACGGCCTGCCGTGCGGTTAGCGGCGGAAAGTCGTATTGATAGTCGTCGGTAGGCCGGTAGAACAAATGGTCGGCAAACCAGGCCTCGTGAGCGACCCAGGCCAGCACCAGCAACAACGGCACCAGCCACCACGCGATCAGCACGCCGATCAGCAACAGCGCCAGCACAAAGGCGATCAGGAACAGACGCTTGTTGCGCCGATGAGCTTTGAGAAGCTGTTGCTTGCGAGCGCTCATGAATTCAGACCTTGTAGACCGGCACCGAGTGGCACCAGCGATCCTTGTACTCTCGGTCGGCACGACCGAATGAGTAACGCAGAGGTTTGCCCAGCGCTTGCGCGTGCGCCCAGGCCTCTTGGGTATTGACGAAACTCAGCACACTGCCGGGGCTGAACTCGCGACTCTGCGGGTCGACACCACCGTTGATGTATTCCAGCGAAACCCATTGCGGGGCCTCGACGCGATAGAGCACCTGAATGGCGACGGGCGCCGATTCGAGCATCACCACCGAACCGGTCATGAACTCGCGCAGCAAGGTAAAAACCTCAACCAACCCGGCCTTGCCCGGCACCTCGAAGCCCCAGCGACGCTGGAATAAATCGCCGTAAGCGGCAGCCTGTTCCTGCGGCGTAAAGTCGGACATCGGCACCAGCGATCCGCCCGCCTCTTCCAGCAGGCGCTGTTCGCGACGCTGGTTGTAGCGGAACTTCTTCGAATATTCTTCCGGCAACCGGGCCAGCGCCAGGCCCTCAGGCTGTGGCTTCAGCGTGCTGATCTGCCCGGCATTGAGCTGGGACACATAAGCCACGCGCTGGCGCACCGGCACGATGACGTCTGGCGCGATCGGCAGAATGATTTCCGCATTGCCCATGTCCAGCAAGCCACGCTTGCCCTCGCGCTTGAGCACTTCCTTGGACAAGGCAACATGCCGCCCCCAGCAAGGGATGGCGGCCAGCACATCACCGCCAACGACCCAGCCCAGGTAGCGCAACTCGATGCCAAGGAACGTCGACAAGCGCTCGACGACTTCGGGGTGTGTAGCAAAACTGCCGCCGAAACGTTGCCAGGCGCGGGCGTAGCTGTCCCGGTCGATTTCGGTCCAGCCACGCTCGCGAAAGCTGCGAAACATCGTCAGCATACGTCGGTCGCGTGTGCCGGCTGAGGCTCGTCACCCTCTTCAAACTCTTTGGCGTGCAGACGGGCGTAATAGCCGTTCTGCTCGAGCAATTGTGCGTGAGAACCGCGCTCGACGATGCGACCTTCGTCCATGACCAGAATCAGGTCGGCTTTCTCGATGGTGCTCAAACGGTGGGCGATCACCAGGGTCGTGCGGTTTTTCACCACATGATCCAGGGCAGCCTGGATATGCCGCTCCGACTCGGTATCGAGCGCGGAAGTGGCCTCGTCGAGAATCAGCAGCGGTGCATCCTTGAGCAACGCCCGGGCAATGGCGATGCGCTGACGCTGGCCGCCGGACAGCAGCACGCCGTTTTCGCCGACCATGGTTTCGTAGCCTTGCGGCATCTTGATGATGAACTCATCGGCATAGGCTTCGGTGGCCGCGCGCTTGACCTCATCGAACGGCGCACCGGCCAGATCACCGTAGGCGATGTTGTTGGTCACCGTATCGTTGAACAGCGTGACCTGTTGGGTCACCAGAGCAATCTGCCGACGCAGGCTGCGCAAGGTGAAGTCCTGCACCTGCACGCCATCGAGCAGGATCTGGCCCTGCGCATGATCATGCTGATAGAAGCGCGGAATCAGGCTGGCCAGGGTCGATTTGCCACTGCCCGAGCGGCCGACCAAGGCAACCATTTGCCCCGGTTCGACGACGAAACTGATGTCATTGAGCACCGCTTTGTCGGTGTCAGGATAGTGGAAGCTCAGATTGCGCACTTCCAGACGGCCTTCGAGACGATCTTGCTCGACCGTGCCCTGATCCACTTCCGCCGGCTCATCCAGTTGCTCGAAAATACTTTCGGCACCGGCGACACCTTTCTGAATCGTCGAGCTGACCTCCGACAACTGACGGATCGGCTTGGGCAACAAGCCAGCCATGGTGATGTAGGCCACCAGATCACCCGGCGATGCATCGCCGCGAAGGTACAGGACGAGGAACATGACCACCGCCATGGCGCTGTAAGTCACCAGCTGCAGCATCGGCGTGTAAACGGCGCCGGTCTTGGTCATCGTCAACTGCTTGTCGGTGTTGCTCTGGCTGGCATCGCGAAAGCGATCCTTTTCGTACTGCTCGCCGCCAAAACTGCGCACGACGCGATAGCCGTGAATGGTCTCGGACGCGACGTGCGTGACGTTGCCCATCGAGACCTGGATCTTCTTGCTTTGCTTGCGGAATTTTTTGCTGGTGCTGTTCACCATCAAACCGATCAACGGCAGGATGGCGACCATCACCAGCGTGAGCTTCCAGTTCATCCACAACAGTGTGCAGAACAGGAAAATCACGGTCATGCCTTCACGGATGACGACTTTGATTGCATCCGTTGCCGCGCCGGTGACCATGGTCACGTTGAAGGTGATCCGGGAAATCAGGTGGCCGGAATTGTTCTTGTCGAAGAAGCGATTGGGCAACTCCAGCAATTTATTGAACAACACCACCCGCAGGTCATGCACCAGGCCCAGAGAAACCCGCGCCAGGAAGAAGTTGCCCAGGTAAGAACCCACGCCCTGCCACAACGCGATGAAGACGATCATCAGTGGCACGGTTTCGAGCAACTGCAGCTTGCCCAGATAAGGGTTGCCCGGGAACAGACTGGCTTCAGGATTGGCCAGACCGTCGACAAAGTACTTGAGGATGTAAGCGAGCATCGGCTGAGTCGATGCGAAAATCAGAAACCCGACGATGCTGAGAAGGAAAAGGCCGGCATAAGGCCGCACGTAAGCCAAAAGGCGGAAATAGATCGCCAGCGTGGACTGGGCTTTCGGTTCAGGACTGCTCATGGTGATCCGCGCAATTCAGTGAGGCGCCGATGATATCACACGCGTTTTTGCCCCGATAAACATGACTTCAAGCCAGCCTTCGACCAACTCGGTTAAGATACCCCGCTAATGATGGGGAGCCGGATATGCAATCGATTGATCACAGCACTTACGAGGCACTGCGCGCGGGTGCACACGTATTGGAAGCCGACGGTTCCGGCGACAAGGTGCTCAGATTGGCCGATGGACGCATGCTCAAGCTGTTCCGCCGCAAGCGGCTGCTCAGTTCGGCACTGTTCTACCCCTATGCACAACGCTTTGCCGACAATACCCGGGCCCTCGAACAACGCGGCATCCTCTGCCCCAAAGTCATCGCGGTCTACCGCATCCCGAGCATCGAACGTGACTGCGTGTATTACAGCCCGCTGGAAGGCAATACAGTGCGTCAGCTACAAGGCACTGACGAAGAGGCTGACACACTGAGATTCCAGCTGGGCGGGTACTTCGCCCTGCTGCACGAAAAAGGTGTGTACTTTCGATCACTGCACTTTGGCAACGTCGTGCAGACCCCCGACAAGCGTTTGGGCCTGATCGATATTGCCGACCTGCGCTGCCAGAAGCACGCGCTCAGTGACAGTAAACGCCTGCGTAACTTCGCGCATTTGCTGCGCTACAAGGAAGACCGCCAATGGCTGCTCGGCCAGGACGCCGGCGACACGTTTATCGAGGGCTATCGGCAGGCACTGCCGAGCAACCGGCAAGCGCCGCTGATCTCGCGCCTGCGCCCGCTGCTCGGTTAAGCCTTAGCGGCCGATGACCACTACAGTGGCACCTTTGCGATTGGCGAAATGCTCGATGATGCGCAGCTTGTGCGCCACCAGCCACTCATTCAGCCAAGGCTCGTCACCCTTGGCCTCGATGAGGAAATATTGATAGTCGCCAGCGTGCGCTGCCGACATCGCTTCCTCTGCGGTCAATACCGGTATCACATAGCCACGACCGGCGTAATAGCTGATCCGCCCATCCTCGAAATAGGTCTTCGCCCCTGGCTCGACATGGGCCGACAACCAGCGCCCGGCCTGGACGTAATGGGTTTTGCCGGCCCCGGTGGAGATGACGTTCGACAGCATCACCAGCAAACACAGAACCACCAGCCACTTGCCCCAACGCGGGAACTCGCGAACGAACGCCGCCAGCCCCATCGCCAGCACGGGCACAAACAACAGATTGAGAAAGCTCAGGTAGCGCGTATTCATGAACTGTTGCTTGATGAAAAACAGCACCAGCACGACCAGATACAGCAGCGCCGCCCAGGCGAAGGGTCGATAGTCGCGCCAGTAGACGCCTAGCACCCCCCAGTTACGCCGCAGAATGAAGGGAACGGCGAAAGGCCCCATCAACTTCACAAAACTGATGGTCATGGTCGCCAGGATGCCGAAGAAAATGATCCGCCCGGCTTCATCCTGGGAGTACTTGTTGATGAGCGAATTGGCAAACTGATCGCACAGCATCTGAAAGGACGCAAACACACTGTGCGGGGCAATCATGTCCAGATACAGCATCACTCGCGCCGACATGAGTACACCGGTTGCCGAAATGGCCAGCAGCCCCAAAACCGGCAGCAGCGAAAACTGGGCAAACTGCATCCGCCGGCCAGATGACCACAGGTTGGGCAACTGCCACAGAGCCAACGCCGGCACCAGCAACAAGGCCTCCAGCCGAAACAAGGCTGCTGCGACGATTGCCAGGTGGATGAATGCCGCGCGCAACCAGCCGCCACGGGCTTGCCAGTGCAGCGCGAGCCAAAGCGTCAGCGTGCAGAAGAACCAGAAACCGCACTCACGGATGATGTCGTTTCGAAAGGCATTCACCGCCGGCATGGCCAATACCACCAGGCACGCCCAACCGGTGACCTGCGCAGACCGCTGACGCACGCAGTCCACCATCAACGCGCTGGTGCCGGCAAAAAAGAGTGCACACCAAAGATAGGCACTCAGCTCCAGCGGCAAATGCAGGATGGAATGCGTAGCGGCCAGCAGAAAGGAAAACCAGGGCCAGTCGAAAGTAGCCCAAGCCACATTCGGCCCGTACTCGGTGACCTGTTGCGCAATATCGATGTACAGCGCGGCATCACGCCCCACTGTCGCAGTGCCCAGGACGGCTATCAGCGATAACAGCGCGCTGCCCACAAACGCCAGCCAGACCGGGTATTTATCGATGATTCTGGAGACTCGAGTTGCCACGCTACCGCCCGTATCTTTCACCCAGCCACCTCACCGACATCCGTTACAAGGTACGCGCACATCATCGCGACCCGCTTACCGAAACAGCAACCGCAAAGCCTTGCGGGTGTATGACCAGCGTGAAAACGTCCGCCAGTCTGCACGCAAAGCCTGGAAATAGAACGACCTGGCCAGCTTGTACTCGCCATGGGAATAACAGTCGCGAAACAGCGACAAACAGCGTTGTGCCAGAAACGCCTGGCGCAGATCACACATTTCTTCGGGCATTCTTCGGCTGGAAAACACTTCGCTGACGACCTGCTCCGTACCGGCAGCAAGACTCTGGCGCAAATCATGGCGCATGCTGTCGGCGTGCTTGTGGATCAGTGCGAGAGGCTTGTCCAGAACGGTGCAGGGGTAGCGCGCCAGCACTTGGGCAAACACTGGCAGGTCCTCGACGTTGCGCAAATGTTCCGGGTAATTGCCCAGAGCGAACACTTCGCGGTGCATCGCACAGGCACCGTTGGAAATCGACACCGTCTTGTTCAGCAGGTAACCCTGCAGGCGCTGGCGGGGCGTCCCAGGCAAAGGCCTGGCCGCCTGCAAACTGCGGCGCCCGTCAGCGAACACTGACCAGTGCGCACCGATCACCATAAGAGTCTGCGGATGACTGGCAATGTGCTGCGCAAGCGCAGCCAATGCACCGGGAGCCATTTCATCGTCAGAGTCGAGAAACACCAGATATCGCCCGGTTGTCTCTTCCAGCCCCCGATTGCGCACCGATGACAATCCGCCGTTGCTTTTACGCAGCGCACGAAAACGACCGCCATGCTTAAGCAGGAGCCGTTCCACTACCTCAGGCGTATCGTCCGTCGACCCGTCGTCGATGACCAGCAGATCCGCCGTCGTTTCATCCAATTGCGCCAACACCGACTCCACTGCACGAGGCAGCGTTCGCGCATAGTTGTAAACCGGAATGACGACGCTGATCAGTGTTTCAGTCAAGTTCGTATCCTTTCACACCCTCTTTTACGACCAGAATATCTTCCATGATCAGGTATTCCAGATCCGAACCGAAAAACATGTTCAGCGCGTCGGTCGGCGAGCAAATCATCGGTTCGCCACGACGGTTGAGCGAGGTGTTCAGCGATACGCCGTTACCGGTCAGGTTTTCCAGCGCCTTCATCATGTCGTAGTAGCGCGGGTTGTATTCACGCTTGAGGACCTGGGCACGAGAAGTGCCATCTTCGTGAACGACTTCCGGCACACGGGTCTTCCACTCGTCCGCCACTTCGAAAGTGAATGTCATGAACGGCGCCGGATGATCGATCTTGATCATCTGTGGTGCAACGGTGTCGAGCATCGACGGGCAGAAAGGCCTCCAGCGCTCGCGGAACTTGATCTGATGGTTGATGCGGTCGGCCACGCCGGCCACGCTCGGGCAACCAATGATCGATCGACCGCCCAATGCACGCGGACCGAACTCCATACGTCCCTGGAACCAGGCCACCGGATTACCATCGACCATGATTTTGGCGATCTGTTCCGGCATGTTATCGAGCTTGCGCCACGCCGGCTTGTTCTCGTGACGGGCGCAGGCGGCGATCACGTCCTCGTTGCTGTACGACGGGCCGAGGTAGACGTGTTCCATCTTTTCTACCGGCACGCCACGGGCGTGGGACACATAGGCTGCTGCGCCGACCGCCGTACCGGCATCGCCGGACGCCGGTTGCACGAACAGTTCCTTGATGTCGTCGCGGGCAATGATTTTCTGGTTCAGTTTGACGTTCAGCGCACAGCCACCGGCGAAGGCCAGTTTGCCGGTTTCCTTGAGCACGTCACCCAAATAGTGATCAATCATCTGCAGCGCCAGTTTCTCGAACAGCGCTTGCATGCTCGCGGCGTAGTGAATGTACGGTTCGTCAGCAATATCGCCTTCGCGCTTCGGCCCCAGCCACTCGATCAGCTTAGGCGAGAAGTAGAAGCCTTTACCCTTCTCTTTATAGCGGCGCAGGCCGATAACGTTGGCGTAGTCGGTGTTGATCACCAGCTCACCGTTTTCGAACGAGGCCAGACGCGAGAAATCGTACTTGCTGGCATCGCCGTACGGCGCCATGCCCATGACCTTGAACTCACCGTCGAGCATCTCGAAGCCGAGGAACTCGGTGATCGCGCCATACAGGCCGCCGAGGGAGTCCGGATCGAAGAATTCCTTGATCTTGTGGATCTTGCCGTTTTCACCGTAGCCAAAGAAGGTCGTGGCGTACTCGCCCTTGCCGTCGATACCGAGGATCGCGGTTTTTTCTTTAAAACCGGAGCAGTGGTAGGCGCTGGAGGCGTGAGCCAAATGGTGCTCGACTGGTTCGATCTTGATCTTCTTCGGATCAAAACCCAATTGCTCCAGGCACCAGACAATCTTGTTGCGGTAGCGCTTGTAGCGGCGGTTGCCCATCAGGATCGCATCCAGGGCGCGATCCGGTGCATACCAGTAACGCTTGGCGTAGTGCCAGCGCGCCTTGCCGAACAGGCTGATCGGAGCGAACGGGATCGCAACTACGTCAACGTCGGACGGCTTGATGCCGGCCTGCTCAAGACAGAACTTCGCCGATTCGTAGGGCATGCGGTTCTTTGCATGCTTATCGCGTACGAAGCGCTCTTCTTCAGCCGCCGCCACCAGCTTGCCGTCGATGTACAAGGCTGCTGAAGGGTCATGGCTAAGGGCGCCGGACAGGCCAAGAATCGTCAATGCCACAGGGGTCTAGCCTCTTTAGTCTGCGTGCAGGCGCGATGCGCCTTGAAAATTGATGTGCCCTCGCACAGGGCGAGTGACAGCTAAAGGGCGGGATTATAGCGTAAACGAGTAGGGAATTACCCTGTGCGATTGCCCTCTGGGTGAATGGTCTGGAGAAACCTTACCCTGCTACTCAATAACTGCCCTTGCGCCAGTAAATACCAAGATTGCCGTCGGTGAGCTGACGATAAACCGTATAGGGCAACGCTACTGTATCGAATACTCCCGACAATGGCAGATCCAGCAACACGAATGGCACCAGAAAACCGCTGGGATCCGGCGGCGCGTTCAACACGCAGAAATCGAAGGCCAGACCGCTGTAAATCCGCGGAATGGACTGGCAATAGGTTTTTTGTTTGCGCATGTCCCGCGCCACGTCGGCATCGTCCTGCAAGACAGTCATGGCGCTGCCACAGCCAGCCAGAATCCATGAAAATACACCCAGCGTTGCAGCCTGTTTAATGGTCAAAATTCGCCCTCCAAGGTCGTTGGGCAAATTAGCATCGGGACTGAACAGGGCACAGTTCATGGCTTCTGGAGAAGCTGTAGGACAAGTCGCTGAATCTTGTCCTCTACTGCTGGTTTGTCTCAGGCCACGCTGGAAATGTCTTTCGGCAAACGCAGATCAATAATCTGATACAGCGCGCTGCTTTCGGGCCAGTTGCGCATGAATCGCGCACGGTCACGGGCATAGGCCGGCGCGAAACTGCCGACAGATCCATGCTGGCACATCGAGTCCAGATCGATCAGCGCCCAGCGATCCTGCTGCCAGAACAGATTATGTCCCTTGAAGTCGCCATGACTGATCCGCTCGTCAATCAATCTGGCGAACAACTGATCCAGCGCCTGCAACTCCGCTTCCGGCGCTTCACCACTTTCAACGTACGGCGCAAAGCGCTCGATGATATCCGGCCCCGGCAGGAACTCGGTCACCAGATACGCACGGCTGCGCAGCCACAAAAAGCGCTGTTCCAGCACCGCCAGCGGTTTGGGTGTGGCGATGCCGAGAAACGCCAGGCGATTGCCTTCGCGCCACGAATGCCAGGCCCGACTTGGCCGCCAGAAACGCTTGAGCCAATGCGCAAAGCCCTTGATGTTGTAGCGCTTGATCACCAGCGTGCGCGCACCGGCCTGAACCTTGCCAACGCTCGCCGCACCACCGGTCTTGTACAGGTGCCCCTGATCAAGCAACGCATCGGCCTGCGCCAGCACCGGCAGCATGGCTGACTCTTCTTCGCGGCGGATTGCGCGCAGAGCGAACGCTCCACGCTGCACACTGAACAGCGTGCACTCGCGACCGACCTTGATCAGGAAGTCTTTCAAACGCCAGCGCCGCACTTTGTCGATCTGTTTCTGCAAGGCCTCCAGCGGCAACGCATGCTCGCTGTTGCTCAACAGGTAATACACCAGCAGTTCTTCAGTGAACGGTTCCAGCGCCTTGGGTAACTGGGCGAAAAACACCCCGAGATTTTCCAGGACTTTTTGTCGCGACAACGGCTGGCCGGCGGTTTCTGCGCAAATCCCGGCACCGTCAATCAGGTACAACTGGCCGCCGTGGCGCAGCAGATTGTCCAGGTGCAGGTCTTCCTGCCAAAGCCCTTTGCCGTGCAATTGGCCGATAGCGCCCAGCGCCTCGGCCAGCACCGCCGATTGTTCATCGGCCAACACCGGCAGCGACTCGACTTTCGCCCAGGCATCGCCAAGGCTTTCGGCACCCTCAAGGAAATCGAACAGCAACCAGCCACCTTCGCCATTTTGCAAACCATCGGCCAGTAGCATCGGCGTGGTCAGGCTTTGCGCAGCCAGCAAGCGCACGCCTTCCAGCTCGCGCTGAAAATGCCGGGCAGCTTTGCCGCCGACCAGCAATTTGGCCAGCACCGGACGCCCGCGCCAGACACCAGCACCAACGTAACGCTGTCCCGGCAACACCCGCAGCAGACTCAGCAATTGCAGATCAGCACTGCCGGCGGCATCGGCCAGCGTCACCGTCAGAGGCAGTTGCGGGGCTCGCCCGACAGCGGCCAGCTCGGACAATTGCATCAGCGCGTCTCCTTGTGACTGCGGCGCGCAGTCAGCCGGGCGAGCCAGCTGTCGAGCAGCGTGCTATCGGTCGACTGATCGAGATAAGCCGCCAGCAACTCACGCAGTTGTGCCTCGTTCCATTCCGGCGCGCGGCGTTGCAGCGGCTCCAGATCCTTGATCCGGTCGCGCATGCCAAACAACAACGGTCGGGTCTTTTCCAGGTCGATCAATTGCGCCTGATACCCGTCACCGGTTGCCCGCAGAAAAATATGCTTGGGATAGAAGCAGCCGTGCACCTGACGCACACCGTGCAGATGCCGAGCCAGCAATCCACAAGCCTTGAGGATGGCTGAATGCTGTGCAGCACTGAGCTGCGCCCAACGCTGCAACAGCGATTCCAGATCACTCCAGCCATCGAGTGCCCGAGTCAGCAGAATGGCACGGACTTCGCCGTTGACCTTACGCTCACCGAAAAACGCCGCTTGCAGCGCCGGGATACCGAGCTTGCGATAGCGACTGATATTGCGAAACTCGCGGGCAAAGCTTGGCTCGCCGAAAGGCGCGTGCAAGGTCCGCGTCAGGTAGTTGCTCTGGCGCTTGAGGTAATAACCCTGCCCTTCAAGATCCAAACGGAAGACGCTGCTCCAACCGCCACGGGCGGTATTGGGTTCGTCCACGGCCTCAAGCTGCTTCGCCCAAAGCGCGTCAAAAGTGCCGAGACCATGGCGCTCAAGCAGTGCGCGGTCTTCAGCGGCGAGAAAATCAGTCATTCGCGTCCCTCGAAAAATCTCACCACGTGCCGAATCCGTTTCTTGTCGGCGCTATCAAGCCGATCGCACTGGCGGTACTGCTTATAGAAGCGCAGGCGTTGGGTATTGGACAGGTGGTATTTGGCGAGTTTATCGAGACAGGCCAGATCCTTGGTGATCCGATACTTGAGCCAGAAGCCGCGCCAGAACTCGCCGTTAGGGCAATCGATCAGAAATATCCGCGCCTGATCATCGATCAACAGGTTGCGCCATTTCAGATCGTTATGGGTAAATCGGTGATCATGCATCGTCCGGGTATAGCCGGCCAATTGCCGACTGACGCCGTCAACCCAGGCGCGATCCTTGAGTTTCGGATCCTTGCGCTCGGCGAGCGCCGAAAGGTCTTCGGTGTCGGGCAGTTCACGGGTGATCATCGCGCCACGATCATACGCCGCGCCACGTCGTTCCAGGCCCCAGGCCACCACTTCAGCGGTGGGAATGCCCCACTTGGCGAAGCGCTTGAGGTTCTGCCATTCCATCTTCACCCGCGGCTTGCCGAGGTAACGGCGCAAGCCTTTACCAGCGCCGACATAGCGTTTGACGTAATAATTGACACCGTTGCGCTGCACGCGAATCACTTCCGACAGCGGATCACGGGTCAGACGTTCGCCCTGCAACGCAAATACCGCTTCGAGACTGCCGAAGTCTTCGGCGAGCTCGCTGTATTGCGGCTCGAGAGTCCAACCCGCCATCAGAGCGCATCCCCGTAACGCTGTTTACGCGCGTAGAGTTTGTTGGCCTTGCCTTCCAGCCAGCTCAGCAACGGCGCTTCTTCAGCCAGGATCTGGCGCAGCGGTTGCTGGAAATAGCCTTTGAGGAAACGCAGTTTGTCGCGGCGGGTCAGGCCGATGTCCAGCGCGGAAAAGTACAACGCGGCCAGATCTTTATTGCGCCAGCGCTGCGTGATTTTCGTGCGGGTCTGGGCACGGTGCAGGTCGATCACTGAGAGTTTGAAGTCGTCTGGCGTCACCGGTTTATCAGTGTGCAGCAGGAAGTGGCAGATATAGCAGTCACGATGGTTGACGCCAGCGCGGTGCATCATGCCGGTCATGCGTGCGACTTCGGCGATCAGCGCGCGCTTGAGTTTCGGCTCGGGTGGCTGCTTGACCCAATCGATGCTGAAGTCTTCGAGGCTGATGGTCGGCGCCAGTTCTTCGGTGACGATAAACGAGTGCTGATCTGCCGGGTTACTGCCCTTCTCACCGTAAGCCACGGCAGTCATGGTCGGCACGCCGACTTCCTGCAGACGCTGAATGGCTTGCCACTCCTGGCCCGCGCCGAGAACCGGCAGCTTGGCGGTCAGCAGATTCTTGAAGATCTCGCCCCAGCCGATACCTCGGTGGATTTTCACGAAAAATCCGTTGCCGTCGACTTCCGTGCGCAGCGTCCGGCGCGCTTCCAGCTCGCGGTATACCTCGCCCTGCAAGCCTTCGACTTCAGCGAACGGGTCGCGGCCGGCCCACAGGCTTTTGAACGGTTCAGCCAGCATCAACTTCATTTAAGCGTGCTCCGCCAGAATCACATCGGCCGCGTGCTGCGGCATGCTGTAGAGGTCGGCCGTCTCGGCGAAGGCCAGACCATTGCGGCTCCAGGCCGCCCGTGCAGCGTCGTCATGCAACATTTCAGTCAAGTATTGCGTCAGTTGCGCCTGATCGAACGGTTCGTCCAGCACTCGCCCGGCATCCGCCTCGGCAATGTAATGGGCGTAACCGCAGACCGCGCTGACCAGCACCGGCAAACCGGCGACCAGCGCTTCAAGCAGTACGGTGCCGGTGTTTTCGTTGTACGCCGGGTGGATCAACAGATCGGCACCGAGCAGGAAACGCGGAATATCGCTGCGGCCCTTGAGGAACGTTACGTTATCGCCCAGCCCCAAGGTTGCGCTCTGCATTTGGAATAATTTGGGGTCATCCTGGCCGATTACAAACAGCCGGGTGCGTTTCTTCAGTTCGGCAGGCAATGCAGCCAGCGCTTTCAGGCTGCGATCGACGCCTTTGGTCTTGAAGCCGGAGCCGATCTGCACCAGCAGCAGTTCGTCGTCCTTGAGATTGAATTCAGCGCGGAACCCGGCGCGAATTTCAGCGGCATCCGCCGGGCGGCGACGATCCTGGGCAATGCCCGGTGGCAGCAGGTGGAAACGCTCCAGCGGCGTGTCGTAATGCTTGATGAACAACGGCTGCTGCACTTCGGAAATCATCAGCACTTCGGTCTTCGCGTCCTTGGCGAACACCGCGCGCTCGTACTCGGCGAAGTGGCGATAACGGCCCCAGCGACGGTACAAAGAGTTGCGCAGGTTCTGCGCCTTGTCTTCGAAGCAGCCGTCGGCGGCGTAATAAACGTCCAGCCCCGGCATCTTGTTGAAACCGATCAGGCGATCAACCGGGCGCTTGGCCAGATCCGCTTCCATCCATGCGCTGAGCTTTTCGTTGCGACGGTGATTGAAGAACGCTTTGACCGGCGCCACCAGCACTTCGAAACCGGGCGGCACGTCGCCTTCCCAGATCAGCGTGTAGACGCGAATCTGGTGACCGCGCTTCTGGCATTCAAGGGCGATGCGCATGAAGTCGCGCTGCAAGCCACCGAACGGGAAATATTTGTACAGGACGAATGCCAATTGCATCAGCGCAGCTCCTCAGCCATTAACAACGTGCTCAGTCGGCTGGCGACACGCTCGGGGTTCAGACGCGTGAAGCACAGCGGCTGTTCACGCTTCAGGTCAAACTGACGGGCATCCTGCGCGGTCGGTTGATAGGTACATTTCTTTTGCAGGCATGGCGCGCACGGGAAGTCGCTGGCCAGGTGAATCTGCAGCTTGCCGTAAGCGCCGGTCAGGCCTGGGTTGGTCGGGCCGAACAGCGAGATGGTCGGCACGTCCAGCGCGGCGGCCAAGTGGCCGAGACCGGTGTCCACCGCGACGCAGGCTTGCGCACCGGCGAGGACTTTGCCGACGCCGGCCAGATTGAGCTTCGGCAGCACTTCGGCGTGTTTGAAACCGGCGGCGATGCGTTCGGCGCGGGCCTTTTCCTGCGGGTTGCCCCACGGCAGTTTGACACCGACGCCGAGGTAGCCGACGCGCTCGGTCAGTTCACGCCAGTAACTTTCCGGCCAGTGTTTGGTGTCCCAGGTGGTGCCATGCAGGAACACCACAAAGGCATTTTTGCGCGGCAGTTCGACCAAACGCTCGACGTTGAGGCCGTAATCACCCAAGCCTTTCGGCAAGTCGTAGCCGAGAGCGATGGCGAACAGTTGGCGCACGCGCTCGACGGCGTGCTGACCGCGGGCCACAGCCAGTTTGCGATCATAGAAACGCGAAGCCATCGGCTCGCGCGCCGAACCTTTATCGAGACCGGCCACCGGCGCTTTGACGTAACGGGTCAGCCAGGCGCTTTTCAGCAGGCCTTGAGCGTCGATCACCAAGTCGTATTTATTGGCGCGCACACTTTGTTTGAAGCGTTTCCACTCGCCGCTGGTGATGGTTTTCCAGAGGTTTTTGCGCCAGCGACGGATCGCCACCGGAATCACTTTGCCAACGGCCGGGTGCCAGGTCGGGATCTCGGCAAAGCCTTCTTCCACCACCCAGTCGAACTTGATCCCAGGGATGGCCCGGGCGGCGTCGGTCAGCGCCGGCAACGCATGAATCACGTCACCCAGCGATGAAGTCTTGATCAGCAGTACCCGCAACTTAATGAACCTCGACCACAGAGCCCTGCAACTTCTGCAAGGCATCGTTGACCGCATCCGGCATCAGCTGGCGCAGGCAGTTGTAATGACCGAAACGGCAGGTGCGGTCGAAGCAGGGGCTGCAATCGAGGCCCAGACGAACCACTTCGACATGCTCGGCCAGCGGCGGGGTAAAACCCGGCGAAGTCGAACCGTAGACCGCCACCAGTGGACGGTTCAGCGCAGCGGCAACGTGCATCAGGCCGGAGTCGTTGGAGACCACCGCGTCGGCGCAGGACATCAGGTCGATGGCCTCGGCCAGCGAAGTGCCGCCGCTGAGGTTGACAGATTCTTCACGCAGGCCAGGAATCAGTCGAGCGCGGATATCTTCACCGACCGCATGATCGTTCTTCGAACCGAACAGCCACACCTGCCAGCCTTCACGAATGCGCGCTTCGGCGACTTTGGCGTAGTGCTCGGACGGCCAGCGCTTGGACTCGCCAAACTCGGCGCCAGGGCACAGGGCCAACACCGGGCGGTCGAGGGTCAGGCCGAACTTGGCCAACGCTGCTTCGCGAGTGACCGGGTCGATTTGCAGGCTTGGGCGCGGATAAGGCTTCGGCAGCTCGGCGTTCGGCTCATAGGCCAAAGCCATGAACCGCTCGATCATCAACGGATAGCGTTGTTTGTCGAGGGTGCGCACATCGTTGAGCAGGCCGTAGCGGAATTCGCCGCGCCAGCCGGTGCGTTTCGGAATGCCGGCGAAAAACGGCACCAGCGCCGACTTCAGCGAGTTGGGCAGCAGGATCGCCTGATCGTACTGACCACGCAGGGATTTGCCGATGCGCCGACGCGTCGCCAATTCCAGCGCACCGTGGCCGAGCGGGAAGCTCAAGGCCTTGCGCACTTCGGGCATGCGTTCCAAGATCGGCCGGCTCCACTCAGGGGCCAGGACGTCGATTTCGCATTGCGGATGGCGCTGTTTGAGACACTGAAACAGTGTCTGTGCCATCACCATGTCACCGACCCAACTGGGCCCAACGATCAGAATATTCATGTGGTTTCCAAAAACGAACCGGGGAGGCATTTACGCCTCCCCGCCTCGAGAATCACTGAGGGAGCGGCACTGCTTGCGATGGGTCATTACCTTCAACATGACTGTCGACTGTCACTCCGCTATCGCGAGCAGGCTCGCTCCCACATGGTTTTTTCGTCCTGCTTCAGATCTACAGACACTGTAGATCCACTGTGGGAGCGAGCTTGCTCGCGAAGGGGCCAGCACATCCGACATCGGTGTCGTCTGACACTCCGTCTTCGCGAGCAAGCTCGCTCCCACAGGGTATTGGGTGCTGCACAAACCGGTTTCAGCTTAGCCCCATCTCTTTCCATATCCGCAAAACCTGCCGCCGTTCTTCGGCAAACTGATCGCCCGATATCACCCCGGCGTCCTTCTGCAACGCCTGCCGGTGAGCGGCGGAGCGGTAGGCTTTATAGGCCTCGCGCAACAGGCTGGCATCTTCGGCAGGCATCAGCCCTTCGTGTTCCAGCTCTTCCAGAATGCGGATGTTATCGGTCCAGCGCAGCAATGGCGGGTGGCTTTGCGACCACGCCAGAGCCGCGTATTGCACCATAAATTCAATATCGACGATACCTCCGGCGTCCTGCTTGAGGTCGAAGGGCGCTGTGGCGTCGAAGGCATTTGCCGCCGTACCGGCCGCGGTGCTCTTGGTGCCGAGGTTATCGCGCATCTTCGCGCGCATCTCACTGACTTCCTGTTGCAACTTGGCCAGATCGCGCGCCTTGCCCAAGACCTGCGCGCGGACGCTCTCGAACGCCCGGCCGACATCCTGACTGCCGACCAGCACCCGCGCCCGCACCAACGCCTGATGTTCCCAGGTCCAGGCTTCATTTTCCTGATAGCGCGCAAACGCCCCCAGCGAACTGACCAACAGCCCCGAAGCACCGGATGGCCGCAGACGCATGTCCACTTCATAGAGCTGACCGGAGTTGGTCTGCGCCGTCAGCAGGTGAATGATCCGCTGCCCCAGGCGCGTGAAGAACTGCGCGCCATCAATCGACTTCGGCCCGTCGGTTTCCGCCTGCGGATCGCCGTCGTGGATAAACACCAGGTCCAGATCCGAACCATGCCCCAGTTCCAGGCCGCCGACTTTGCCATAACCGACAATGATGAAGCCGGGATCGCACAAGGTGCCGTCGGTGCGCAGCGGCGTGCCGTACTTGGCCACGGTCTGGCGCCAGGCCAGGGCCAGCACTTGCTCGAGAATCGCCTCGGCCAGCCAGGTCAGGTAATCGCTGACTTTCATCAGCGGCAGGCTGCCGGCGATTTCCGACGCCGCCACGCGCAAGCGGTGCGCCAATTTGAAATGGCGCAAGGCTTCCATTTGTTGTTCGAGGTCGTCTTCGGGAATCCGCGTCAGGCGCTCGCGCAATTCAGCCGCCAGTTCCGGCGCCAAGGGCGGCTTGAACAAACGACCTTCGTTCAGCAATTCATCAAGCAGCAGCGGGAAACGCGTAATTTGCTCAGCGATCCACGGGCTCGCGGCGCACAACGTCAGCAAGCGCCGCAGTGCACCGGGGTTTTCCGTCAGCAAGACCAGATACGCCGAACGCCGGGCCACCGCCTCCACCAGCGGCAATACCCGCTCAAGCACCAGATCCGGGTTGGCGTGCTCCACAGCCTGTGCGAGCAGACGCGGAATAAAGGCATCCAGACGCTCACGCCCCAACCGCTGCATCGCGCGCAATTGCGGGCTGCTGCGCAATCCGGCCAGCGCTTTCAGAGCTTTGCTGGCATCAGCAAAGCCGCCCTCCTCCAACTGCCGGCACGCCGCCTCTTCGTCTTGCGCCTCTTCCCACAGCGGCAGCCATTCACCGCCGACCACCACTTCACTTTCGGCGTTTTCATCCTCGTCGGGATCGGCAATCACCTGGGCGAAGTGCCAGGCCACGCGGCCGCGCCAGAACATCAACTTCTCGTGGAAGGCGTCCCAATCGGCAAAACCGAGCATAAACGCAATGCGCGCTTGATCCTGCGCGCCATCCGGCAGCATCTGGGTCTGGCGGTCGGCGATCGCCTGAATGGCGTGTTCGGTGTAACGCAGAAATTCGTAGCCCTCGCGCAATTCGCTGATCACCGCTGGCGGCAGATAACCCTGCCCTTCCAGCGTGCTCAGCACCTTTAATAGAGGACGCTGTTGCAGGCTCAGATCGCGGCCACCATGGATCAACTGAAAAGCCTGCGCGATGAACTCGACCTCGCGGATGCCGCCTGAGCCGAGCTTGATGTTGTCGGCCATGCCCTTGCGCCGTACTTCCTGCTGGATCAACTGCTTCATGGTGCGCAGCGCTTCGATCGCCGAGAAGTCCAGATAACGGCGGTAAACGAACGGCCGCAGCATGTCGAGCAACTGCGCACCCGCCACCTGATCGCCGGCCACCACCCGCGCCTTGATCATCGCGTAGCGTTCCCAGTCCCGGCCCTGATCCTGGTAATACTGCTCCAGCGCATTGAAGCTCAGCACCAGCGCGCCGGATGAACCGTAAGGGCGCAGGCGCATGTCGACGCGGAAAACGAAGCCGTCGACGGTCATCGGATCCAGCGCCTTGATCAAGCGCTGGCCGAGACGAATGAAGAATTCCTGATTATCCAGCGAACGCTTCACGCCAACGGTCTCGCCGCCCTCGGGGTAAGCGAAGATCAGATCGATGTCCGAAGACAGGTTCAACTCAACGGCGCCGAGCTTGCCCATGCCAAGGATGACCATTTGCTGCGGCTCACCGCTGCGGCGGCCGGTCGGCGTGCCGAACTGCTCGCAATGGCGGCTGTACAACCATTGATAGGCCTGGTCGATGGTGGCGTCGGCCATGTCCGAGAGATCCCGGCAGCTCTGTACCAGATCGGCCTGGCGGGTGAGATCGCGCCAGATGATCCGCACTTGATGACGGGCGCGCTGGCGGCGCAGGGCGCGACCGAGTTCATCTTCATTCTGGGCAGCGTTCACCGCAGCGGCAATCTGCGCACACAATTCACCCGGCGCGAAGGCCCGGTCGAGTTCGCCGGACTGCACCAGTGTGAGCAACATCAAAGGGTCACGAACGCTCTGTTCAATGACGAATTCGCTGGCGGCGGTGACGCGGGCGAATTGCGCCCAGCGCTCTGGCGTCCAGTTCGCCAGGCCGTGATCGTCTTCCAGCGCGGCGACGGCCGTACGGAACGACTGCTCCGATCGAGTGACCAACGGCAGGAGAATGGCGGGCAGTTCGGCAAGCACGGGCAGGGTCATGGTCTATCCTTGATCGGCGTGTAAATGGCCGCTTGTAGTGATTGGTGAAAAGCCGCTACCCGGAAGACTGTCGAACAAAAGTTAGAAATAGCTGAAATTTCTTTATCGTTGGCAGCGAACATCAAAGTTTCACCTTTTTCGGATGGTAAAAGACCAACCTTAACGATTATTCTCACAACGCAGCCGGAGGCCACAAGCCATTCTTCTGTAGTTTTACTACTCGTCTATACATTCGAAAGGCTGAAATGCCGGAAGATTTGTAGTAAAACTACACGCCGCCGGAACAACCTATCGGCAATCCAAGAATTTTAAATCGTCTGCCCACAAGGCCAGTCGCAAACTCAGGCAACCGATTCTGGAAGCCTTTCCGCCCTGGAGCAAGCCATGCAAGACCTCGATCCCGTCGAAACCCAGGAATGGCTGGACGCCCTGGAATCGGTTCTCGACAAAGAAGGCGAAGACCGTGCTCACTATCTGATGACCCGTATGGGCGAACTCGCGACCCGCAGCGGCTCGCAGCTCCCTTACGCCATCACCACGCCTTACCGCAACACCATCCCGGTAACCCACGAAGCACGCATGCCTGGCGACCTGTTCATGGAACGCCGCATTCGCTCGCTGGTACGCTGGAACGCGATGGCCATGGTAATGCGTACGAACCTGAAAGATTCTGACCTGGGTGGTCACATCTCCAGCTTCGCTTCCAGTGCGACCCTGTATGACATCGGCTTCAACTACTTCTTCCAGGCCCCGACCGACGAACACGGCGGCGACCTGATCTACTTCCAGGGCCACACTTCGCCAGGCGTTTACGCCCGTGCGTTCATGGAAGGCCGCATCACCGAAGACCAGATGAACAACTTCCGCCAGGAAGTCGACGGTCAGGGCCTGTCGTCCTACCCGCACCCTTGGCTGATGCCTGACTTCTGGCAGTTCCCGACCGTATCGATGGGTCTGGGTCCAATTCAAGCGATCTACCAGGCACGCTTCATGAAGTACCTGGAACACCGCGGTTTCATCCAGCCGGGCAAACAGAAAGTCTGGTGCTTCCTGGGCGACGGCGAGTGCGACGAGCCGGAATCCCTGGGCGCGATCTCCCTGGCCGGCCGCGAGAAGCTGGACAACCTGATCTTCGTCATCAACTGCAACCTGCAGCGCCTCGACGGCCCGGTTCGCGGCAACGGCAAGATCATCCAGGAACTCGAAGGCGTGTTCCGCGGTGCTCAGTGGAACGTGACCAAAGTCATCTGGGGCCGTTTCTGGGACCCACTGCTG
The DNA here is from genome assembly GCF_056401755.1 of Pseudomonas sp. P4_D7. Taxonomy (NCBI): domain Bacteria; kingdom Pseudomonadati; phylum Pseudomonadota; class Gammaproteobacteria; order Pseudomonadales; family Pseudomonadaceae; genus Pseudomonas; species Pseudomonas sp. P4_D7. Next base: position 223,739 of record NZ_JBFUIR010000002.1, on the reverse strand, counting down.
GCCAAAGACGTCGACGGCATCCTGCAACGTCGCATGGACGAAGTCATCGACGGCGAGTACCAGAACTACAAAGCCAAAGACGGCGCGTTCGTCCGTGAACACTTCTTCAACACGCCAGAACTCAAGGCGATGGTTGCTGATCTGTCCGACGACGAGATCTGGAAACTCAACCGTGGCGGCCACGACCCGTACAAGGTCTATGCGGCTTACCACGAAGCGGTCAACCACAAAGAACAACCAACCGTTATCCTCGCCAAGACCATCAAGGGTTATGGCACCGGTGCCGGCGAAGCGAAGAACACTGCGCACAACACCAAGAAAGTCGATGTCGACAGCCTGAAGTTGTTCCGCGATCGTTTCGACATCCCGGTCAAGGACGAAGAGCTGGAGAACCTGCCGTTCTTCAAGCCAGAGCCAAACAGCGCCGAAGCCCGCTACCTCAGTGAGCGTCGCACTGCACTGGGCGGTTTCGTGCCTCAGCGCCGCGCACAAAGCTTCAGCGTACCGACGCCGGACTTGGACACCCTCAAGGCCATCCTCGATGGTTCCGGCGACCGTGAAATTTCCACCACCATGGCTTTCGTGCGGATCCTCGCGCAACTGGTCAAGGACAAGGAAATCGGCCCGCGCATCGTTCCGATCATCCCGGACGAAGCCCGTACCTTCGGTATGGAAGGCATGTTCCGTCAGCTCGGCATCTACTCGTCCGTCGGCCAGCTCTACGAGCCAGTCGATAAAGACCAGGTGATGTTCTACAAGGAAGACCAGAAAGGTCAGATCCTTGAAGAAGGCATCAACGAAGCAGGCGCCATGAGCTCCTTCATCGCTGCCGGTACTTCGTACTCCAGCCACAACCAGCCGATGCTGCCGTTCTACATCTTCTACTCGATGTTCGGCTTCCAGCGTATTGGCGACCTGGCCTGGGCTGCCGGCGACAGCCGTACCCGTGGCTTCCTGATCGGCGGCACCGCCGGCCGGACCACCCTGAACGGTGAAGGCCTGCAACACGAAGACGGTCACAGCCACCTGTTGGCTGCAACCATCCCGAACTGCCGCACCTACGATCCAACCTACGGCTACGAGCTGGCGGTGATCATTCAGGACGGCATGAAGAAGATGACCGAAGAGCAACAGGACATCTTCTACTACATCACCGTGATGAACGAGTCGTACCAGCAGCCAGCCATGCCGGCCGGTGCCGAAGAAGGCATCAAGAAAGGCATGTACCTGCTCGAAGAAGACACCCGCGATGCGGCGCACCACGTTCAGCTGATGGGCTCCGGCACCATCCTGCGTGAAGTCCGTGAAGCGGCGAAGATCCTGCGTGAAGAGTTCAACGTTGGCGCCGACGTCTGGAGCGTTACCAGCTTCAACGAACTGCGTCGCGACGGCCTCGCTGTCGAGCGCAGCAACCGTCTCAAGCCTGGCCAGAAGCCTAAGCTGAGCTACGTCGAAGAGTGTCTGAACGGCCGTAAAGGTCCGGTCATCGCCTCTACCGACTACATGAAACTGTTCGCCGAGCAGATCCGTCAGTGGGTACCGTCCAAGGAATTCAAAGTCCTGGGCACCGATGGTTTCGGCCGCAGCGACAGCCGCAAGAAACTGCGTCATTTCTTCGAAGTTGACCGTCATTTCGTGGTGTTGGCAGCCCTGGAAGCACTGGCTGACCGTGGTGATATCGAACCTAAAGTCGTGGCTGAGGCCATCGTCAAGTTCGGCATCGACCCGGAAAAACGCAACCCACTGGACTGCTGAGGAGACATTTTGTGAGCGAACTCATTCGCGTACCTGACATCGGCAGCGGTGAAGGTGAAGTAATTGAACTGTTTGTGAAGGTCGGCGACCGTATCGAAGCCGACCAGAGCATCCTGACCCTGGAATCGGACAAGGCCAGCATGGAAGTGCCGGCCCCGAAAGCCGGCGTCATCAAGAGCCTGAAAGTGAAGCTGGGCGACCGTCTGAAAGAAGGCGACGAACTGCTTGAGCTGGAAGTCGAGGGCGCCGCTGAAGCGGCCCCTGCTCCTGCCGCTGCGCCGGCCGCAAAAGCGGAGGCCAAACCGGCTGCCGCGCCTGCTGCCGCTGCGCCAACTGCTGCCCCTGCTGCCGCTTCGGTTCAGCAAGTGCACGTGCCGGACATCGGCTCTTCGGGCAAGGCACAGATCATCGAGATTCAGGTCAAGGTCGGCGACACCGTCGAAGCTGATCAATCTTTGATCACTCTGGAATCCGACAAGGCGAGCATGGAAATCCCGTCGCCTGCCGCTGGCGTGGTTAAAGCCATCAGCGTCAAGCTCAACGACGAAGTCGGCACTGGCGACCTGATTCTGGATCTGGAAGTGGCAGGTGCTGCGGCCCCTGCGGCTGCCGCTCCGGCCCAGGCTGCTGCACCGGCCGCTGCCGCTGCGCCTGCTCCGGCAGCCGCGCCAGCAGCACCGGTGGCTGACAGCGTTCAGGACATCCACGTTCCGGACATCGGCTCGGCTGGCAAAGCCAAGATCATCGAAGTGTTGGTCAAGGCTGGCGACAGCGTTGAAGCCGACCAGTCGCTGATCACCCTGGAATCCGACAAAGCGAGCATGGAAATCCCATCGCCTGCCGCTGGCGTGGTGGAAAGCGTTTCCATCAAGCTGGATGACGAAGTCGGTACTGGCGACCTGATTCTGAAGCTGAAAGTCAAAGGCGCGGCCCCTGCTGCTGCCCCGGCTCCAGCTGCCGCCGCTGCTGCTCCGAGCGCTCCGGCACCTGCCGCTGCTGCTCCGGCTGCTGCACCTGCTGCTGCCGCTCCAGCCGCCGCACCGGCCAAGCCGGGCGCGAAAGTTCACGCCGGCCCAGCCGTGCGTCAACTGGCCCGTGAGTTCGGCGTCGAACTGAACGCTGTCGGCGCCAGCGGCCCGCACGGTCGTATCTTGAAAGAAGACGTGCAGGTTTACGTCAAAGCGATGATGCAGAAGGCCAAGGAAGCACCGGCCGCTGCAGCGGGCGCAACCGGTGGCGYGGGCATCCCGCCGATTCCGGTCGTCGACTTCAGCCGTTTCGGCGAAATCGAAGAAGTGCCGATGACTCGCCTGATGCAGATCGGCGCGTCGAGCCTGCACCGCAGCTGGCTGAACATCCCGCACGTGACTCAGTTCGATTCGGCTGATATCACCGAGCTGGAAGCCTTCCGCGTGGCGCAGAAAGCCGTTGCAGAGAAGGCCGGCGTCAAGCTGACCATCCTGCCGCTGCTGCTCAAGTCGTGCGCGCACATGCTCAAGGAGCTGCCGGACTTCAACAGTTCGCTGGCGCCAAGCGGCAAAGCGATCATTCGCAAGAAATACGTGAACATCGGCTTCGCCGTCGACACCCCGGATGGCCTGCTGGTACCGGTGATCAAGAACGTCGACCAGAAGAGCCTGTTGCAACTGGCAGCCGAAGCCGCTGCGCTGGCCGCCAAAGCCCGCGACAAGAAGCTGACTGCTGACGACATGCAGGGCGCCTGCTTCACCATTTCCAGTCTTGGCCACATTGGCGGCACCGGCTTCACGCCGATCGTCAACGCGCCGGAAGTGGCGATCCTCGGTGTTTCCAAGGCAACCATCCAGCCAGTCTGGGACGGCAAAGCCTTCCAGCCGAAACTGATGCTGCCGCTGTCGCTGTCCTACGATCACCGTGTGATCAACGGTGCCGCTGCCGCACGCTTCACCCAGCGTCTGGGCAGCCTGCTGGCGGACATCCGCACGATCCTGCTGTAACTCGATCGGCCCTCCGGCAACGGAGGGCCGATTGCTGCACCCTTTCGAGCGCCACACGCTCGTACCTCAACCCCGTCAGTTTGGCGGGGCTTTTTTTTGCCTGAAGAATCACCTCCCTCGTCTTTTTCCCACACGTCGCGCTGACATCGGCCACAACTCCGGTCGACTTGGCACCGATCTTTTTTATTCGATACGCAACTAACCTAGGCGCAACAAATTCAACTAAGAAAACTTAGTGAAACCCTGTTAATTCAAGTTAATTCGAATGGAATCGACATGTTAAAACCAACTATCGGCCCAATTACCGGCCACGTTACAACTGATCATGTGCGCATCTTCATGCGTGGCGATCGTCAGAACAACTCGCCGGTATTTGCCGGGATTCGTTATCGCGCTTCCAGCACAAAACATTGGTCCAAAGGTAACTTTGCGCAACTGAGTGAATTACGCGACATGTCACATGTGTTCGCCCTCAACAACTTGAGTGCCGACACCGAATATGAATATCAGACCGGCTGGTTCAGCCCGATGAATCCGGTACATACGCCAGACAGCGTTGCCGAGTTGCCGTTGCAATGGCCACGGGAAATCTATCGCCTGCGCACCCGCTCCAGCAAAGCCCTGCACCCCAGAGCCTACATCGTCGGCTCCTGCCGCTACTTGCGCATGACTGCTGGCATTGCCTCCCTGCCGCAACTGGGTGACCGGATCTTTGCATCCATCAATCAGCTCATCGAGGGCATGCAACCCCCGATCAGCGCGGTATTGATGACAGGCGATCAAATTTATGTGGACGACTTGAACCTGGTCGCACCGGATCGCGAATACAAAGACATTCTCAACAAGTACCGCGCCGCGTTTTCCCAACCCAACATTCAACGGTTGATGTCTGGCACGTCGACTTACATGATTCTCGATGATCACGAAATCGAAGATAACTGGCCTGCCAATGCCAGCAAGTCCGACGGCGACTTGTACCGTAACGCAATGGCTGCCTATGAGTTGTATCAGGCCAGTCATAGCCCGGTACATCCGCTGACAAGTAACGGTGAAATAGATCACTCGACACTTGAGCATTACTGGTATCAATTCAGCGACGGCGATATCGAATGGTTTGTCACCGATAGTCGCACCCGCCGCAACTTGTCAGCCGATGACCGACGCATCCTCGACGAGGCACAGGAACAGGCCCTGGTCAAATGGCTGAGCCACAGCACAGCGCGGGTCAAGTTCGTGGTCACCAGCGTGATGTTCTATCCCGATCGCAAACGCCACGGCGATGACGCCTGGAAAGCCTTTCCCGAACAACGTCTGCGCCTGCTGGAAACCATCCGCACCCGGCGAATCAAGAATGTCGTGTTCATTTCCGGGGACGTGCATGGCTCGCTGACGGCTCGTTTGACACACAGCGAAGACCCGGACTTCGAAATCCACACGGTGGTGTCCTCACCGCTGTGCAACAGCAAACTGCTGCCATATGCCAAAGCGTCCACGTTCATCCTGGATCAGCCGCTGGTGCGCACGGCGGCGGGCGATTATCGGCATGAACTGACCAGCACGGTGGTGAGTGAAGACAATTTCGCCCATTTGGTGGTCGAGGCTGATCAGCTTGTGGTCAATTACCATGATCGGGATGGAAAACGGCTGCAGTCGATCGCCATAAAGCTGCGCTAAGCCTTAAAGATCGCAGCCTTCGACAGCGCCTACAGAGGGCGCATTCCCCTGTAGACACTGCCCAAGGCTGCGATCTTTTACTCTTTTCAACGACGTGCTGGAGAAATGCCCGACGCAGCCGACATATTCTTATAGCACTTGGCCTTCATGTCTCTTGTCAGTCAGTGCCGCAATGATGCAACCTTGCCGCAGGCAACAGTAAAGAGGGCGAGAGCCCGGCGCGTTCAGCATATTTCCAAGCGAGTTCCCTTCATGAAGAGCCAACCCGATGCCGCCAGCCGTATGGCGGCCGAGGTAGTGACGCAGTTGCCTGTGCCCTCGCGGCTCGGCATGCTGCGTTTCGAGCGCTTGAATGAAGCCAGTTGGGCGATGCTGTTTCTCGATCCCAACTGTGAACGCCAGTTCGGTCAGCCGGCCGTTGAGCTTTGCGCCCTGGTCGGTTCACCCTACGCCAGCCTGATGGAACCCGAAGCGCGCTATCAACTGCACGACGCGATCCAGCAGCAACTGCGCGACAGCCCGCATTATCTGGTGCGCTATACCCTGCACACCGCCGCAGGCAAGCTGAACATCCTCGAATTGGGCGAAGCGTATAAACAGCACAATCGTCATCTGCTGCGCGGCTATCTATTGGCGGTCGATGATGTGTTCGACGAAGTGCCGCAGGTGCCCTGCGTCGACCTCGAAACCCAGAATTCACGCCTGCAAATCGCCCTTGAACTCAATCAACGCGCGCAGCAGGAACAACTGCAGCACCTGGAACGCGTGCGCGCCCAGCAGGACCTGATTCTGCTGCTCGCGCGCCAGCGCTACAGCACGCACAACTCGTTGCAGGAAGCCGCCGAGCTGATCACCCGCTGCGCCTGCGATATCTATGAAATCGACTGCGCCAGCTTGTGGAACCTCGAAGGCCAGCATCTGGTGCCGATCTCCGCGTACCACCGCGCGACCCAGGAATACATCCTTCCGGACGTGATCGACATCAGTAGCTTCCCGGATTACATGGACGCCCTGCACGGCAGTCGCGCCATCGATGCGCACAACGCGATGCGCGACCCGCGTACCCGGGAGATGGCCGAAGCCCTGCGCCCGCGCGACGTCAACGCCATGCTCGACGCCAGTATTCGCGTCGACGGGCAAGTGGTCGGCGTGCTGTGCCTGGAACAGACCGGCGTCACCCGCGCCTGGCAGTCCGATGAAATCGCCTTTGCCGGCGAGCTGGCTGACCAGTTCGCGCAAGTCATCAACAACCACAACCGCCGCACTGCCACCAGCGCCCTGCACCTGTTCCAGCGTGCAGTCGAGCAAAGCGCCAACGCGTTTTTGCTGGTCAATTGCGACGGCGTGGTCGAGTACGTCAACCCGAGCTTCACCGCGATCACCCAATACACCACCGAAGAAGTCCACGGCCAGCGTCTGTCCGAGCTGCCGGCGCTGGAAAACCTCAGTGAACTGTTGTTCGACGCGCCCTCGGCGCTGGCCAAGAGCAACAGTTGGCAGGGCGAATTCAAAAGCCGCCGCAAGAACCTCGAACCGTACTGGGGTCAGCTGTCGATCTCCAAAGTCTACGGTGACAACCGTGAGCTGACGCATTACATCGGCATCTACGAAGACATCACCCAGACCAAACTGGCGCAGCAGCGCATCGAACGACTGGCCTACACCGACAACCTGACCAACCTCGGCAACCGGCCGGCGTTTATCCGCAATCTGGACGAACGCTTCGCCCGCGATAGCGATACGCCGATCAGCCTGTTGCTGGTCGACATCGACAATTTCAAGCGGATCAACGACAGCCTCGGTCACCAGACCGGCGACAAGCTGCTGATCAGTCTGGCCCGGCGTCTGCGCAACAGCCTGAGCCCAAGTGGCAGCCTCGCGCGGTTCGCCAGTAACGAGTTTGCCGTGCTGCTCGACGACACCGACCTGGCGACCGGTCAGCAGATCGCCAACCAATTGCTGGCGACCCTCGACAAGCCGATGTTCGTCGACAACCAGTTGATCAGCGTCACCGGTTCGGTCGGCCTGGCCTGCGCGCCGCTACACGGTCGCGATCCGCAAACGCTGATGCGTAACGCCGGCCTGGCGCTGCACAAAGCCAAGGCCAACGGTAAACATCAGGTGCAAGTCTTCACCGAAGCACTGAACGCCGAGGCCAGCTACAAACTGTTCGTCGAAAACAACCTGCGCCGAGCCCTGACCCAGAACGAGCTGGACGTGTTCTACCAGCCCAAGCTGTGCCTGCGCAGCGGGCGTCTGCTGGGCATGGAAGCGCTGCTGCGCTGGAACCACCCGGAACGCGGCATGATTCGCCCGGACCAGTTCATCAGCGTCGCCGAAGAAACTGGCCTGATCATTCCGATCGGCAAGTGGATCGCCCGTCAGGCCTGCCGCATGAGCAAGGCGTTGACTGCCGCCGGCATGGGCAATCTGCAAGTGGCGATCAACCTGTCGCCGAAACAGTTCTCCGACCCGGATCTGGTCGCCTCGATCGCCAACATCCTCAAGGAAGAAGCGCTGCCGGCCAATCTGCTCGAGCTGGAGCTGACCGAAGGCCTGCTGCTGGAAGCCACCGAAGACACGCACTTGCAACTCGACCAGCTCAAGCGCCTTGGGTTGACGCTAGCCATGGACGACTTCGGCACCGGGTATTCATCGCTGAGTTATTTGAAGAAATTCCCGATCGACATCATCAAGATCGATCGCAGCTTCATCCACGAAATTCCCGACAACCAGGACGACATGGAAATCACCTCGGCGGTGATCGCCATGGCGCACAACCTGAAACTCAAGGTTGTGGCCGAAGGCATCGAGACCGCCGAACAACTGGCGTTCCTACGCCGCCACCGTTGCGATGTCGGACAGGGTTACCTGTTCGACCGGCCGATTCCGGGCGCAGAACTCATCCAAGCGCTGAAACGCTACCCGCGCGGTCCGCTCTGCCTCTGATCACCACAAGCTGTTCCTCTAGAAGACACTCCCCTGTGGGAGCGAGCCTGCTCGCGAAGACGGAGTGTCAGTCAACATCAACATTGCCTGACCCACCGCTTTCGCGAGCAAGTCGAATCGTCGCACCGTCGCCCCCACATTTGGAGAGTGCGAAGTCGGGCATCATTCGGCACACTGGCGGTCTGACTTTTCACATCCAACCTGACTGAGAGGAACGATCATGGTTCTGCGCTCGGAAATTCTGGTGAACAAGAACGTGCTCCCGACTAAAGAACAAGCTCTGCCCGGCCGCGAAACCGCGATGACCCTGCCTGAAAAGCACTTCGTGTTTGAAGAAACCCCGCTGCTTGGCCCGTTTTTCCAGGACGTCGACTTTGCGATCTTCGGTCTGGGCTGCTTCTGGGGCGCCGAGCGCCGCTTCTGGCAGCGTGAAGGCGTGGTCAGCACGGTCGTCGGTTATGCCGGCGGTTTCACGCCGAATCCGACCTACGAAGAAGTCTGCTCGGGCCTGACCGGCCACGCTGAAGTGGTGCTGGTGGTGTATGACAAGGCCAAGGTCAGCTACGAAGAGCTGCTGGCGATGTTCTGGGAACTGCACAACCCGACGCAGGGCATGCGCCAAGGCAATGACATCGGCACGCAGTACCGCTCGGTGATCTACGCGACCTCGCCTGAGCATCTGGACGCGGCGCTGAAAAGCAAAGCGGTGTATCAGGCGGAACTGTCGAAGGCGGGTCTGGGCGAAATCAGCACCGAGATCGAACAGGCGCCGACCGTGTACTTCGCCGAGGCGTATCACCAGCAGTATCTGGCGAAGAATCCTGAGGGTTATTGCGGGATCGGCGGCACCGGCGTGTGCATGCCACCGAGCTTGGCGGGTAACTGACCCCACCGACTGATCGTTCCCACGCTCTGCGTGGGAATGCCTCAATGGACGCTCTGCGTCCGCTGTTGGGACGCGGAGCGTCCCGGGCTGCATTCCCACGCGGAGCGTGGGAACGATCAGTCAGTGATCAGCTCTCGGCAATCAACCAATCCATCTGCCACCCACCCTGAGTCTGCCCCAGCTTCTTCGACAACCACGGCAGCAGCTCACGCAATTCCTCCTCCAGCCCCCACGGCGGATTGGCAATCGCCATGCCCGAACCGTTCAGGCTGTTCGGCGTATCCAGCGGATGCACCAGCAGCTCCACACGCAGCAACTTCGGCGCACCGGTGCCAGCCAGATCCTGATAGAAACGGCGCAACGCACGCTGATCCTTCACCGGATACCATATCGCCGCTACGGTTTGGCGCATACGGCCAATCGCCTCTTTCAACGACGCCGCACAACGCTGCATCTCGTCGAGCTGCTCGAACGGCGGATCAATCAACATCACCGCGCGTTTTTCCTGAACCGGCAACATCGCACGAGCGACGTGCCAGCCTTCGCCGAGATGAACCTTGACCCGACGATCGCCGGCCATGTTGTCCTTGAGCAGCACGCCGTCTTCCGGGTGCTTCTCGTTGAGCATCACCCGGTCCTGCGGGCGGGTCAGGCGCCGCGCCAGCTCCGGCGAACCCGGGTAATAGCGCAACTGGCCGTCCGGGTTCATATCATGCAGCACCTTCATGTAGTCGGCGGTCAGCGCCGGCAGATCCGGTTGATCCCATAAGCGCGCGATGCCTTCCAGGTACTCACCGGTACGGTTGGCCTGATCGCCCTGCAAGTCATACAGACCGATGCCGGCGTGCGTGTCGAGATAGGCAAACGGCTGCTCCTTGCGCGACATCAAGGCGATGAGGCGGGTCAAGGTCAGGTGTTTGAACACATCGGCGTGATTGCCGGCATGGAAGGCGTGACGATAATTCATGGCTGCTCCTGCGAAGGGCGCAAAGTTTACCTTTTACCGGGCGGCAAGTCAGGGGTTCGCAGCCGAGCGGACAAAAGCCTTTCCCTCACCCTAGCCCTCTCCCCGAGGGAGAGGGGACTGACGGTGGTGATCTTGCGAGTTACACCGACCTGAAAGATCAGCGTGATCTCAGGTTTGTCCAAGCGAAGATCAGTGCAGAAGTCGCAAGTCGGCGTAAACCGCCCAGACAACTCGGTCAGTCCCCCGAAACAACACCTCCATCCAGGCTCGGCCAAGCGAAGTTCACCGCTGAAGTCGCAGGTCGGCGTACATCACCCAGACAACTCGGTCAGTCCCCAGAAAGAACACCACCCTCCAGGCTTGACCAAGCGAAGTTCACCGCTGAAGTCGCAGGTCGGCGTACATCACCCAGACAACTCGGTCAGTCCCCTCTCCCTCTGGGAGAGGGTTAGGGTGAGGGGCTTTGCTTTTATGGCGTTAAACTGGCTAGCCATGAACGACAGGAAGTCAAAAACTCATGCGATATCTGATCATCTGCTTATTCAGCCTGCTTAGCCCATACCTCGCCCTTGCCGACGAAACTCACATTGAACAGGCACGCGAGACACTAAAGAACTACGGCCTGAGCCACTGCATTCTGAAGCCATTCAACGAACACTCCGCGCTGGAAAAAGACATCGCATTGTCCGCCAATGCCTATTCGTTCATGGGCAAAGGCATGCATTCCATCCTGCAAAATGAAGACACACTGCAGGTGCTGCACGACCCCTATAAAGAAACTCGAAACTACGTATTAACGGCTTACGAAGAGACACCTTCAAACAGCAAATACTCGAATGAAAAAGTAGTGTTCCTTGCGTGCCTGAAGGTCTACAACTCCGAGGCGTTCAGCCGCTTTATCAAAACGCAGGATGCGTACATTCCATCCATCAAAGTCAAAGGATCGCAGCCTTCGGCAGCTCCAACAGAGTGAGCACCAATCTCGTGTAGGAGCTGCCGCAGGCTGCGATCTTTTGACCTTTTTCAGGCGGGCATGCCGCGCAGGCGCCTGCCGATGACATCCAGCACATCACAGCCGTCGCGCAAAGGAATCACGCAGAGCTGGGCGAAGTCGCTGAGGATGACGGAGTCGCATTCGACCGAGCCGCGCATGCACATGTTTTCCAGCACCTGGATCACGGCGCGCAGGCGATGGTTGGCGGCGTCCATGAGGATGTCGAGGGGCACGTGGGTGTCGATGAACAGCGTCGGCATGTCGCTGCAATTGCCGGTCAGCGCCATGAAGCGGTTGTCGGGATGGGGGATGATCTTTTCGTAGGGTGGATAGGGTTTAAGCATAGTCATTTCAGTTTTACCTCAATAGGTTTAGAGAGGCTGCCAAGTGACCTTCCTACGGGTATAGGTGGCAGCCGTACGCGAGAGTAGGAAACTGAGAAACCCACCAAACTCAGTCACGCCGAAGCGTTCCCGCGCACAGCTGCCGCAAACGATGCTACGGACACGTATTAAGTGCCGCAATCAAACGACAGCGCTGGTGCGCGGTGAATTTCACAGGGGTCCTACGCCCTGTCACCACTCTCGCAGTGACAACGAAAAGACTATCCCTGCAACCCACCGCCCACCAGTTCATGAAAACCGCCGCAACTCGAAGGAATCGTCTGAGACCTTCGCCCCGAAAACTCACTCCGACTCTGCCAGCAAAAACGCCAGCAACGCCGATTGCGACGAATCTTCCGACATTGAAACCTGAAAAAACCGCCTCACCTTGCAACGCAAAACCGCCTCGGGAAAGGCCTCGAAAAGAACCGGATATTCTTCGCTCAACCACTGCAACGCATTGGCCGTTTGCACGTCATTACCCTGCTGCGCCAGCACTGACTCCGGCACCTGCCACCACGGCAATGCCCGCCCCGAAACCTGCGCCCTGCCACCAATTTCCAGCGCCTGACCATTAATCAAACAACGCCCGATCAGCGGAAACAGCTGCGCCGTATCCACTTCATTGGCCTGCAGAACCGGCAATAGAAACCGCCCGTCCCAGAAACGAAAAAACACCGTTTTGCCGCCCGGCATCCACACTTGGGTGAGGCTGCGAAAGTGCGCCGCCACCTCTTCAAGACTCGCCGAAGACACCGCCAGCCATCCCCAATCCCGCGACTCGGTAGTGGCGACCCAATGCAGAAACTCACTGTCAGCAGCGACAATTCCCACGTAAGGCATCACCGCATCCCACTCGGCATAGATCGTCCCGGCCCAGATCGGACTGGCCGCTTCTGACCAAGCCTTGAACGGCTTTGCCTCGCTGGCATTGCTGAACACCGCGAACAATTGCTCGGATGCGCTCAACGGTTCACGCGCCAGCCAATCAACAGGCAAAAGGGAATCAGGCTGCACAGAGACCGTCCTTGCAACGCTCACACTCTTCGCAGAATGGCGCATCACCTTTAAAACTCATGATTTGTGCAGCGGTGAGCATGGCAGCCGGCGCGGCGGCGAGTTTCTCCGGCAATCCCGGTACAACCGGCGCGGCACTCATCGCCGCCATCGGCGCACCGCCCACAACAATCGGCACGCTGCTGAAAATCCCGCCGGGACCGATGTTGATCCACTGCCCGCCCGCCTGAATCGTCGCACTCGCGCCGCCGTCGATGACCACTTGCTGACCGGCGCTGACGTGGAATTGCCCACTGGCGCTGATCGCCTGATTACTCACGCGAACATGACGGTCGCCGGTCACGCTCAGATGATCGTCCTGCTTCACTTCGGTCTGGCGCTGCCCGTGGGTGATGCGCTGCTCATCAGCCTTCAACTCGTGGCGGGCGGTGCCGGTGACGACGATGCTGCGCTGGTTATCAACCTGCACCTGTTGATCGTTCAACACATGCTGCGTCCAGTTACGCTGGGCGCGCAGATAGATTTCCTCAGCGCCTTTCTTATCCTCAATGCGCAGTTCGTTGTAGCCGCCACCGCCGGGGCTGCTCTGACTACGAAAAATGCTACGAGTCTTGTCCGCCGGCAGGTCCAGCGGAATCGGCGTCGCGGCGTTGGGCAGGCAGCCCACGACCAAAGGCTTGTCGGCGTCGGCATCGATGAAGCCGACCAGCACTTCCATGCCGACTCGCGGAATCAGCACACTGCCGTAAAGGTCGTGCGCCCAATTAGTAGCAACGCGCAGCCAGCAACTGGAATGCTCGTTCAATTCGCCGTCGCGATCCCAGGCCAGTTGCACCTTGACCCGGCCGTACTCGTCGCAGTGGATTTCCTTGTCTTTCGGCCCGGTCACGACCGCCGGTTGATAGCCGAGCATGCGTGGTTTTTCCGGCCCCAGCGCCGGGCGGAAGAACACGTCCCACGGTGTGGTGACAAAGCTATTACGGTAACCCTGAAATCCCTCGCCATCGCTGGTCACCGATTCCTCCAGCACCTGCGGCTGGCGGCCATGATGCTCGATGGCGGTCAGCAACCAGAGGTCATTCCAGTCGTGGCGCGGATGCTCGGTCAGTTGCAGGAAATGTCCGCAAACCAATGCGGATTCGTCGCTGACGCCTTCAGCCTGACGGTAATCGGCGACATGTCGCTCAAGTGCCCGCTGGGCCAGGTGCTTGCCGGTTTCCCGATCATTGAATTGACCGGGGAAGTGATAGTCCTCCAGCACCGGGCGCTGCTCGCCGTCGATACGGCTTTGCAACTGCAGCCGCGGCTTTTCGAAGTTGTAGTCGCGCCGGGTGACCACGCTGGTACGGGTTTCCACGCGCACATTGAAACGCTGAATCGCCGGCGCACCAGCAGACATGCCACTGCCCGGCAAATACACCGTCGACTCGGCCAGACGCGGGAACACGGTCTGATCATCGCCGAACACCAACAGGTGACCCTGGGGGCTGTGTTGAAAATGGTAATGAATGCCGACTTCGGCACACAGGCGCTGGATAAAGGCCAGGTCACTCTCGGCGTACTGCACGCAATACTCACGCACCGGGTAATCGCTGCCGAGGCGAAATTCAAAAGCATCACGCAGGATCGAATGATCCTTGAGCACTCGCGCGACAATTTGCGGCACCGTCAGATGCTGGAAGATCCGCTGATTGATCCGCTGGCCGAGGTAGGTCAGACGCGGGACCAGGCTGATGTGATAACGCGTCAGACGTTTCCCGGAATCGCCCTGCCCGACCTGATAAATCTGACCGTGGACGCCGGAACCGTCCGCATCAAAGCTCAGAAACGCCTGACAGTGCAGCAGGCTTTCGAGGTCCAGGTCCGGCCGTTCACTGACCAGTTCCAGCTCGAAACGAAAGGGTTGGCTGATGGCTTCCTTGCCCGTGAACTCAAGGACCTTGAGGTCATGTTGGGCGCCTTCGAGGGTCAACGTGAAACGCGGTTGATTGGCAGGCGCGAACATCCGATGTCTCTCTGCAGAATGAAGGGCGGGCGATTCTGCATGAGGGGCAAGGGGTGATGAATGGGTGACGGGAAAATCAGATTTGCCCTACTTTCATTGACGAAAAACCCTGCAAAAAGCGGCGCCTTCAACTACAGACAAGTCTCCAAAACCACCGCCGAACCTTGTAGGAGTGAGCCTGCTCGCGATAGCAGTGTGACAGTCAACATTTTCGTTACTGATGAACCGCTATCGCGAGCAGGCTCACTCCTACAGGGGATCGCGGTGAATCAGAGAAATTACAGGCACAAAAAAACGGCCCGCCTCCTATAGGAAACGGGCCGTTTTCCGGTGAGCCTCAGCTCAGAACAATCACTTGTTCAGGTGGAAATCTTTTTCCGCCGCGTCGAAGCGCTGCACCATGCCTCTGGTCGGCTCGCCCATCGTGCTGACGATGTAGATGGCCAGGCTGGCGAAGATGAAGCCCGGGATGATTTCGTACAGACCCAGCAGTTCGAAATGCTTCCAGACCACCACGGTGATCGCGCCGACCAGAATACCGGCCAGTGCGCCGTCGCGAGTCATGCCTTTCCAGATAACCGAAATCAGCACAACCGGACCGAACGCAGCACCGAAACCGGCCCATGCGTAGGACACCAGGCCCAGTACGCGGTTTTCCGGGTTGGCGGCCAGAGCGATCGCGATCAGTGCCACCAACAGCACCATGGCGCGGCCGACCCAGACCAGCTCAACCTGGGAGGCGGATTTGCGCAGGAAGGCTTTGTAGAAATCTTCAGTCAGGGCGCTCGAGCACACCAGTAACTGGCAGCTCAGGGTGCTCATGACGGCAGCCAGAATCGCCGACAGCAGGACACCGGCCACCCACGGATTGAAGAGGATCTTTGCCAGTTCGATGAACACGCGCTCAGGGTTCTCGGTCACGGGGCCGGCCACTTCCGGGTGTGCCGAGAAATACGCGATACCGAAGAAGCCCACCGCCACGGTGCCGCCCAGGCACAGGATCATCCAGGTCATGGAAATGCGACGCGCCTTGGCGATCGATTTCACCGAATCCGCCGCCATGAAACGCGCGAGGATATGCGGTTGGCCGAAGTAGCCCAGACCCCAGCCCATCAGCGAAATGATGCCAATGAAAGTGGTGCCTTTGAGCATGTCGAAGTTGCTTGGATCTTGCGCTTCGATGGCCAGGAACGTGGTGTCGACACCACCGGTGGCCAGCAGCACGATGATTGGCGTAAGGATCAGCGCGAAAATCATCAGAGTGGCTTGTACGGTGTCGGTCCAGCTCACTGCCAGGAAACCGCCGATAAAGGTGTAGGCAATTGTCGCCGCAGCACCGGCCCACAGCGCGGTCTCGTAGGACATGCCGAAGGTGCTTTCGAACAGACGGGCACCGGCCACAATGCCGGAAGCGCAGTAGATGGTGAAGAACACCAGAATCACGATCGCCGAGATGATCCGCAGCAGGCCGCTTTTGTCTTCGAAACGGCTGGCAAAGTAGTCCGGCAGGGTCAGGGCGTCGCCATTGTGCTCGGTCTGCACGCGCAGACGGCCGGCAACGAACAGCCAGTTCAGGTAGGCACCGATGACCAGACCGATGGCGATCCAGCTTTCAGACAGACCCGACATATAGATGGCGCCCGGCAGGCCCATCAACAACCAGCCGCTCATATCGGAAGCACCGGCGGACAGCGCGGTGACGACGCTGCCGAGGCTTCGACCGCCGAGGATATAGTCAGAAAGGTTGTTGGTGGAGCGATAGGCTATCAAGCCGATCAGCACCATTGCTGCGATGTAGATCACGAACGTGATCAGGGTTGGATTGCTTACGCTCATTGAGTTACGCCCTGGCTTTGTTTTTATGTAGCGGCGGTGGTGAACCGCACGCAAACGACGACGTTTGGCAGACGATCCGGGATCCCGCGCATTTAGGACTGATGTTTCCCCAGGAAAGCCATCAGCCGGTACACCGGGTTATTCCCGGTTGCACCTAGGGCGCGAATGCTATGCAACAAATCAAATAAGGTGCAACCAGTTTCGTGAGAATTAGTTGCACCTAGTCGGATTTATCGACAATCACCCCGTTTTTGCTCCCTTTTGTGGCAGTCATAACCCTTTGCTAGAAGCAAAAGCACCAAGCAGGAGCAGCACTTTCGTACCAGAAAATAATTCCTGACGAGTTGCCTATTATTCCGACAAAAAAAGGGTTGCACCCGGTTGCACCTCTTTCGGCGCACGGCTAATCTTGCCGCCAGCTGATGCCACGCAACTGTGGCAACCATGAGGATAAAAATATGGCTACCACCACCCTTGGGGTCAAACTCGATGACCCGACCCGCGAACGCCTGAAGGCCGCCGCAACCTCGATTGATCGCACGCCGCACTGGCTGATCAAACAGGCAATTTTCAATTACCTGGAAAAACTCGAGGGTGGTGCAACCCTGACCGAGCTGAACGGTTTGACCGCCAAGGACGCCGATGAGGCGGGCGAAGTGCACACCGATCACGCCCACCAGTGCTTCCTTGAATTCGCCGAAAGCATCCTGCCGCAATCCGTACTGCGTGCTTCGATCACTGCCGCTTACCGTCGCCCTGAGCCGGAAGTGGTGCCGATGCTGATCGAGCAGGCTCGCCTGCCAGCGCCGATGGCAGAAGCCACCAACAAACTCGCCGCTTCTATCGCGGAAAAACTGCGTAACCAGAAAAGTGCCGGCGGTCGTGCAGGCATTGTTCAAGGTCTGCTGCAGGAATTTTCCCTGTCGTCCCAGGAAGGCGTAGCGCTGATGTGTCTGGCCGAAGCGCTGCTGCGTATCCCGGACAAAGGCACTCGCGATGCACTGATCCGCGACAAGATCAGCACCGGTAACTGGCACCCGCATTTGGGCAACAGCCCGTCGCTGTTCGTCAACGCCGCCACTTGGGGCCTGCTGTTGACCGGCAAACTGGTGTCTACGCACAACGAAGCTGGCCTGACCTCTTCGCT
This sequence comes from Pseudomonas sp. P4_D7, assembly GCF_056401755.1. Lineage (NCBI taxonomy): Bacteria > Pseudomonadati > Pseudomonadota > Gammaproteobacteria > Pseudomonadales > Pseudomonadaceae > Pseudomonas > Pseudomonas sp. P4_D7. The sequence continues at coordinate 206,150 of NZ_JBFUIR010000002.1, read as the reverse complement.
GAGCCGCATCATCGGCAAGAGCGGCGAGCCGATGATCCGCAAGGGCGTCGACATGGCCATGCGCCTGATGGGCGAGCAGTTCGTCACCGGCGAAACCATCGCCGAAGCGCTGGCCAACGCGAGCAAGTTCGAAGCCAAGGGCTTCCGTTATTCCTACGACATGCTCGGTGAAGCGGCCCTCACCGAACACGACGCGCAGAAGTACCTGGCGTCGTACGAACAAGCCATTCACTCGATCGGCAAAGCGTCCCACGGCCGTGGGATTTATGAAGGCCCGGGCATCTCCATCAAGTTGTCGGCACTGCACCCGCGTTACAGCCGTGCACAGTACGAGCGCGTGATGGACGAGCTGTACCCGCGCCTGCTGTCGCTGACCTTGCTGGCCAAGCAATACGACATCGGCCTGAACATCGACGCCGAAGAAGCCGACCGTCTCGAACTGTCGCTGGATCTGCTTGAGCGCCTGTGCTTCGAGCCGCAACTGACTGGCTGGAACGGCATTGGTTTCGTCATCCAGGCTTACCAGAAACGCTGCCCGTACGTGATCGACTACGTGATCGATCTGGCCCGTCGCAGCCGTCATCGCCTGATGATCCGCCTGGTAAAAGGCGCGTACTGGGACAGCGAAATCAAGCGCGCCCAGGTCGAAGGTCTGGAAGGCTATCCGGTCTACACCCGCAAGGTGTACACCGACGTTTCCTACATCGCTTGCGCACGCAAACTGCTGTCGGTGCCGGAAGTCATCTACCCGCAGTTCGCCACGCACAACGCCCACACCCTGTCGGCGATTTACCACATTGCCGGTCAGAACTATTACCCGGGCCAGTACGAATTCCAGTGCCTGCACGGCATGGGCGAACCGCTCTACGAGCAGGTTGTCGGCAAAGTTTCCGAAGGCAAGCTGAACCGTCCGTGCCGCGTGTACGCACCGGTCGGTACTCACGAAACCCTTCTGGCGTACCTCGTACGTCGCTTGCTGGAAAACGGCGCGAACACCTCGTTCGTCAACCGCATCGCCGACCAGTCGATTTCGATTCAGGAACTGGTGGCCGATCCGGTGGCGCAGATCGAGCAGATGGCGACCGTGGAAGGTGGTTTCGGCCTGCCGCACCCGCGCATTCCGCTGCCGCGTGATCTGTATGGTGCCGAGCGTGCCAACTCCAGCGGCATCGACATGGCCAACGAACATCGTCTGGCCTCATTGTCCTGCGCCTTGCTCGCCACTGCGCACAATGACTGGAAAGCCGCGCCGATGCTCGGTTGCGCTTCCAGCAACGAAACGCCGGCAGCGGTTCTGAACCCGGCTGATCACCGTGATGTGGTCGGTCATGTTCAAGAAGCCACGGTTGAAGACGTCGACAACGCCATCCAATGCGCACTGAACGCCGCACCGATCTGGCAGGCTACCCCGCCGGCCGAACGTGCGGCGATTCTGGAACGTGCCGCTGACTTGATGGAAGGCGAGATTCAGCCACTGATGGGCCTGTTGGCTCGTGAAGCCGGCAAGACCTACGCCAACGCCATCGCCGAAGTCCGCGAAGCGGTCGACTTCCTGCGTTATTACGCGGTGCAGGCTCGCAACGATTTCAGTAATGACGCCCACCGCCCACTGGGTCCGGTGGTGTGCATCAGCCCGTGGAACTTCCCGCTGGCAATCTTCAGCGGCCAGGTCGCTGCTGCACTGGCTGCCGGTAACCCGGTACTGGCCAAACCGGCCGAACAAACCCCACTGGTGGCGGCTCAGGCTGTTCGCCTGATGCTTGAGGCCGGCATCCCGGAAGGCGTGGTGCAACTGCTGCCGGGTCGCGGTGAAACCGTCGGCGCCGGTCTGGTCGGCGATGAGCGCGTCAAAGGCGTGATGTTCACCGGTTCCACCGAAGTCGCGCGCCTGCTGCAACGCAACATTGCCGGTCGCCTCGACAACCAGGGCCGTCCGATTCCGCTGATCGCCGAAACCGGTGGCCAGAACGCGATGATCGTCGACTCCTCGGCTCTGACCGAACAAGTCGTGATCGACGTAGTTTCGTCGGCCTTCGACAGCGCCGGTCAGCGTTGCTCGGCGCTGCGCGTACTGTGCCTGCAGGAAGATTCCGCCGATCGCGTCATCGAGATGCTCAAAGGTGCCATGGCGGAAAGCCGTCTCGGCAACCCAGAGCGCCTGTCCGTGGACATCGGCCCGGTGATCGACGCCGAAGCCAAGGCGGGCATCGACAAGCACATCCAGGGCATGCGCGATAAAGGTCGCAACGTGTATCAGGTCGCTATCGCCGACACCGAAGAAGTCAAACGCGGCACCTTCGTCATGCCGACCCTGATCGAACTGGAAAGCTTCGACGAACTGCAACGCGAGATCTTCGGCCCGGTGCTGCACGTGGTTCGCTACAAGCGCAAAGAGATCGATCAACTGATCGGCCAGATCAACGCTTCCGGTTATGGCCTGACTTTGGGCGTACACACGCGCATCGACGAGACCATCGCCAAGGTGATCGACAACGTCAACGCCGGTAACGTCTACGTCAACCGCAACATCGTTGGCGCTGTGGTCGGCGTGCAGCCATTCGGCGGCGAAGGCTTGTCGGGTACCGGTCCGAAAGCCGGTGGCCCGCTGTACTTGTACCGCTTGCTGTCGACGCGCCCTACTGATGCCATCGAACAATCCTTCGCTCGCGGTGATGCTGCCGTGGCACCGGACGTTCGTCTGCGCGACGCCATGAGCAAACCGCTGACCGCGCTGAAAGCCTGGGCCGACAGCAACAAGTTTGCCGACCTGAGCACTCTTTGCGTGCAGTACGCTGCGCAATCGCAGAGCGGCATCACCCGCGTGCTGGCCGGCCCGACCGGTGAGAAAAACAGCTATGCCATCCTGCCGCGTGAGCACGTGTTGTGCCTGGCCGAGGTTGAAGGTGATTTGCTGACGCAACTGGCGGCGGTGCTGGCGGTAGGCGGTTCGGCGGTATGGCCGGAGTCCGACATCAGCAAGGCCTTGTTCGCACGCCTGCCGAAGGAGATTCAGGCGCGGATCAAGCTGGTTACCGACTGGAATAAAGACGAGGTGGTGTTTGATGCGGTTCTGCATCACGGCCATTCCGACCAGTTGCGCGGCGTTTGCCAGCAGATTGCCAAGCGTGCCGGTGCGATCGTTGGGGTTCAGGGCTTGTCCCAGGGCGAGACCAACATTGCGCTGGAGCGCCTGGTGATTGAGCGGGCGTTGAGCGTTAACACCGCTGCGGCGGGGGGTAATGCCAGCTTGATGACTATCGGCTAACACCTGATAAACCGGGCACCTGCATGGGTGTCCGGCATAGCAACAGTCCCTGTGGGAGCGAGCTTGCTCGCGAAAGCGGTTTGCCAGTCAACGTGAATGTTGAATGTGCCGGCCTCTTCGCGAGCAAGCTCGCTCCCACAGTGTTTTGTGGTGTTTGTTAAGTCTGCGCGCGGCTTCAACATCACGCTTATCAATCATCCTGTTCAGCCTTTATCAGCACGCCTAGACTCGGCCCAACCCCAACTTCAGGTAGGCCGCCATGTCCGAAACGCTGCTCAGTTCCCGCAATCTGGCTTTCGAGCTGTATGAAGTCCTTGATGCCGAGGGCCTGACCCGGCGTGAGCGCTTTGCCGAGCACAATCGCGAAACCTTCGACGCCGCCATCGGCACCGCGCGCAACATTGCCGAAAAGTACTTTGCGCCACACAACCGCAAGGGCGACGAGAACGAGCCGCGCTACGAAGACGGTCAGGCGATTCTGATTCCTGAAGTGAAACCGGCGGTGGATGCCTTCCTTGAAGCCGGATTCCTCAACGCTGCGCGCAGCTTCGATGCTGGCGGCATGCAACTGCCGACGCTGCTGTCCCAAGCTTGCTTCGCGCATTTCCAGTCGGCCAACGCGGCTTCGACGTCCTACCCGTTCCTGACCATGGGCGCGGCGAACCTGATCGAGAGCTTTGGCACTGAGGAACAGAAACAACGCTTCCTGCAGCCCATGATCGATGGCCGCTTCTTCGGCACCATGGCGCTGACCGAACCGCATGCAGGTTCATCGCTGTCGGATATTCGTACACGCGCCGAGCCGGCGTCCGACGGCACTTATCGCCTGAAGGGCAACAAAATCTTCATCTCCGGCGGCGATCACCCGCTCTCGGAAAACATCGTGCACATGGTCCTGGCCAAACTGCCGGACGCACCTGCGGGCGTTAAAGGCATTTCGCTGTTCATCGTGCCGAAGTTTCTGGTCAACGATGACGGCAGCCTCGGCCCACGCAATGACGTGCTGCTGGCCGGGCTGTTCCACAAGATGGGCTGGCGCGGCACCACCTCCACAGCACTGAACTTCGGCGATAACGGTGAATGTGTCGGTTATCTGGTGGGTAAGCCGCATCAGGGCCTGAGCTACATGTTCCAGATGATGAACGAAGCGCGGATCGGCGTCGGTATGGGGGCGGTGATGCTCGGTTATGCCGGTTACCTGTATTCGCTGGAGTACGCCCGCGAACGGCCACAGGGTCGCGTTCCGGACAGCAAAGATCCGACGACGGCGCCGGTGGCGATCATTCAGCACGCCGATGTACGACGCATGCTGTTGACGCAAAAGTCCTACGTCGAAGGTGCATTTGACCTCGGCTTGTATGCAGCGCGCCTGTTCGATGACACCACGACGCTTGAGTCCGAAGCCGAGCGTAAACAGGCCCACGAATTGCTGGATCTGCTGACGCCGATCGTCAAGTCCTGGCCATCGGAGTTCTGCCTCAAGGCCAACGAACTGGCGATCCAGATTCTTGGAGGCCACGGTTACACCCGCGAATACCCGGTCGAGCAGTATTACCGCGACAACCGTTTGAACCCGATTCACGAAGGCACCCATGGCATTCAATCGCTGGACTTGCTCGGGCGTAAATTGGCGCAGAACGGTGGCGCTGGACTGAAGCAATTGATTCGACTGATCGCCACCACCGCTGAACGCGCGACGGCGTATGAATCGCTGACCGCCCTGCGTGAACCACTGGAAAAGCTGGTCGCGCGCCTGCAAACGGTAACCATCGGTTTGTTGACCGACCTGGCACAGGGCAAGGTCAATAGCAGTCTGGCGAATTCGGCGCTGTACCTGAAGGTGTTCGGCCACACGGTGATTGGCTGGCGCTGGCTGGAGCAGGCGATTCGAGCCGAGGAAGGGCTGGCCAAAGGGAATGCAGCGGATGCCGACTTCTATAAGGGCAAGTTGCAGGCAGCGCGGTATTTTCTGACGTGGGAAGTGCCGGGTTGCCACCATGAACTGGCGTTGCTGGAGGCGCGGGATGATACGTGCCTGGCGATGCAGGATGCGTGGTTCTGAAGCGCAACCCTCACCCCAGCCCTCCCGAAACCTCGGACCGCCCAGAGGGAGAGGGGGCCGACCCGAGGTGTCTACGCATCGACCTGAAAAACCGTGTCGATTATGGATTCGGTAAAGCACTTTCAGGTCGGCGTACTTCTCAAGCATCCCACATTCAGTTCCCTCTCCCTCCGGGAGAGGGCTAGGGTGAGGGGCTTTTCTGGTTTAACACTCAGCTGAGTTTGAACCCACCCATCTGCCGCGCCAGATCGTCCGCCAACCTCTGCAACATCTGACAATCCTCACGACACGCCCGAACCTCCCCAGCCGTCGCCCGCGCCAAATCAGAAATCCCCTGCACGTTACGATTGATCTCTTCCGTCACCGCCGACTGCTCTTCGGTCGCCGTCGCCACTTGATGGTTCATGTCACTGATGCGCTCGACCTGCCCGGTAATCGCCGTCAGCGACGCCCCGGTGCGCTGGCTCGACTCAACCCCGGTACCGGTCGCCGCCTGACCGGTGCGCATAGACGACACGGCGTTTTCCGCGCCTTGCTTGAGGCTGCCGATCATTTGCTGGATTTCGTCAGTGGATGCCTGAGTGCGGCGCGCCAAGGTGCGCACTTCATCGGCGACAACTGCAAAGCCGCGACCCATATCACCGGCGCGCGCCGCCTCGATGGCGGCATTAAGTGCCAGCAGGTTGGTCTGCTCGGAAACTCCGCGAATCACCGCCAGCACCGAATCAATCGACGCCACTTGATGCGCCAGCTCGCCGACCGCACCCGCCGCTACGCCAATCTCATCGGACATGCTTTCAATATGCTTGATCGAGCCGCCGACCACTTCCCGCGCCTGCATCGCTTCATCCCGCGCGGTTTGCGAAGCGAGTGCCGCGTTACCAGCGTTCTGCGCAATTTCTTGCACGGTCAGGCCCATTTCGTGAACCGCAGTTGCGACCATGTCGGTCATTTCCTGCTGACGGCCGGAACGTTCGGCGGTGTTCTCCACCACTTTCGCCACTTGCCCCACGGCCGTGCGCAGACGCTCGCTGGTGGTCAGTACTTCGCCGATCATCCCGCGCTGGCTGTCGAGGAAACGATTGAAGCCGCGAGCGAGGTCGCCCAGTTCATCGGCACGGCTGGAATCTAACCGGTGGGTCAAATCTCCACCGCCGCTACCAATCGCTACCAGCGCCGCTGTTACCTGACGAATCGGCCGCACCAGCCCTTGCGCCAGCCACACCACCAAAGCGAGGCACACCAGCGCTACGGCCAGACCGATACCGCCGCTCATCCACATCGCTTTACGGGCTTCGGCGTAGATCTGCGATTGCGGCACTTCGGCCACCAGGGTCCAGCCCAGATCACGCAGAGGCAGGCTGAAGGCGAGGAAGTCTTCACCCTCCCTTTGGAAGCTGCTGCTCACAGCATTTTTTTGACCCATGACGGCTTGAGCAGCGGAGGCGCCAATCTGCTCCGTCAGCGTGCGTTTGCCGCTGAACTGCGCCTCGGGATGCACCTGGATCAAACCGTCGGAACGCACCAGATAGACCTTGCCGCGCTCACCAAAGCTGAAGTTGTGAATCAGCTCCGACAGCTCTTTCATACTCAAACCGAGCCCGGCCACACCGACTACCTTACCGGCCTGCTCCACCTTCAAATCAATGAACAGCGCCAACTCTCCGGTCGCCCCGTCGTTGTCGATGTTCAGGGTGCGCGGCTGATTGCTGTCGAGAAAGGAATAGAACCACGCGTCAGCCGGTTTTGAACGGCTGAGGGTGCGATCCAGACCTTTTTCGGTGATGTAGTGATTGGATTCGGTGCCGATGATCAAAGCGGTAAAAGCCTTGTGTTCGGCGCGGATGCCTTCCAGATACTGCGCGAAGCCAGCCGTTTTGCTGCTGTCTTCGCCTGAGGAGAGCCAGTCGCGGACCATCGTATTGCTGGCGATATCTTTGGCCGCCGTCAGCGGTTGCACGAGGATGCGCTCGATATCGTTGCGCGTCGCTTCAATGCTCGACGGCAGCGCTTGTTCGACCAGATAGCTCTGGGCGAGGCGGTTGACCACCAGGGTATAAATGCCAACCACGATCAGGATGCTGACCAGCAGGGCGGTGCCCATGCTGAGAATCAGCTGCCATTGAATACTGCGTCGCCACAACTGCATGGAGCACCCCCAAAGAATAAGTGGCCGAAACAATGCAACAGCCGTGCCGATTGTATACAACCCAGTCGACAATCTATTCTTTGGTTGTGCGCACCTCCATCAACCCTGATTGATGGTCTTGGCGATGGTGTCGACCGTGGCGCTGACTTGCTCTTGGTAACGGTCGAGTTCTTCTTTGTGCTGCTTCTTCATTTCAATCTGCTGCGAGCACAGATTCATCGCCGCCAGCACCAGCAAGCGGTCACCGATCAGTGTCGGGTATTTGCGCTTGGTGTCATCCAGCGCTGCCTTGAGCATCATGGCCGCGTCCAGCAGGGTCTGTTCTTCCCCGGCCGGTGCCTTGATCGAATAGTCCTCCCCGAGAATGGAGACAACTTTTACCCCTGCTGTATGGTGGTTCATGCGCTGACAGGACCTGCGTTGACGCGATCAACCAGGGCTTGAATGCGTGCAGCGGTGGCGCCGTGCTTTTCTTCCTGCTCCATCAGGTTCAGTTGCAGGCTTTCGTTTTCATCCTTGGCCTGGGCCAGTTCCGTGGACAGGGTCTGGTTGGTTTGCGCGAGTGTCTGGTTCTGTTGCACCAGGTCGCTGACGAGCTGTTCCAATTGGCTGAGGGATGCTTCCAACATTTTGATCTTCCAAGCGTTTTTCAAAGGGCGCGTACGATAAAGAAAAGTCATCACGGATGCCAGGGTTAAACCGGCGCAAAGCCTTGATTTTCCTGGTGGCCGACCGTTCTCGCGAGTTTTAAAGACTGTGATCTGCCGATCTGGTTCCTGCACTTCGTCGCCCCGGTCCCTATGCGACAAATACGCACAGTGCCTCAAGACTTTAGTCGCATGACCGATAAGTCATCCATATCGCAGTCTCAGCCCGCATGGATGCGGCCCTCTCTTGGTATCCGCCCATGTCCCTCCGCAATATGAATATCGCCCCAAGGGCGTTTACCGGCTTTGCCCTGATCGGCGGCCTGATGCTGATTCTGGGCGTTTTCGCCCTGAACCAGATGAGCAAAATCCGCTCAGCGGGCGAGGACATCGCGACGGCCAGCGTGCCGTCGATCAAGGCCCTCGATGAATTCACTCAACTGACGCTGCGTCTGCGAGTGCTGTCGTATCGGTTGCTGATCAACCGCGAACCGGACGTGCAGCAAAAAACCATCGAGCTTTTCGATATGCGCAACCGCCAGATCACCGAGGCGCAGCGTGCCTACGAGCCGCTGATTTCAAGCCCCGACGAACGTACGGCGTACGATCAGTACGTACAACTGCTGGCGCAATACCGTCAGCTCGAAGACCGCATGAAAACCCTGTCGCGCAACAACCAGATCGACGAATTGCGGCAGATGCTCAACAGCGATCTGCTGAGCAACTCTGAAGCGGTAAACACCGCCCTGGCGCGCTTGCTGGAGATCAACACCCAGCAAATCGCCGAGACCGATCAAGGCGCCAAAGATCAGTATTCGATGTCGTTCGATCTGGTGGTCACCCTGCTGGTGATCGCCAGCGGCTTGACCCTGCTCTTCGCCTGGCTGCTGACCGTCAGCATCACCAAGCCGATTTCCAAAGCACTGGACGCTGCGGAAACCATCGCCGAAGGCAACCTGACCCAGCCGATCCACGTTGACGGTGAAGACGAGGCAGGACGTCTGCTGGCAGCGATGGCGAAGATGCAATCGAAACTGCGGGACACCCTGCAACGCATTTCCGGCTCGGCCACTCAGTTGGCTTCAGCGGCTGAAGAGCTGAATAGCGTCACCGACGAAAGCGCGCGTGGCCTGACTCAGCAGAACAACGAGATCGAACAAGCGGCCACTGCGGTCAACGAAATGACCAGCGCCGTAGAAGAAGTCGCCCGCAATGCGGTGAGCACCTCCGAAGCCTCGAAGAACGCCACCACTTCGGCTGGCGACGGTCGTGACCTGGTCCAGGAAACGGTCAGCGCGATCGAACGCATGAGTGCCGATGTACAGAGCACCGCCAGCCTGATCGGCGATCTGGCCAATGAATCCCGTGACATCGGCAAGGTGCTGGATGTGATCCGGGGTCTGGCCGATCAGACCAACCTGCTGGCGCTGAACGCGGCGATTGAAGCGGCGCGTGCCGGTGAAGCCGGGCGTGGTTTTGCCGTGGTGGCGGATGAAGTGCGTGCCCTGGCGCACCGTACTCAGCAGTCGACCAGCGAAATCGAGCGGATGATCGGCAGCATTCAGAGCGGCACCGAACACGCCGTGGATTCGATGCGTAACAGCACCGAGCGTGCCGAGTCGACGCTGAACATTGCTCGAGGTGCCGGCATGTCGCTGGACACCATCAACACCGCCATCGTCGAGATCAATGAGCGCAACCTGGTGATCGCCAGCGCCGCCGAAGAGCAGGCGCAGGTGGCGCGGGAAGTGGATCGTAATCTGGTGAATATTCGTGATCTGTCGGTGCAATCGGCGACTGGGGCGAATCAGACGAGTGCGGCGAGCAATGAGCTGTCGCGGTTGGCGCTGGACCTGAACAACATGGTTGGGCGGTTCAGCCTGTAAATTTTGAGATCAAGATCAAAAGCCCCTCACCCCAGCCCTCTCCCAGAGGGAGAGGGGGAAAGGGAGCAGATCGGGGGCCTTTCAGATTTTCAGTTCGACGCGATATTTCAGGTCGATGTACCTTGCACAAACACCGCGATCAGTCCCCTCTCCCTCCGGGAGAGGGCTAGGGTGAGGGCAGCAATCGCCAGCCGAACCAAAACCTCGAATCCCCCAGCGTAAAAACCTTTTTGACAGCATCACATTTCAACAGGTTAGAATCGCTGGCACGCAGACTGCATGGTCAGTTTGTGCCCGTTTTTACGCTTCTGGAGTACTGCCTTTGAATGCGACGACCATCAACAGCCTGTTCTTGATCGGCGCGTTGCTGGTAGGCGCAAGCATTCTCGTCAGCTCGCTTTCTTCCCGTCTCGGCATCCCGATTCTGGTCATCATCCTCGCTGTCGGCATGGCCGCCGGGGTCGATGGCGGCGGGATCATCTTCGATAACTACCCGACGGCCTATCTGGTCGGCAACCTCGCCCTGGCGGTGATCCTCCTCGACGGCGGTTTGCGCACGCGGGTGTCGAGTTTCCGCGTGGCGTTATGGCCGGCGTTGTCGCTGGCCACGGTCGGGGTGTTGATCACCACCGGGCTGACCGGCATGGCCGCTGCCTGGCTGTTCGATCTCAATCTGATTCAAGGCTTGTTGATCGGTGCCATCGTTGGCTCAACCGACGCCGCAGCGGTGTTCTCGCTGCTCGGCGGCAAAGGCCTGAACGAGCGGGTGACCGCCAGTCTGGAAATCGAATCCGGCAGCAACGACCCGATGGCGGTGTTTCTCACCGTGACTCTGATCGACATGCTCGCCAGCGGCCAGACCGGTTTGCACTGGAGCCTGCTGACCCACCTGATCCGCGAGTTCGGCATCGGTGGCGTGATCGGCCTGGGCGGTGGCTGGTTGATGCTGCAACTGGTCAATCGAATCAACCTCGCTGCCGGTCTGTATCCGATTCTGGTGATCGCTGGCGGTCTGGTGGTATTCGCCCTGACCAACGCCCTGCATGGCAGCGGCTTCCTTGCCGTTTACCTGTGCGGTCTGGTGATCGGCAACCGTCCGGTGCGCAGCCGTCACGGCATTCTGCACATGCTCGACGGCATGGCTTGGCTGGCGCAGATCGGCATGTTCCTGGTGCTGGGGCTGCTGGTGACGCCGCACGATTTGCTGCCGATCGCCCTGCCCGCCCTGGGTCTGGCGCTATGGATGATTCTGTTTGCGCGGCCGCTGTCGGTGATGGTCGGCCTGCTGCCGTTCAAGGCGTTCCATGGCCGCGAGAAAGCCTTTATTTCCTGGGTTGGCCTGCGCGGCGCGGTGCCGATCATTCTCGCGGTGTTCCCGCTGATGGCCGGGCTGCCGAATGCGCAGCTGTACTTCAACCTCGCCTTCTTCATCGTGCTGGTGTCGCTGCTGGTGCAGGGCACGAGCCTGCCGTGGGTCGCCAAGCTATTGAAGGTGACCGTGCCGCCAGAGCCGGCGCCGATTTCTCGCGCAGCGCTGGAAGTCCACGTCACCAGCGAGTGGGAGCTGTTCGTGTACAAGCTGGGTGCGGAGAAATGGTGCATCGGTTCGCCCCTGCGTGAGCTGAAAATGCCCGAAGGTACGCGCATCGCGGCACTGTTTCGTGGCCAGCAACTGCTCCATCCGTCGGGTAGTACGGTGCTGGAAGTCGATGATTTACTGTGCGTTATCGGCCATGAACACAACCTCGGCGCCCTCGGAAAACTGTTCAGCCAGGCGCCGCAACGCGGCCTCGATCTGCGTTTCTTCGGCGATTTTGTACTCGAAGGAGACGCCCAGCTTAAAGCGGTTGCAGCGCTGTATGGCCTGCCGGCCGAGGGCATCGATCCGGACATGACCCTGGGCGCGTTCATTGCCCACAAGGTCGGTGGTGCACCGATCGTTGGCGACCAGGTGGAGTGGAACAACACTCACTGGACGGTTGCGGTCATGGACGGGAACAAGATCGGCAAAGTGGGCGTCAGATTCCCCGAAGGAAGTCGCCCGGGCCCCGGGCTCTTCCTCTAAACTGCGTCCACTCTCACTTGCTTGACCGGTCTCTATGCCTACCCTGCGCTCCTTTTTCGCCGCGGCCCTGCTGGGCCTGAGTCTTACTGTCGGCCCGCTGTACGCCGCCGAACCACCGTCCAGCGACGCCGTGCAGGCCAGCCTCGACAAACTCGCCGACAGCAAACTGCCGGATGCCGATAAAAAGAGCCTGCAGACCGTCCTGCAGAACACGCTCAATCAGCTGAACAACCAGCGTGATTACGAACAGAAGCTGATCGATCTCAAGCAGCAGCTGGCCACCGCGCCCAAGCAAACGATTGAAAACACCCGCGAACTGACACGCCTCAAGGCTACGGCCGTGGTGCCGGTGGCACAGCGTTTTCCCAAAGAGTCGATCCAACAACTGGAGCAGATCCTCACCGATCGCTCGACTCAGCAAAGTGACCTGCAAAAAGCCCTCGCCGACGCTAACAGCCTGATCATCACCGCGCAGACGCGTCCCGAACGCGCGCAAGCGGAGATATCCGCCAGCCAGACGCGCATCCAGCAGATCAACAACATCCTCAAATCCGGCAAGGACGCGGGTAAAACCGTCACCGCCGAGCAGCGCGACCAGTTGAACGCGGAACTGGCGGCGCTGAATGCGCTGATCCCGCTGCGCCGTCAGGAGCTGGCCGGCAACAGCCAGTTGCAGGATCTGGGCAATGCCCAGCATGACTTGCTATCGGAGAAGTCCGACCGCCTCGACCGCGAGATTCAGGAACTGCAAACCCTGATCAACCAGAAACGTCTGGCGCAGTCGCAGGAAACCGTTACCCAACAGTCGATCGAAGCGCAGAAGGCCGGGAGCAGCAGTCTGCTGGCCATCGAAAGCACGGCGAACCTCAAGCTCTCCGACTACCTGCTCAAAAGCACTGACCGCCTCAACGAAGTCACCCAGCAGAATCTGCAGACCAAACAACAGCTCGACAGCCTGACCCAAAGCGATTCAGCGCTGGACGAGCAGATCAGCGTGCTCAAGGGCAGCCTGCTGCTGTCGAAGATTCTCTATAAGCAGAAACAAGCCCTGCCGCGCCTCAAGGTCGACCGCGATCTGGCCGATCAGATCGCCGACATTCGCTTGTGGCAATTCGACGTCAGCCAGCAGCGTGAGCAACTGAGTAATCCCGTCGCCTATGTCGACAACCTGCTATCCACGCAGCCGCCGGAGCAGGTCACGCCGCAATTGCGCAAAAACCTGCTGGACCTGGCCAACACCCGCGCCGATCTGCTGGAGCGGTTGAACCGCGAACTGAGCGCCATGCTCAACGAGTCGATCACCCTGCAGCTCAACCAGAAACAACTGCTGAGCACCGCACAGAGCCTGCGCGCAACGCTGGATGAGCAGATGTTCTGGATCCCCAGCAACAAGCCCTTGGACCTGGAATGGATGCGCGCGGTGCCGGAACGCCTGAAACGTCAGGTCGACACCCTGCCGTGGGCCTCCAGCCTGAGTGAGCTGACAGACGGTCTGATCCAGCGACCGTTGCTGTTCCTGCCACTGGCGCTGTTGATCGGTGCTCTGCTATGGCGGCGCAAGAATCTGTACGCGCGGCTGAACAAGGTTCACCAGGACATCGGTCACTTCAAGCGTGACAGCCAGTGGCACACGCCGCAGGCGATTCTGATCAATATTCTGCTGGCGATGCCGGTCGCGTTGGGCCTGGCCTTGTGTGGTCTGGCGTTGCAGATCGACGCTCGCGGGCAGAACGCCAACATGGGCGCGGCGCTGCTGCAAATGGGCCAGGCATGGCTGGTGTTCTACACCGCTTATCGGATTCTGGCGCCGGGTGGCGTGGCGGAACTGCATTTCCGCTGGGAGAAGCCGCAGGTCGAATTCCTCCAGGGCTGGATCCGTCGTCTGGGTCTGGTGGTCATGGCGCTGGTGACTATTGTCGCCGTGGCCGAACTGCAACCGGCAGCACTGGCAGACGACGTGCTCGGCATGCCGGTGGTGCTGACCTGCTATGCCCTGATGGCCTGGCTGCTCAGTCGCTTGCTGATCAGCAGCCCGGCCCACGAGAACACTTCGCTGTTCCGCAAAGCCGTCGGCGTGATGTTCACCCTGCTGCCGATCGCGTTGTTCGTGGCGGTGTGCTTCGGCTACTACTACACCGCGCTGAAGCTCAGCGACCGGTTGATCAACACCCTGTACCTGCTGATGTTCTGGCTGGTGATCGAAGCCACCTTCGTGCGCGGTCTGAGCGTTGCCGCACGACGTCTGGCCTACCAGCGTGCCCTGGCCAAACGTCAGGCGGCGAAAGAAGCCGGCGATGGCGAAGCGGTGATCGAAGAGCCGACGCTGGACATCGAAAAGGTCAACGAACAATCCCTGCGCCTGATCCGTCTGGCCCTGCTCGGCGGTTTCATCGCCGCGCTGTACTGGGTCTGGTCGGACCTGATTTCGGTGTTCTCGTACCTCGACAACATCACCCTCTACGAGTACACCAGCGGCACCGGCGCCAACATGAGCATGGTGCCAATCAGCATCGGCGACATGCTTGGTGCACTGATCATCATCGGCATCACTTTCGCCCTCGCGCGCAACTTGCCCGGCCTGCTGGAAGTGTTTGTGCTGTCCAAGCTCAATCTGGCCCAGGGCAGTGCCTACGCGACCACGACGCTGCTGTCGTATGTGATCGCCGGTGTCGGTTTCGTCTCGACCCTGTCGACCCTCGGCGTCAGCTGGGACAAGTTGCAATGGCTGGTGGCGGCGCTGTCGGTCGGCCTCGGTTTCGGTATGCAGGAGATTTTTGCGAACTTCATCTCCGGCATCATGATTCTGTTCGAACGCCCAGTGCGGATCGGTGACACCATCACCATCGGCAACCTGTCGGGCACGGTGAGCAAGATCCGCATCCGCGCCACGACCATCACCGACTTCGACCGCAAGGACATCATTGTCCCGAACAAGACGTTCATCACCGGACAACTGATCAACTGGTCGCTGACCGACACCATCACCCGCGTGACGCTGAAACTTGGCGTCGACTACGGCTCCGATCTGGATCTGGTCAAGGAACTGCTGCTCAAGGCTGCCCGCGAGAACCCGCGCGTGCTCAAGGAACCCGAGCCGCACGTGTACTTCCTCAACTTCGGCGAAAGCACCCTCGACCACGAGTTGCGCATGCACGTGCGCGACCTCGGTGACCGCAACCCGGTGCTCGATGAGGTCAACCGCTTCATCAACCGTGAGTTCAAGAAGCAGCACATCAACATCTCGTTCCGCCAGATGGAGGTTTACCTGAAGAACCTTCACGGTCAGGAATACAAGATGGTGCCGATCGAGCCGGAAACCAAAACCATCGTGCCGATCGCCGACGATCAGAAACCGCTGCAAGAGCCACCGCCGGCCAAACTCGACTAACCGGTTTATTCCCAGCAGAATGCTCGGACATTCTGCTGGAGCCGGCCCTTGAAAGCCCTCGACGAACTGACCTTCGACAATCGCTTCGCCCGCCTGGGCGATGCGTTCTCCGCCCATGTGCTGCCCGAACCGATCGATAATCCGCGCCTGGTCGTCGCCAGCCCGGCGGCGCTGGCCTTGCTGGATCTCAACCCGGCGACCGCCGAAACCAACGAATTTGCCGAACTGTTTGGTGGCCACAAGCTGTGGGCCGATGCCGAACCACGGGCGATGGTTTACTCCGGGCATCAGTTCGGTGGCTACACGCCGCAACTGGGTGACGGTCGGGGCTTGCTGCTCGGCGAGGTCTACAACACTGCCGGCGAGCATTGGGACTTGCACCTCAAGGGCGCCGGGCAGACGCCGTTTTCGCGCATGGGTGATGGCCGTGCGGTGCTGCGTTCGTCGATCCGCGAATTCCTTGCTTCCGAAGCGTTGTACGCGTTGAACATTCCTTCATCGCGCGCGGCTTGCGTGATCGGCTCCGACACCCCGGTATGGCGCGAAAAGCAGGAACGCGCAGCGATGGTGCTGCGTCTGGCGCCGAGCCATATCCGCTTCGGCCACTTCGAATACTTCTATTACACCAAGCGCCCCGAGCAGCAGAAGCAGCTTGGCGAACACGTTCTGGCGATGCATTTCCCTGAGTGCCTGGAACAGCCGGAACCGTATCTGGCGATGTTCCGTGAAATCGTCGAGCGCAACGCCGAGCTGATCGCTAAGTGGCAGGCCTACGGCTTCTGCCACGGCGTAATGAACACCGACAACATGTCGATCCTCGGCATCACCTTCGACTTCGGCCCGTTCGCTTTTCTCGACGATTTCGACGCCAACTTCATCTGCAATCACTCGGATGATCAAGGGCGCTACTCGTTCAGCAATCAGGTGCCGGTTGGCCAGTGGAACCTCAGCGCGCTGGCGCAGGCACTGACGCCGTTCATCAGCGTCGAAGCCCTGCGCGAAACCCTCGGCCTGTACTTGCCGCTGTTTCAGGCGCATTACCTCGACCTGATGCGCCGCCGTTTAGGCTTCACCACAGCTGAAGATGACGACCAAACACTGCTGGAAAATCTGCTGCAACTGATGCAGAACAGCGGCGTTGATTACACGCTGTTTTTCCGCCGACTCGGTGAAGAGTCCGCCGTAGAAGCCATTGCCCGTTTGCGCGACGATTTCGTCGACATCAAGGGTTTTGATGCCTGGGGTGAACGCTACGTCGCCCGGGTTGCCCGCGATGGCGATGCTGATCAAACGCAGCGCCAAGCGCGGATGCATGCGGTCAATCCGCTATACATCCTGCGCAACTATCTGGCGCAAAAAGCCATTGATGCGGCAGAGCAAGGGGATTACTCGGAGGTACGCCGGTTGCATGCGGTGCTGAGCAAACCGTTTGAGGAGCAGCCGGGGATGGAGGCTTATGCCGAGCGGCCACCGGAGTGGGGCAAGCATTTGGAGATCAGTTGTTCTTCCTGAGTGCCAGCGCCTCATCTTGATAAACAGTTCGTACGGCTCCAGATAAGTCGTACGAAACGCTGAACGCCAACGAGCCGAATATGACTGACCCACTCCTCATCCCCTGCCCCTCCTGCAACGGCCTCAACCGCATCCCTGCCGAGCGCCTTGCGGATCAACCCAAGTGCGGACGCTGCAAATCCGCCGTGCTGCTGAACAAACCCTTCGAACTCAAGCAAGGCGATTACGCCAGCCAGATCAAGGGTGATCTGCCGTTGCTGGTGGATGTCTGGGCGCAATGGTGTGGGCCGTGCAAGTCGTTTGCGCCGGTGTTCGAGCAGGCGGCGGCGCAGCTGGCCGGCAAGTGCCGCTTGGCCAAGCTTGATAGCGAGGCCAATCAACAGTTGTCGGCGCAGTTGGGGATTCGCTCGATTCCGAGTCTGATTCTGTTCAAGAACGGCCGGGAAGTGGCGCGGCAGAGTGGTGCGTTGCCGTTGCCGCAGTTGATGGCGTGGCTGCGTAGCCAAGGGATCTGACACACCCCACCCCCCCTGTGGGAGCGAGCTTGCTCGCGAAAGCGGTGGATCAGTTAACGAAGATGTCTACTGAACTGACGCATTCGCGAGCAAGCTCGCTCCCACAGGTGTTCATGGATAGCTCAAGGGATCAGTGATCTTCGAGCAAGTTGTGCAGTTCGACGAATTGCTGGGTCAGCTTGTGCCGGGGATCGAGGTGGATCAGCGGCATGCTGGCCTGATGCGATTCGCGCATGCGCACCGAACTGGTCAGGTACACCGGCAGCACCGGTAGACCTTCGGCAATCAGCTCATCGAGGATCTGCTGTGGCAGGCTCGCCCGGGCCTGGAACTGGTTGACCACAATGCCTTCGACTTCCAGGCCTTCGTTGTGGTCGTCCTTCAACTCCTCGATCTCCGCGATCAGCCCGTACAGCGCCTGACGGGAAAAGCTGTCGCAATCGAAAGGGATCAGCACGCGATCGGCAGCAATCAACGCCGATACTGCATAAAAATTCAGCGCCGGCGGCGTATCAAGGTAAATCCGGTCGTAATCCTCGGACAGCTCATCGAGCAACTTCCGTAGCTTGTTGATCTTGTGTTTGGCCTCAAGCTTGGGCTGCAGGTCGGCCAGCTCCGCCGTGGCGGTGATGATGTGGAGGTTGTCGAACGGGGTTTCGTAGATGTCCGCCTGATTCTTCTTCGAGAACGGCCCGGAAGACAGGGTCTGCTTGAAGAAGTCGGCAATACCCATCGGAATGTCGTCGCCGGTGAGCCCGGTCAGATACTGAGTGGAGTTGGCCTGGGCATCGAGATCGACCAACAGCGTGCGATAACCCTCACTGGCGCTGACCGCCGCCAGATTGCAGGCAATGCTGGACTTGCCTACCCCACCTTTCTGATTGAACACCACGCGCCGCATGACAAAACCTCCGTGTATCAAAGAATGACCGAGTGTAGATGCGCGTGACCTCGCTTCGCTACCTTCATGGACATGGACTACAGAGTCAGGTGCAAATATCCGCGGACAGATAGCGCAATTACCGCCATTGATCGCCGCGATCCCCGACAGACAAGCCGCTGACAATCTGGATAATGGCCAAGTGACAGTTTTCTTGCGAACCACTCGGTACATTTCGTTGCGCAAAATGTAACCAGCATTTGCTACACACTCGTCGCACCGGGATAATGCGCGCCACCCGGCGCCAAGCGCCACGTCAAGCCTGCTGCGGTTTTGGCGACCAAACGCGTCAACAAAAGCCCGCAGGGGCGGGATGAATGTCCGTGATCAACTTCAACATCGCCCAATGGCGCGCGTGGGCCCCTGGCCTCGACAGCGTGGACGCCTGGCAGGCCTGGAGCCGACAACCGGTCGTACTCCAGCGCAGTGATGCCGCGCCCGATGTGTCGTTTTTGCCGGCCATGCAGCGCCGCCGCCTCAGTCGTCTGGCACGCATGGCGTTCAGCGTTGGCTGGCCCCTGGCCGACGGGCGGGACAGCCTGCCGCTGGTGTTCGTCTCGCGCCACGGTGAAACCCCACGGACTTACGACATCCTCAGTGATCTGGCGACCGAACAGCCGCTGTCGCCGACCCAGTTCAGCCTGTCCGTGCACAACGCGATCATCGGTCTGTGGTCGATCATGCGTGGCGAAACCAGTGAAATGACTGCCCTCGCCGCAGCCGGCGACGGACTTGAGCACGGCATGCTCGAAGCAGCGGCGCTGCTCAATGAAGGCGCCCCGGCGGTGTTGCTGGTGATCACCGAAGAACAACCACCCGAAGCCTATTCAGCGTGGATCGACGATGTACCGTTTCCCTACGCGCTCGGTCTTTTGCTCACCCCCGGTACCGACTGGCGGCTGACCCTGAACAGCGTCACAGAAACACGGTCAAAAGCGCACTGGCCCCACGCGCTCAATCTGTTGCAAAACCTGCTCGGCCAGCAAACCCATTGCCAACATGCCTGGAAAAATCGTGTATGGACCTGGCAACGCAACCCGTGACCGAAAAAAACCGCGATGCCTATTACTGGCGCCTGCTGGCCACCGCCGCAAGCTTCGCCCTGTTCGGGCTTGGCGGGCTGTGCCTGCGTGTGCTGGTGTTTCCGCTGCTGGCTTGCCTGCCCGGTGACGCCGTTGTGCATCGCCAGCGCGCGCGGCAGACCGTCAGCCGGCTGTTCTGGTTTTTCGTCCGGTTCATGGCCCGCACCGGTGTGCTGACCTATGACATTCAGGGCGCCGAGCGTCTCGGTCGCCCCGGGCAGATGATCATCGCCAACCACCCGTCGCTGATCGACGTGGTGTTCCTCATCGGTCTGGTGCGCCACGCCAATTGCGTGGTGAAGAAAAGCCTGTGGGAAAACCCCTTCACCCGTGGCCCGTTGCGCCGCACCGAATACATCAGTAATGACGGCAGCATGGACATGCTCGATGCCGCCGCCCAATCCCTGCAAAACGGCCAGACCCTGATCATCTTTCCCGAAGGCACGCGCACCCAGCCGGGCCAGGCGCCGGCCTTTCATCGGGGCGCTGCGGCGATTGCCCTGCGCGGTGCGAAAATCCTTACGCCAGTGATTATCAAGGTCAGCCCGACCACATTGACCAAAGCCGAACCGTGGTACCGGATCCCCAGCCGCCGTGTGCACTTCAGTTTTCGCGTCGGGGCCGATATAGACCCACAAGCCTTCGCCGCGCAAGGCCCTGCACCGCAAGCCTCGCGCAAGCTCAACGATTATTTGCACTCATATTTCATTAAGGAGCTCGCCGAAGATGAGCGATCTGAACACCCCTAGCCTGGTGCGTGACATCAAACTGCTGATCATCGACGCCCTCGGCCTCGAAGACATCAGCGTCGACGACATCGAAGACGAGCAAACACTGTTCGGCGAAGGCCTGGGCCTGGATTCCGTCGACGCGCTGGAACTGGGTCTGGCCATCCAGAAAAAATACGGCATCAAGATCGACGCCGACGCCAAAGACACCCGTAACCATTTCACCAACGTGGCCAGCCTTGCGGCGTTCGTCACGGCAAAACAGGCAGCTTGAGACCGGACCATGCAAACTCGTGACGATATTTTCAACACCCTGCGCGATGCCTTGGTCGAGCTGTTCGAACTGGATCCGGCCCGTGTGAGCCTGGACTCCAACCTGTATCAGGATCTGGAAATCGACAGCATCGACGCGGTCGATCTGATCGATCACATCAAACGCCAGACCGGCAAGAAAATCGCCGCCGAAGAATTCAAATCGGTGCGCACCGTCGGCGACGTGGTCGAGGCGGTCTACCGTCTGGTTCAACCGGCCGCATGAGCCGATTGATCGGCCTGGGCCTGCTGCTGGCCGGTCTGCTGTACCCCTTTGCGGTGTATTTCGGCATGGAGCATTTTGCCCCGTGGCAGTTCGGTCTGCTGCTGGGCAGCCTTTGGCTGGCGCGGGCACTGACTGGCGAGCGCAAACCCGGCAGCCTGTGGATGGCCTGTGTGGCGATCGCCTTTTGCCTGCTGCTGGCGCTGTTCGACAGTCCGCTGTTGCTGCGTTGGTACCCGGTGCTGATCAGCGGCTTCATGCTGGTGCTGTTCAGCCTGAGCCTGAAATACGGCCCGCCGATGGTCGAGCGCCTGGCGCGCTTGCGTGAGCCAGAGCTGCCGGACATCGCGATCCGCTATACACGCAAGGTCACCGTGGCCTGGAGCGTGTTTTTCTTCTGCAACGGTTTATGCGCCGCCCTGCTGACCCTGTGGGCGCCGCTGAATTGGTGGATGTTGTACACCGGCCTGATCTCCTATGGATTGATCGGCCTGATGTTTGCCATTGAATGGCTGATACGACAACGGGTAAGAGGCCGTACATGAACTGGATAAAACTTGAGCAGTTGTTGCTCAAGCCTGTGCCGGCGCGGGCCATCAGCCACGCACCGGCCCTCGAACATGCGCAACTGTGCGAGCAGGCGCTGAGCGTTGCCGCCGGCCTGCAAGCTCAGGGCGTGAAGCGCCTGGCTGTGCACCTGGAAGATGCTGCCGAACTGGCCATCGCCTTGCTGGGTGCATGGCGTGCAGGCGTGAGTGTTCTGCTGCCCTCGGACCTGCAAGCGCAAACCCGCCAGCGCTGGTCGGCTGAGGTCGATCTGTGGCTGACGGATCAAACCGATGACGCGCAACTGAGCGACGTTCAGCAGCCGCCGCTAGCCGGCGCCGCACTGGACCTCGACCAGTGCCGTCTGAGCCTGTGCACGTCCGGCTCCAGCGGCGAGCCCAAGCGCATCGACAAAACCCTGCGCCAACTGGCCAACGAGGTCGAAGCACTGGAACAGTTGTGGGGCGCGGATCTCGGTGAGGCCTGCATCATCGGCAGCGTCGCCACCCAGCATATTTACGGTTTGCTGTTTCGCGTGCTGTGGCCGCTGTGTGCCGGGCGCCCGTTTGTGCGCAAGCAACTGGCGTTCCCCGAAGACTTGCAGCGTGCCAGCCGCAAATATCCAGCCTTTGCGTGGGTGGCCAGCCCGGCGTTGCTCAAACGCATGGGCGACAACCTCGACTGGCCGGCCCTGAGCGCCGTGCGCCGGGTGTTTTCCTCCGGCGGTGCGTTGCCGGTCGAAGCTGCGCAAAGTCTGCAGCAACGCTTGCAGCAATGGCCGACGGAAATCCTCGGCAGCTCGGAAACCGGCGGCATTGCCTGGCGTCAGGGCCAACTACTGTGGCAACCGTTCGCCGGTGTCCAACTGAGCCAGGACAGCGACGGCGCCCTGCTGATCGCCTCACCTTACTTGCCTGCCGGACACGTCGAGCACACCGCTGACGCCGCGCGCATCGGCATCGATGGCCGCTTCGAACTGCTCGGACGGCTGGACCGGATCGTCAAACTGGAAGAAAAACGCATCTCGCTGCCCATGCTTGAGCAAGCCTTGGTTGTCCACGACTGGGCCGCCGAAGCGCGCTTGGGCGTGGTCCAGGAAAATCGCGCCTCTCTCGGTGCTCTACTGGTGCTCAGCGAGGCCGGCCTGTTTGCCTTGCGTGAGCACGGTCGCCGCAGCCTGACCGAAACCCTGCGCCAGCATTTGCGCCAACACTGTGAAGCCCTGGCTTTACCGCGACGTTGGCGACTGGTGCGGCAATTACCGTTGAACAGCCAAGGCAAGCTGCCTCAGGCCGATATCGAAGCGCTGCTGATGGCGCCGCGAGCGAAAGCGCCCGAAGTGCTGGAACAAGTCGAGACCACTGGCGAGTGGAGCCTGCAACTGAGCGTGCCCCCGGACCTGGCCTACTTCAGCGGCCACTTCCCCAAAGCCCCGGTCCTGCCCGGCGTGGTGCAGGTGGAATGGGCACTGAACCTCGGTCGCCAACTGCTCAATCTGACCGGTCCGTTTGCCGGGATGGAAGTGCTGAAGTTCCAGCAATTGGTGCGGCCTGGGGATGAAATTCAGCTGCACCTGCGCTTTGATCCGGAGCGCGGCAAATTGTATTTCGCTTATCGCAATGACACGGCGACCTGTTCCAGTGGGCGGATTCTTTTGGGTGTAGAGCATGGTTGACCTTGGTGAGTGCTGCGCACTCAATCGCGAGCAGGCTCACTCCTACAGGGATCGCGGTCTTCCAGTGGAGAAAACGTATGCATAACCCTTGCGCCGTGATCCCGGTTTATAACCACGAAACTGCGATCGGCACCGTGGTCGAGGCTCTGCTCGCGCAAAGCCTGCCGTGCATTCTGGTGGACGACGCCAGCACGCCATCTTGCGCCAGAGTGCTCGACGCACTGGCCGAGCGCGACAACGTGCATCTGGTACGCCTGACCGCGAATCAGGGCAAGGGCGGCGCGGTGATGACCGGTTTGCGCGAAGCCTCGTTATTGGGTTTCAGCCATGCGCTGCAGGTCGATGCCGACGGCCAGCACGACTTGCACGATGTGGAGCGTTTTGTCGCCGAGTCTCGCGCTCATCCCGAGGCGATGATCTGCGGTTATCCGCTGTTCGACGAAAGCGTGCCGAAAGGTCGTTTGTACGCGCGCTACCTGACCCACGTGATGGTCTGGATCAACACGCTGTCGCTGCAGATCCGCGATTCAATGTGTGGTTTCCGCGTCTATCCGCTGGCCCCGACGCTGGCGGTGATCGATTCGGCGAAAGTCGGCAAGCGCATGGATTTCGACTCGGACATTCTCGTGCGCCTGTCGTGGCGCAATCAGCCGATGCGCTGGCTGCAAACCAGCGTGCATTATCCGCTGGACGGTGTGTCGCACTTCCGTCTGTTCCATGACAACGCACTGATTTCCAGCATGCACACGCGGCTGTTTCTCGGCATGTTGCTGCGCTTCCCGGTGATCCTCTGGCGGCGGTGGCGCGCATGAGCGGTGAAGCCGACAAGCAGCACTGGGCCGACCGCGAAGAACGCGGCAGCTTTCTGTTGATGAAATTCACCGCGTTCGCCGCCAAGGTCCTTGGCCGACGCCTGCTCAGTCCGTTGCTGTACGGCATCGTCCTGTACTTTTTCCTCTTCGGCCGCACCGCACGGCGCAGCGCCTGGCAATATCAGCAGCGTTTGGCGGCGTGGAGTCAGCGCGAAGATTTACACCCCACTCATTGGCGGGTGTTCGGTCAGTTCATGGCATTCGCCGATTCGATGCTCGACAAGCTCGACGTGTGGAACGGCAAGCTGCGCATCGAACAGATCGAAATCATCGACCCGGCCCTGCTGCGCAATCAGCTGCGCGGCAGTCGCGGACAACTGCTGGTCGGCGCGCACCTGGGCAATCTGGAAGTCTGTCGCGCACTGGCGGAAATCGGCGAAAAGGTCACCATGAACGTGCTGGTGCACACCAAGCACGCCGAACAATTCAACCGTTTGCTGGGTGAGGCTGGGGCGACCAATCTGCGCCTGATTCAAGTCAGCGAACTGGACCCGGTGATCATGCTGCAACTGCACGAACGCCTGGAGCGCGGTGAGTGGCTGGCGATTGCCGGCGACCGCGTCCCCCTGCATGGCGGGCGCAGCGTAACCGTGGACTTTCTCGGCCATCCGGCGCCGTTCCCGCAAGGCCCGTGGCTGCTCGCCGGCCTGCTCAAATGCCCGGTCAATCTGCTGATGTGCCTCAAGCAACCGGACGGTCACTATCGCCTGACTCTCGAGCCCTTCGCCGACGCCGTGGTGTGGAAGCGCAGCGAGCGCGAGCAGGTCATTCATCAGTGGGCCACCCGCTATGCGCAGCGCCTGAGTCACTATTGCCTCGAAGCGCCGCAACAATGGTTCAACTTTTACCCTTTCTGGAAGACCGATGACGACGCCAACCCATGAGCCGGTAACCTTCGGCGAACGCCCTTTGCGCATCGAAGACGTGCTGGCCCTGGCCAACCGTCAGGCGCCCGTGCAGTTGCAGAGCGACGCCGACTATCGCGAGCGCATCGCCAAGGGCGCGCGGTTCCTCGATTCGCTGCTGGACAAGGAAGGCGTGATCTACGGCGTAACCACCGGTTACGGCGACTCCTGCGTGGTCGCGGTGCCGCTGCATCACGTAGAGGCGCTGCCGCGTCACCTCTACACCTTCCACGGTTGCGGGCTGGGTAAACTGCTCGACGCGCAAGCCACCCGCGCGGTGTTGGCGGCGCGTTTGCAGTCGTTGTGTCACGGCGTCTCCGGGGTGCGCGTGGAATTGCTGGAGCGTCTGCACGCGTTCCTCGAATACGACATCCTGCCGCTGATCCCTGAAGAAGGCTCGGTCGGCGCCAGCGGTGATCTGACGCCGCTGTCCTACGTCGCCGCAACGCTGTCCGGTGAACGTGAAGTAATGTTCCGTAGCGAACGTCGCCAGTCTGCCGATGTGCATCGTGAACTCGGCTGGACACCGCTGGTGCTGCGCCCGAAAGAAGCGCTGGCGCTGATGAACGGCACCGCCGTAATGACCGGTCTCGCCTGCCTCGCTTTCGCCCGTGCCGACTATCTGTTGCAACTGGCCACGCGCATCACCGCGCTCAATGTGGTCGCGCTGCAAGGCAATCCGGAGCACTTCGACGAACGTCTGTTCGCCGCCAAACCACATCCAGGGCAAATGCAGGTCGCCGCGTGGCTGCGCAAGGATCTGGCGATCGACGCGCCGACCGCGCCGCTGCATCGCCTGCAGGATCGCTACTCGCTGCGCTGCGCCCCGCACGTGCTCGGCGTATTGGCCGATAGCCTGAACTGGCTGCGTTCATTCATCGAAACCGAACTGAACAGCGCCAACGACAACCCGATCATCGACGCCGAAGCCGAGCGCGTGCTGCACGGTGGGCACTTCTACGGCGGGCATATCGCGTTCGCCATGGACAGCCTGAAAAATCTGGTGGCCAACGTCGCCGATCTGCTCGATCGGCAACTCGCCTTGCTGGTGGATGAGCGTTACAACCACGGTCTGCCGAGCAACCTCTCCGGTGCTCCGGCGGATCGCGCCATGATCAATCATGGCTTCAAAGCCGTGCAGATCGGCACCAGCGCCTGGACCGCCGAAGCATTGAAAAACACCATGCCGGCCAGCGTGTTCTCGCGCTCCACCGAGTGCCACAACCAGGACAAAGTCAGCATGGGCACCATCGCCGCCCGCGATGCGATCCGTGTGCTGGAGCTGACCGAGCAAGTCGCCGCCGCCACCCTGCTCGCCGCCAACCAAGGCGTGTGGCTGCGCGCTCAGGCCGAAGACGCGCGACCGTTGCCGCCATCGCTGGCGGCGATGCACGTAGAACTGGCCAAGGATTTCCCGCCGGTGATCGAAGACCGCGCCCTGGAAGGCGAGCTGCGTCTGTGCCTGCAACGCATCGCCGCTCAACACTGGAGGCTGCATGCGTAGCGCCGGAGTGCTTCACGCCGACACGGAAATCCTCGTACCGTTTTTCGACGTCGACACCATGCACGTCGTCTGGCACGGCCATTACGTCAAATACCTCGAAGTGGCGCGTTGCGCGCTGCTCGACAAGATCGGCCACAACTACACGCACATGGTCGAGGCCGGTTATGCCTGGCCGATCATCGACCTGCAACTGCGCTACGTGCGTGGCGCGGTGTTCGGTCAGCGCCTGAATGTGCGCGCCAGTCTGGTCGAATGGGAAAACCGTCTGAAGATCAATTACCTGATCACCGACCTGCACAGCGGCGAACGCCTCACCCGTGCCAGCTCGGTGCAAGTGGCAGTGGAAGTCAGCAGCCGCGAGATGCAACTGGCTTCGCCGAAGGTCTTCACCGATGCCGTGGAAAGGATGCTGCGATGAATGCTTTTGTTAAAGGCTTGAGTGTACTGGCGCTACTGGTGATGTCCTCTCTGGCCAACGCCTTCGACCTGCAACAACTGAGCGAGCAACTGGCGAAACCGGACGTGATCCACGGTCAGTTCATTCAGGAAAAACACCTGCGTGCATTACCGCAGCCGCTGATCAGCAAGGGCAGTTTTGTTCTGGCGAAAAACCACGGCCTGCTCTGGCTGCTGAAGACCCCGCTGCACCAGGACTACCGCATCACCGCCAAGGGCATCGCCCGGCGTGACGGCAACGGCTGGCAACTGCTGCCGAACAAGAGCGCCGGGGCCGAGCAGAACCGCTTGTTCCTCGCCGTGCTGCAAGGCGACAGCAGTGGCCTGCAGCGCGATTTCGAACTGGCCCTGAGCGGCGATGCACAGCAGTGGAAACTCACGCTGACCCCGCGCTCGCTGCTGCTCAAGCAAGTGTTCAACCAGATCAATATCGACGGCGGCACGCTGGTGCAAACCATCGAACTGCTGGAAACCCAGGGCGACAGCACCGTGCTGCGCATGCAGGACAGCACCGCCGGGCAACCGTTGAACGACGCGGAGCAACATGACTTTGCCGAGTGAACGCAGGCTGCCCTGGCTGTTTCTGATTCTGCTGCTGGCGGTCGTCGCTCTGGCCGGTTGGCAGTGGCGTGACGGTGCGCCATTGTCGGCGAACCTGATGGAACTGGTGCCCGGCACCCACCCCGATGCCCTCGAACAGCGCGCCGAGCAGCGCATGCAGGAACCGCTCAACCGCGAAATGCTGGTGCTGGTCGGCCACGCCGATCGCCAGCACGCGGTGGCCATGGCGCAGACGCTGGGCGAGCAATGGCAGGCCAGCGGTCTGTTCGAGAAAGTGCAGTGGAACCTGCAGGCGGATCTGCCAGCGCTGCGCACGCAACTGCTGCAAGGGCGACTGGCGATGCTCTCGGCGGATGACCGGCAACTGCTGATCGAACACCCCGACGCATTCATTCAACAACGCGTGCAGGCCCTGTTCGATCCGTTCAGCGGTTTCAGTCTGGTGCCGAGTCAGGATGACTGGCTGGGCCTGACCGGGCGCATTCAGAACAGCCAGCCGCAGCACGGTTCGGTGCAACTGGACATCGGCAGCGGCGCGTTGATTGCCGATGCGGACGGCAAGAGCTGGGTGCTGCTGCGTGCACGCACCACCGGCAATGCTTTCGATATGAACTTGCCGCTGCAAGTCGCGGCACTGCTGCAAGCCAGCCGCGAGCAGGCGGCGAAATCCGACGTGCAATTGCTGGCCGCCAGCGGCTTGCTCTACGCGGCCAACGGTCAGCAGCAAGCCACGCGCGAAATGACCTGGGTCGGTGGTGGTGCGACGGTCGGCATTCTCTTGCTGCTGTTGCTCGCTTTCCGCCGCTGGCGCGTGTTGCTGGCTTTCGTGCCGGTGCTGGTCGGCATGTTGTTCGGCGCGGTGGCGTGTGTGGCGCTGTTCGGCCATATGCACGTGATGACGCTGGTGCTCGGCTCCAGCCTGATCGGCGTGGCCGTGGATTACCCACTGCACTATTTGTCGAAGAGCTGGAGCCTGAAGCCTTGGCGCAGTTGGCCGGCGTTGCGTTTGACGCTGTCCGGGCTGACCCTGAGCCTGATCACCAGCGCCATCGGTTATCTGGCACTGGCGTGGACGCCGTTCCCGGCGCTGACGCAAATCGCGGTGTTCTCCGCCGCTGGCTTGCTCGGTGCCTATTTGTCGGCGGTGTGCCTGTTGCCGGCGTTGCTGAAAAACGTCGAACTGCGCCCCGCGCAATGGCCGCTGCAGCTGGCCGAGCGCATGGTTGCGCTGCGTGAAAAACTGCTCGAGCACGTGCGCACGCCGGTGTTGCTGGCGCTGCTGATCGCCTTCTGCGTAGGCGGTCTAGTACAACTGCAAAGCAAGAATGACATTCGCCAATGGGTCGGCGCACCGCAACAGCTGACCGACGAAGCGCAGACCATCGCGCGCATCACCGGCTATCAGCCGACCAGCCAGTTTTTCCTCGTGCGCGCCGACAATCAGCAGCAATTGCTCGAGCGTCAGGCCGCGCTGAGCGAGCGTCTGCAGCAACTGGTCAACCTCGACAAGCTGCAAGGCTATCTGGCCCTCGATCAACTGCTCAGCCCGCCGAACCAGCAAGAACAGGTACGTCAGGCGCTGAACAAACTGCCGCAATACTGGCAGCCACTGCTCGACCTCGGCGTGCCGCTCGCCGCGCTGCAAACCGAACTACAGCAATTGCAGACCGTGCCCGCCGAAGACATCGACGCGGCTCTGGCCGGCCCGCTCGGCGAACCTTATCGCACGCTCTGGCTCGGCCCCAGCGAAGACGGCGTAGCGGCAATGACCAGCCTGCAAGGCCTGAACAACCCGGCACTGTTGCGCGTGCAGGCGCTGGATTTGCCGGGGGTGACGCTGGTCGATCGCCTCGGTGAGTTGAACGAGGTATTCGCCGCGACGCAGATCAGCGCCGCTGAACTGAAACTCGCTTCCTGCGCGTTGATCGTGCTGGTGCTGATGCTGCCGTTCGGTCTCGGCGGTGCGTTGCGCATCGTTGCCCTGCCGTTGCTCGCCGCGTTGTGCAGCCTCGCCAGTCTCGGCTGGCTCGGTCAGCCGCTGACCCTGTTCAGCCTGTTCGGCCTGCTGCTGGTCACAGCGATCAGCGTCGACTACGCGATTCTCATGCGCGAACAGGTCGGCGGTGCGGCGGTGAGCCTGCTCGGTACCTTGCTGGCCGCTGTGACGACATGGTTGTCGTTCGGTTTGCTGGCGGTTTCCAGCACCCCGGCGGTGAGCAACTTCGGGCTGTCGGTGAGCCTCGGTCTGGCGTTCAGTTTCCTGCTCGCACCGTGGGCCGGGCGCCACGAACACACGGCAGCCGTCGCGGAGCCAGCGGCATGATGGTCGCCGCTTTCTGGCTGCTGGCCCTGGCGTTGTTCGCTGTGGCCACGCGCATCGGGCGCCACTTCGGCCTGATCCCGATCGTCAGCCAATTGCTGCTGGCGAGCTTCGGCTTGCCGCTGCTGATGTACTTCTGGATCGAGCCGGGCTGGCAGCTCAGCGGCGCGCAACTGATTGCGCCTGACCGGCTGAAAAACCTCTACAGCCTGAGTTTTGCCCTACTGCTCGGGCATATCCTCAGTGATGTGATCGATCTGAAACTCGATCGCCAGAGCGTGAAAATCGCCGTGCCGAGTTTCCTCGTGCCGTTTGCCTGTGGCCTGGCCGCTGCCTATTGGCTGCTGCCGGCGCAACCGTGGCTCAACTCGCTGGCCATCGGTCTGGTGTTCGCGATTACCGCGATCCCGGTGCTGTACCTGTATCTGCGCCACATCGATTATCCGCCCGCCGCCACTCGCCGGTTGGTGCAGACCGCGATCCTCATCGATCTGACCTGCTGGACGCTGTTCGGCCTCGCCCAGGGCAGCCTGCATCTGAGCAGTCTGCTGCTGCCGCTGGCTCTCGCCCTGGTGCCGTTACTGTTGCATCTGTTGCGTGCGCGTCGACCGCTGACCTATAGCCTCGGTTTCTTTGCGCTGTTGGTAATGGCCGAGCACTACAAACTCAACGCACTGATCTTCGGCATCGGCTACCTGCTATGCATGGCCGCGCTGAAAGTGCCGTTGGTACTGCCATTGCCGGCGCGCTGGATGAGCCGTTTGCAGACGTGGCTGGCGATCCCGCTGATTCTGAC
Organism: Pseudomonas sp. P4_D7; assembly: GCF_056401755.1. Classification (NCBI taxonomy): domain Bacteria; kingdom Pseudomonadati; phylum Pseudomonadota; class Gammaproteobacteria; order Pseudomonadales; family Pseudomonadaceae; genus Pseudomonas; species Pseudomonas sp. P4_D7. The sequence goes on along the minus strand of NZ_JBFUIR010000002.1, from coordinate 175,741 downwards.
GTTCGGCATCGTCCAGATCGACGTGCACAGTGCGCTCTCCAGCCTTGGTCCGCTGCAATGGGCGGCGCTGCTGCTGTTGCCGATTGCCAGTAAACTGCTCGGCAACTGGCTCGGCCTCGGCTGGGCCGGCGCCTCGTTCGAAGGCGCCAGCCGCTGGCGCGAAAGTGTGCTGCTGAATATTCGCGGCCTGAGCGAAATCGTCTTTCTCAATCTGCTCTTGCAACAACAGCTCATCACCCCGGCGCTGTACTTCGCGCTGATGCTGATGGGCCTGATCGCGACGCTGCTACCGGCCCTGATCGGCCTGCATCGCGCGCCATTGAATCTGCAACATCCTTTGCCCCGGAGCTCACGTGCCAATCGTTGAAATGGAATCCCGTCAGGTCGTGATCATCGGCGCCGGTCCGTCCGGCGCCATCGCCGCCGCGCTGCTCAAGCGCAAGGGCCACGATGTACTGGTGATCGAGCGCCAGCACTTTCCGCGCTTTTCGATCGGTGAAAGCCTGCTCAGCCATTGTCTGGATTTCGTCGAAGAAGCCGGCATGCTCGACGCCGTCAATGCCGCCGGATTCCAGCGCAAGACCGGCGCCGCGTTCGCCTGGGGCGAGCGTTACAGCGCCTTCGATTTCGGTGACACCTTTACCGGCGGCAAACCGACCACGTTTCAGGTGCAGCGCGCCGATTTTGACAAACTGCTGGCTGATCAGGCGGCGCTGCAAGGCGCGGAAATCCGCTACGGTGACGCCATCGTCAGCGTCGATTTCGAGCGGACGAAACCGCAGCTGAATGTACGTCGCGAGAACGGCGGCGACTATCGCGTCGAAGCGGATTTCGTCCTTGATGCCAGCGGCTACGGTCGTGTGCTGTCGCGACTGCTGGATCTGGAAGCGCCGTCGAACTTCCCGGTGCGCCAAGCGGTGTTCACCCACGTCGAAGATCACATCGACAACCCGGCGTTCGACCGCGAGAAAATCCTCGTCACCACCCATCCAGAGCATCGCGATGTCTGGTTCTGGACGATCCCGTTCAGTAATGGACGCTGCTCGGTGGGCGTGGTCGCCGCCGAGGAACATTTCAAGGGTCGCGACAGCGATCTGGATGCCTGTCTGCGCAGCTTCATCGCCGAAACCCCGAGCCTCGCCGGCGTTCTGAACAATGCTGTGTGGGACACCCCTGCACGCACGCTCGGCGGTTACGCCGCCAACGTGAAAACCCTGCACGGGCCGGGCTTTGCCTTGCTCGGCAACGCGGCAGAATTTCTCGACCCGGTGTTCTCCTCCGGCGTGACCATCGCCATGCGCTCGGCGAGCATGGCCGCAGCGGTGCTGCACCGTCAGTTGCAAGGTGAAACGGTCGACTGGCAAGGCGAATTTGCCGAGCCACTCAAGCGCGGCGTCGACACCTTTCGCTGCTACGTCGAGGGCTGGTACGCCGGCACCTTTCAGGACGTGATTTTTTATGAAGACAGTCAGGCGGAAATCCGTCGGATGATCTGTTCGATCCTCGCCGGCTACGCCTGGGATGAGCGCAACCCGTTCGTCAGCGAAGCGCGTCGCCGCTTGAAGATGATTTCCGAACTCTGTGCAAAGGACGCCACATGAACTACTTGAGCGACAGCTACGTCGAGGAAACCCGCTTCGGTTTCTGGTTCCTGCGCAGCCACACCTGGCAGCACCACGTCTTGCGCGTGGCGATCAATGATTTGCGTGGTTTGTTTAGTGACGCTCTGCCGGAAAGCCCGGTGCTGCTGGATGCTGGTTGCGGACAGGGCAAGTCGTTCGCTCATCTGCACCAGACCTTTGCGCCACAGCGCCTGATCGGCGTTGATGCCGACCCGCACAGCCTTGAATTGAGCGGCGCAGAAGCGGCGCGTCTGGATCTGGAGGTGGAACTGATCGGCAGTGACTGCGCGACGCTCAATGTGGCGGACGCCAGTGTTGATCTGCTGTTCTGTCATCAGACTTTCCATCATCTGGTCGAGCAGGAAAAAGCCCTCGCCGAGTTTTATCGAGTGCTGAAACCGGGTGGCTATCTGCTGTTCGCCGAGTCCACCGAGGCTTACATTGATACGTGGGTGATCCGCTGGCTGTTCCGTCATCCGATGCACGTGCAAAAGAGTGCGGCGCAGTATCTGCAGATGATTCGCGGGCAGGGTTTCGAATTTGGCGAGGGCAATGTTTCCTACCCGTATTTGTGGTGGAGCCGGTCGAAAGATTTTGGCTTGCTGGAACGGTTCGGGTTGCGCAAGCCGAAGCCGTTTGGCGAGCGCGAAGAGACGTTGGTCAACGTTGTCGCGCGTAAACCGCTGGCAGAGGTTTCCTGATGTACACAAATCCTTGTAGGAGTGAGCCTGCTCGCGATAGCGGTGGGTCAGCCCCGCCTCACTCCTACAGTGACCGCTGTGTTGCGACTGGTGATGGTCGGCGCAATATTTCTGTTAAGTGCCTGCGCCAGCCAGGCGCCGTTGCCTGCGGGCAATCCAACACTCCCGCTGCCTCTGCAACTGCACATCGAACGCCAACAAGCCGAACAACGCCAGGACTGGCTGCTGGTGATCCAGCGCGAAGGCCCGGGTATCCGCTGGTCGATGATGGACCCGCTGGGCATTCCCCAAGCGCGGCAGCAACTGATCGACGGCCACTGGCAGGCCGATGGGCTGCTGCCACCGAACCCGGAAGCCCGAGAGCTGTTTGCCGCGCTGTTGTTCGCCCTGACCCCGTCCGGCGAGCTGCTGCGCAATTACCCCGCCGCACTGCAACAGGGCCAGCAACGCGCCCTGCCGGCGCGCTGGGATATCCGTTATTCACAACCGTTGAGCTTCGAATTGAACCTGCCTCAAGGCCCGCACTACCGCGTTTCTCCGTTGGGTGAACCGACGCCATGACCGCTTACCTGAATGCCCTCGGCGTGATCTGCGCGCTGGGCCGCGACAAACAAGCCGTCGCGCGCAAGCTGTTCGCCGGCGACTGCTCAGGCATGCGCCGCGAGTCCGGCTGGGTGGCGGAGCGTGAGTTGCCCGTCGCGGCCGTCCAGGGCGAACTGGCGCCGATCCCGGCAGAACTCGCCGATCAGCGCAGCCGCAACAATCAGCTGCTGCTGGAAGCGGCGTTGCAGATTCGCGATGACATTGATCAAGCGATCCAGACCTACGGCCGCGACCGCATTGGTGTCGTGCTCGGCACCAGCACCTCGGGCATCGACGAGGCCAGTCGAGGTCTGGCGCACTACATCCGCGAGCAGCAGTTCCCGGCGGAATACGATTATCGTCAACAGGAACTCGGCTCCCCGGCCAACTTCCTCGCCGACTGGCTGCAACTGAGCGGCCCGGCCTATGTGATTTCCACCGCTTGCACTTCCAGCGCCCGTGCCTTGATGAGCGCTCAGCGTTTGCTCGATCTGGGCCTGTGCGACGCGGTGCTGTGTGGCGGCGTCGACAGCCTGTGCAAACTGACCCTCAACGGTTTCTCGTCACTTGAAGCGATGTCCGACGAGCGCTGCAATCCGTTCTCGGCCAACCGCAGCGGCATCAATATCGGCGAAGCGGCGGTGCTGTTTGTCATGAGCAAACAACAGGGCAAAGGCCCGGCCATTGCCTTGCTCGGCGCCGGCGCCAGCTCCGACGCCCATCATATTTCTGCCCCTGAACCGACCGGGCGCGGCGCCCTGCAAGCGATGCAGAAAGCCTTGAGCCGCGCTCATCTGCAAGCAGCGCAGATCAACTACCTGAACCTGCACGGCACCGCTACCCAACACAACGACGCCATGGAAAGCCTGGCGGTTGCCGCGCTGTTTCCCGAAGGCGTCGCGTGCTCGTCGACCAAACCGATGACCGGCCACACCCTCGGTGCGGCCGGCGCACTGGAAGCAGCGTTTTGCTGGTTGAGCCTGAGCACCGACAACCCCGACCACGCCTTGCCGCCACACGTCTGGGACGCTCAGCCCGATCCTGCGCTGCCACCGCTGAAGTGGGTGACCGCGAGCGAGCGCCTGACGTCCATTGCACCCCGCTACCTGATGAGCAACTCGTTTGCCTTCGGCGGCAACAACGTCAGCCTGATTATCGGAGACGCCCCATGATCCCCTGGCCGCTCGCAGAACTGCTGCCCCATGCGGGCGACATGATTCTGATCGACAGCATCACAAGTTTTGACGATGAGCAGATCTACACCCGTCTCACGGTCCAGCCTGATGGCCTGTTCAACCTGCCCGACGGCAGCCTGCCGGCCTGGGTCGGCATCGAACTGATGGCGCAGAGCGTCGCCGCATTTGCCGGTTGCCACGCGCGGCAGAAAGGCAATCCGGTGGAGCTGGGCTTTCTGCTCGGTACGCGCAAGTTCGAGTGCAACGTCGAAGCGTTTCCCGCCGGCAGCGAACTGACCATCCATGGTCTGCGTTCGCTGGAAGATGACAACGGCATGGGCGTCTTCGAATGCCATATCAACGGCGCCGGCATTCACGCCAGCGCACGCCTGAACGTGTTCCGTCCGCCTCAGGTCAATCAATATCTGCAACAGACACAGGAGTCGAACGATGACTGAATCCGTACTGGTCACCGGCTCCAGCCGTGGCATCGGCCGCGCCATTGCCTTGCGCCTCGCAAAGGCCGGGTACGACATCGTCCTGCACTGCCGCAGCGGCGTAGCCGAAGCGCAAGGCGTTCACGCAGAAATCGAAGCACTGGGGCGCAAGGCGCGCATCCTGCAATTCGACGTTGCCGATCGCGAAACCTGCAAAACCATTCTGGAAGCCGACGTCGAAAGCCACGGCGCCTATTACGGCGTAGTGTTGAATGCCGGGCTGACCCGCGATGGCGCATTTCCAGCTCTGAGTGACGACGATTGGGACGTGGTGTTGCGCACTAACCTCGACGGTTTCTACAACGTCCTGCACCCGGTGATGATGCCGATGATCCGCCGCCGTGCCGCTGGTCGTATTGTCTGCATCACCTCGGTGTCGGGGCTGATCGGCAACCGTGGCCAGGTCAACTACAGCGCCTCCAAGGCCGGCGTGATTGGCGCGGCAAAGGCGTTGGCGATCGAGCTGGGCAAGCGCAAAATCACCGTTAACTGCGTCGCACCGGGCCTGATCGACACGGCGATGCTGGATGAAAACGTGCCGGTGGAAGAGTTGATGAAGATGATCCCCGCGCAACGCATGGGCACCCCGGAAGAGGTGGCCAGTGCGGTGAATTTCCTGATGTCGGCGGAAGCCTCGTACATCACCCGCCAGGTGCTGGCGGTCAACGGAGGCTTGTGCTGATGAAGCGCGTCGTCGTCACCGGCATGGCCGGCATCACCTCGCTGGGCAGCGACTGGCAGACCATCGCCGGCAACTTTGCGGCCAATCGCAGCGGCATCCGCCGGATGGACGAGTGGGATCGTTTCAGCGAACTCAACACGCGCCTGGCCGGGCCGATCGATGACTTTGCAGTGCCTGCGCACTGGACGCGCAAGCAACTGCGCAGCATGGGCCGGGTGTCGCGGCTGGCGGTTCGTGCGGCAGAAAACGCCCTGGCTGACGCTGGTCTGCTCGGCGATGAGTCGATCAAGGATGGGCGCATGGGCGTCGCTTGTGGTTCGTCCACCGGCAGCACCGACGAGATCAAAGCGTTCGGCAACATGCTGCTCAACTCGGTGGCCGAAGGCCTCAACGCCAACTCCTACGTGCGGATGATGCCGCACACTACCGCCGCCAACATCAGCATCTTCTTTGGTCTCACCGGGCGGCTGATCCCGACGTCCAGCGCGTGCACCAGCGGCAGCCAGGGCATCGGTTACGCCTACGAGGCGATCAAATTCGGCCGCCTGCCGTTGATGCTCGCCGGCGGCGCCGAAGAGCTGTGCCCGACCGAAGCCATGGTCTTCGACGCGCTCTACGCCACCAGCCTGAAAAACGATGCGCCGCAGACCAGTCCACGCCCGTACGACAAGGGCCGCGATGGCCTGGTGATCGGTGAAGGCGGCGGCATGCTGGTCCTTGAAGAGCTGGAACATGCTCTGGCGCGCGGTGCGCATATCCACGCCGAGATCGTCGGTTTCGGTAGCAACGCCGACGGCCAGCACACCACACGCCCGGAACAAGTGACCATGCGCCGTGCCATGGAACTGGCGCTGGAAGACGCCGGCCTGACGCCGGAGGCCATTGGCTATGTAAATGGCCACGGCACCGCTACAGAACAGGGCGACATTGCCGAAACACTGGCGACCAGCAGTTTGTTCGGTGAACGCATGCCGATCAGCTCGCAGAAGAGTTTCCTCGGCCACACCCTCGGCGCCTGCGGTGCGCTGGAGTCGTGGTTCAGCATCGAGATGATGAACCGCGACCTGTACGTGCACACGTTCAACCTCGACGAGGTCGATCCGCACTGCGGCAAACTCGATTACCTGCGCGGCGAATTCCGCCAGATGCATCACGACTATGTGATGAACAACAATTTCGCTTTTGGTGGCGTCAACACCTCGTTGATTTTCCGCCGCTGGCACTGACCGCAACACGTTTGGAGTGAAGGGAATGACTCAGTTTCACCGCATCGCCGCTCTGTTGGCACTGGCTTTTGTGCTCGGCGGTTGCACCAGCAAACCGGTCTACAACGCCAAGGAAGAGTTCTCGCCCAACCTCGGCTTCACCCAGCAACAGATGAGCCGCGCCATCGTCACGGCGCTGAACGACCGCCAGTGGGTCGTGCAATCGGTGCGTCCGGGCATGATCAAAGCAGCGATCACCGTGCGCGGTCGCCATCACGCCGAAGTCGACATCCCGTTCACCCCGACTTCGTTTGAAATCGACTACCGCAGCAGCTACGGCCTCGATGCCAAGGACGGCAAGATCCACGGCAACTACAACCGCTGGGTCAATCGCCTGCGCGACAACGTGCTCAAAGAGCTGTCGATCAACCCGGACATCGAAGCCGTCAACAGCTTGGGCATCATCAAACAGGGCGCCGACGAGCCGACTTACCTGAGCTTCCGCGAAGGCGTTAAACGCGCCACCGACGCCGGCCTGCTCGACGGCAGCGTGAAGTTCTATCTGGCCGGCGAAACGCTGCCAAAACAGGTGCGCAAACTCGACACCGTGAGCAGCAGCCGCAAGACCAACGGCTCGAACAAATCCGACGAAGACGCCTGCTTCTGGGCCTTGCAATCGGCCTTGGCCACCCTGCAAAACGCCGCAAAAAAAGCCGACGCCAATGCGGTGATCAACATCGCCAGCGTCGACCAGCGCGACCTGTACAAAGACACCGAAAAATTCCAGTGCCGTGCCGGGCTGGTGGTGTCGAGCGTGGCGCTGCGCGGGGATTTGGCGCACGTGGATTGATGGGATTGTAGAAACGACAAAGGGCGCCATTCGGCGCCCTTTCACAAACAGGTTGGCTTGTCATCGCCAATTACCTGTCTGGCTCTGCGATGGCTGGTCACCCAGGATCCTCAGAGTCTCACAAGCCCCTTGCGGGAACATTTTGGGGCGTTGCCCAACATCCTGAGGCGGGCACGGGCAATCGTCCCATGCACTTTGGCGATGAACCGAAGATCTCCCCCTGCTTCATCCAGGCAAATCTCAAGATAGGTCACCAAGTCCTCTTCAGTTTTCAAATAATCGATTGAGTCCCAGTTCGTGAATTTTTCGATCATGTTTTTTCTTGATGATTTCTGGCGTTAAGAAAATTAACGTCCTTAGGTTATTCACACAAGGCACTCACTTCTGAAGTTTTCGTAGGGAATGCACTGACCTTGTGTAGTCCAGATCGCAATCACCTCAAATCCGCGATCAAGCGAAGATAAATTTTCTCGCCACAAGGGCACCATTCGGCGCCCTGCTCATTTCAGCTCTACACTCGTCCGGACAGGCCGTCGCACCGCGCCTGATGGAACGGCGAGCCTATCAGCCCTGCACTCGCGGTTCTCTTTCACCGTCAAGGAGATGACCATGCAAGTGAAAGCCCTGATCGCCGCTGCGCTTCTCGCGCTACTGCCCAGCGCCAGCCAAGCCACCAACCTGATGTACATGCCCTTCGAAACCGTGCTGTCGGACGCGATTCGCGCCGGACGGCTGGATGGCAGTGTGAAGTTCTATTTGCTCGGCAATGGGCCGCAGGGCACTCAGCAGTTACTGCGCCGGGGGGTGGTCAGTGATTTGAAGACCAATGGGTTCAACAAGAGCGACCACAACTCCTGCGAGTGGGTGTTGCAGTCGAATCTGATCAAGCTGCAGGCCGATGCCAAGCGGGTCGGGGCGAATGCAGTGGTCAATATCGTCAGTTACTACGACCAGCATGTGCGCAAGGACTTGAATACCTACGAGTGCCGGGCGGGGATTTTTGTCACGCGGGTGGCGTTGAAGGGGGATTTGGTGCGGTTGCCATGAACATTGTGTTGATTGAGCGGACGTCTTCGCGAGCAGGCTCGCTCCCACCTTGGAATGCGTTCCCCTGTGGGAGTGAGCCTGCTCGCGATTTGATTGCGCAGCAATCACGCCTTTGAAGGTTCGACCTTTTGCGTGAGCAGGTCGACGAACGCCTTGGCCATTGGCGACTTCTGATCCTTGCGCTGCACCAGCCACACCGCCGACACCGCTTCCGGATCGAGCAACGGGCGGTAGACCACGCCGTCGATACGCATCCGCTGATAAGACGCCGGCAGCACCGAAACCCCCAGCCCCGCTGCGACCAGACCGATGATGGTCATGGCTTCCCCCGCCTCTTGGGCGAAATGCGGGCTGAACCCGGCATCACGCGCCAGGCTCAGCAATTGTGCATACAGCCCGCTGCCGTAGCTGCGCGGAAAGAACACGAACGGCTCCAGCGCCAGCGCCGAGAGGAACAAGCCCTCCTCCGATCCCTGGGCCAGTGGATGCTTGGAACCGAGCACGGCGACCAGCGGCTCACGCATCAACTCCACCACACTCAGCGAATCGGGCAAACCCAGCGGGCGCATGATGCCCACCTCTATCGACTCATCCACCAAACCCTCGGCGACTTGCGTGCTGCTCATCTCCCGCAGATTGAGGTGCACCGCTGGAAAACGCTGGCGAAAGGAAAAAATCGCCTGGGGAATGGTCGAGTTGAACGGTGCCGACGAGGTGAAGCCAATCTTCAACTCACCCAGCTCACCGAGTTGCGCACGTCGGGCAACATCCGCCGCTTTATCAACCTGCGCCAGCACCAACCGCGCCTCCTCCAGAAACAATCGCCCGGCCTCACTCAGCTCGACCCGACGATTAGTCCGTTCGAACAGTCGCGCGCCTACCTCTTGCTCCAGCGCCTGAATCTGCTGGCTCAGTGGTGGCTGAGAAATCCCCAGCACTTGTGCGGCACGGCCAAAATGCAGCTCTTCGGCAACGGCGATGAAGTAGCGCAGATGACGCAATTCCATGGAAACCTCATTAGGTCGTTAAAGCTATCAAACAGGTCGAACAATATATTGGATAGAAACATTAGCCAGCTATATGATTTTTTCATTGCCTGCCTGGCCGTGCCCTCCGAGGTCTGAAGTGAAAACTGCTGTCGCGCCCCTTGCCCATGAAGTCCCGCCCGCCGCTGCGGACGATGTCGTCGCCGAGCTGCAAGAGATCTACATCGAAAAAGGCACGCCGATGTTCATGCGCACGGTGCTGGCGCTGTTCAGCGGCGGTTTTGCGACGTTTGCCCTGCTGTATTGCGTGCAGCCAATGATGCCGCTGTTGTCCCAAGAATACGGAATCAACGCCGCGCAGAGCAGCCTGATCCTCTCGGTGGCCACCGGCATGCTCGCCATCGGCCTGCTGATCACCGGGCCGATTTCCGATCGGGTCGGGCGCAAACCGGTGATGGTGACTGCGCTGTTCGCAGCAGCGCTGTGCACCATGGCCAGCGCGATGATGCCGAGCTGGGAAGGCGTGCTGATCATGCGTGCGCTGATCGGGCTATCACTGAGCGGGCTGGCGGCGGTGGCAATGACTTATCTGAGCGAAGAGATTCATCCACAGCACATCGGCCTGGCGATGGGGTTGTACATCGGCGGCAACGCGATTGGCGGGATGAGCGGGCGCTTGATCACCGGAGTACTGATCGACTTTGTCAGCTGGCACACGGCGATGCTGGTGATCGGCGGTCTGGCGATGATTGCCGCAGCGGTGTTCTGGAAGATCCTTCCGGAGTCGCGCAACTTCCGTTCGCGCTCACTGCACCCACGCAGTTTGCTCGACGGTTTCACCATGCACTTTCGTGATGCCGGTCTGCCGCTGCTGTTTCTTGAGGCGTTCGTGCTGATGGGCGCGTTCGTCACGCTGTTCAACTACATCGGCTATCGCTTGCTGGCCGCACCGTACAACCTCGATCAGGTGTTCGTGGGCTTGCTGTCGGTGGTGTATCTGTCGGGGATCTACAGCTCGGCGAAGATTGGCTCGCTGGCAGACAAACTGGGGCGACGCAAAGTGCTGTGGGCGACCATTGTGCTGATGTTTGCGGGTCTAGCGTTGACGATGTTTACGCCGTTGTTGCTGGTGATCATCGGCATGCTGATTTTCACCTTTGGCTTCTTTGGCGCGCATTCGGTGGCTAGTAGCTGGATCGGTCGACGCGCGACGAAGGCAAAGGGGCAGGCCTCGTCGTTGTACCTGTTCAGCTATTACGCAGGATCGAGCATTGCAGGCACGGCGGGCGGGGTGTTCTGGCATCTCGGCGGCTGGAATGGCATAGGCCTGTTTATTGGTGCGCTGTTGCTGATTGCGCTGCTGGTGGCGTTGAAGCTGGCGAAGTTGCCGCCGTTGCAGGGTGTTAAGGCCTGAGACAAAACCCATGTGAGAGCGAGCCTGCTCGCGAAGGCGTTTTGTCAGTTGATGCAAAGTTTGCTGATCCACCGCTATCGCGAGCAGGCTCACTCCTACAATTGATCTGCGTACAACGTTGAATCGTGGAAACAAAAACGCCCGGCATTTAGCCGGGCGTTTTTTATGGTGTGGCGATCACTCGTGATACTGCGCCGACAATTCATGCACCGCCCGCAGGAACGCACCGGCATGCTCCGGATCAACCTCAGGCGTGATGCCGTGACCGAGGTTGAACACATGGCCACTGCCCTTGCCATAGCTGGCCAGAATGCGTCCGACTTCAGTGCGGATCGCTTCCGGTTTGGCGTAGAGCACGGTTGGGTCCATGTTGCCTTGCAGTGCAACCTTGTCGCCAACGCGGGCGCGGGCGTTGCCGATGTCGCAGGTCCAGTCCAGGCCCAGTGCGTCGGCACCAGCCTCGGCGATGCTTTCCAGCCACAGGCCGCCGTTTTTGGTGAAGAGGATCACCGGCACCTTGCGACCGTCGTGTTCGCGGATCAGGCCGCTGACGATTTTCTTCATGTAGGCCAGCGAGAACTCCTGATACGCCGCCGCCGACAGGTTGCCGCCCCAGGTGTCGAAAATCTGCACCGCTTGCGCGCCAGCCATGATCTGGCCGTTGAGGTACGCGGTCACCGATTGCGCCAGTTTATCCAGCAGCAGGTGCATGGCTTGTGGGTTGTCGTAGAGCATGGCTTTGGTCTTGCGGAAGTCTTTTGACGAGCCGCCTTCGACCATATAGGTCGCCAGGGTCCATGGGCTGCCAGAGAAACCGATCAGCGGCACACGGCCGTTCAGCTCGCGACGGATGGTGCTGACCGCGTCCATCACGTAGCCGAGGTCTTTGTGTGGATCCGGGATCGGCAAGGCTTCGATATCGGCGAGGGTGCTGACGACTTTTTTGAAGCGCGGGCCTTCACCGGTCTCGAAGTACAGGCCTTGGCCCATGGCATCGGGGATGGTGAGGATGTCGGAAAACAGGATCGCCGCGTCCAGTTGTGGATAGCGGTCGAGCGGTTGCATCGTGACTTCGCAGGCGAATTCCGGATTCATGCACAGGCTCATGAAATCACCGGCCTGGGCGCGGCTGGCGCGGTATTCCGGCAGGTAGCGGCCGGCCTGGCGCATCATCCACACCGGGGTGACGTCAACGGGTTGCTTGAGCAGGGCGCGGAGGAAACGGTCGTTCTTCAGGGCAGTCATGTCGGCATCCGGAAAAAAAGTGCGGGCATTTTCTCAGAGCGCGGCGCAAAAGGCACGGATGCAGGTCAGCCTTTTGTCTATCGGGTCAATTTATTGCGCTGGAAACGCGTTATCAGCAACACCGAGAAACAACTGTGGGAGCGAGCCTGCTCGCGAAAGGGCCGGCACATCCAACATTACAGTTGGCTGACAGACCGCTTTCGCGAGCAAGCTCGCTCCCACAGGGGTGTTGCTTTGGCTCAGGAGCCGGGATCAGACGCCCAGGTAATCGAGGATCCCTTCGGCAGCATTGCGCCCTTCGAAGATCGCCGTCACCACCAGGTCGGAACCGCGCACCATGTCGCCACCGGCAAAGATTTTCGGGTTGCTGGTCTGGTGCTTGTACTGACCTTGCTCAGGCGCAACAACGCGGCCCTGGCTGTCGGTCTGGATTTCGAACTGTTCGAACCACGGCGCCGGGCTCGGGCGGAAACCGAAGGCGATGACCACGGCATCAGCCGGGATGATCTCTTCGGAACCCGGGATCGGCTCTGGGCTGCGACGGCCACGGGCGTCCGGTTCGCCGAGACGGGTCTCGACCACTTTCACGCCTTCAACCTTGTCTTCGCCGACGATAGCGATCGGCTGGCGGTTGTAGAGGAATTTCACGCCTTCTTCCTTGGCGTTCTTCACCTCTTTGCGCGAGCCGGGCATGTTCGCTTCGTCGCGACGATAAGCGCAGGTCACCGACTTGGCGCCCTGACGGATCGACGTGCGGTTGCAGTCCATCGCCGTGTCGCCGCCGCCGAGTACCACAACCTTCTTGCCTTTCATGTCGACGAAATCTTCCGGCGACTTTTCAAAGCCCAGGTTGCGATTGACGTTAGCGATCAGGAAGTCCAGCGCGTCATAAACGCCCGGCAGATCCTCACCGGCAAAACCGCCCTTCATGTAGGTGTAGGTGCCCATGCCCATGAACACCGCATCGTATTCGGCGAGCAGTTGTTCCATGGTCACGTCTTTGCCGACTTCGGTATTCAGACGGAACTCGATGCCCATGCCGGTGAAGACTTCGCGACGATTGCTCAGCACGGTCTTTTCCAGCTTGAACTCGGGGATGCCGAAGGTCAGCAGACCGCCGATTTCCGGGTTCTTGTCGAACACCACCGGGGTCACGCCGCCGCGTACCAGCACGTCGGCACAACCCAGACCCGCCGGGCCCGCGCCGATGATGGCGACACGTTTGCCGGTCGGTTTGACCTTGGACATGTCCGGGCGCCAGCCCATGGCGAACGCGGTGTCGGTGATGTACTTCTCGACCGAACCGATGGTCACCGCGCCGAAACCGTCGTTAAGGGTGCAGGCACCCTCGCACAGACGATCCTGCGGACACACCCGGCCGCAGACTTCCGGCAGGGTGTTGGTCTGGTGCGACAGCTCGGCGGCCTGAAGGATGTTGCCTTCGGCCACCAGCTTCAGCCAGTTGGGAATGAAGTTGTGCACCGGGCACTTCCATTCGCAATACGGGTTGCCGCAACCCAGGCAGCGGTGGGCCTGATCGGCCGACTGCTGGGGTTTGAACGGTTCGTAGATTTCGACGAACTCTTTCTTGCGTTGACGCAACAGTTTCTTCTTCGGATCTTTGCGCCCGACATCGATGAACTGGAAGTCGTTATTCAGACGTTCAGCCATTGTTAAAACCTCATCAAACTCTTCAGGCGCATATCACTGCGGGTTGGCACGAGTGCTGGAAAGCAACGACTTCAGGTTGGCAGCCTTAGGCTTGACCAGCCAGAAACGGCGCAGGTAGTCATCGAGGTTTTCAGCGAGTTCACGACCCCACTCGCTGTCGGTTTCCGCGACGTACTCGTTCAGCACGTTTTGCAGGTGGCTGCGATAGGCTTCCATCGCCTCGCCGCTGATCCGCTGGATTTCCACCAGTTCGTGGTTGACCCGGTCAACGAAGGTGTTGTCCTGATCGAGCACGTAGGCGAAACCACCGGTCATGCCAGAGCCAAAGTTGTAACCGGTCTTGCCCAGAACGCAGACAAAACCACCGGTCATGTACTCACAGCAGTGATCGCCAGTGCCTTCCACAACCGTGTGGGCACCGGAGTTACGCACGGCAAAACGCTCGCCTGCGGTGCCGGCGGCGAACAGCTTGCCGCCCGTGGCGCCATAGAGGCAGGTGTTGCCGATGATGGCGCTTTCCTGAGTTTTGTAAACGCTGCCCTTCGGCGGCACGATGGTCAGCTTGCCACCGGTCATGCCTTTGCCGACGTAGTCGTTGGCGTCGCCTTCGAGGTACATGTTCAGACCGCCGGCGTTCCACACGCCGAAGCTCTGACCCGCCGTGCCCTTGAAGCGGAAGGTGATCGGCGCTTTCGCCATCCCTTGGTTGCCATGCTTGCGGGCGATTTCGCCGGAGATCCGCGCGCCGATCGAACGGTCGCAGTTGCAGATGTCCAGATCGAACTCGGCGCCGCTCATGTCGTTGATCGCCGACGAAGCCATCTCGACCATTTTCTCGGCCAGCAAACCTTGGTCGAACGGCGGGTTGCGCTCAACACCGCAGAACTGCGGTTTGTCTGCCGGGATGTGATCGCTGCCCAACAGCGGCGTCAGGTCCAGGTGGTTTTGCTTGGCGGTCTGGCCTTCGAGGACTTCCAGCAGATCGGTACGACCGATCAGCTCTTCGAGGGAGCGCACGCCGAGCTTGGCCAGCCACTCACGGGTTTCTTCGGCGACGTAGGTGAAGAAATTCACCACCATATCGACGGTACCGATGTAGTGATCCTTGCGCAGCTTCTCGTTCTGCGTCGCGACGCCGGTGGCGCAGTTGTTCAGGTGGCAGATACGCAGGTATTTGCAGCCCAGCGCGATCATCGGCGCAGTACCGAAGCCGAAGCTTTCGGCGCCGAGAATCGCTGCCTTGATCACGTCGAGGCCGGTTTTCAGGCCGCCGTCGGTCTGCACCCGGACCTTGCCGCGCAGGTCATTACCGCGCAGGGTCTGGTGGGTTTCAGCGAGGCCGAGTTCCCACGGTGCGCCGGCGTATTTGATCGAAGTCAGCGGCGAAGCACCGGTGCCACCGTCGTAGCCGGAGATGGTGATCAAGTCCGCATAGGCCTTGGCCACACCGGCGGCGATGGTGCCGACGCCTGCTTCGGCTACCAATTTGACCGAAACCAGTGCTTTTGGGTTGACCTGCTTCAGGTCAAAAATCAGCTGCGACAAGTCTTCGATCGAATAGATGTCGTGGTGCGGCGGCGGCGAAATCAAGGTCACGCCCGGCACTGCATAACGCAGTTTGGCGATCAGCCCGTTCACTTTACCGCCCGGCAGTTGCCCGCCCTCACCCGGCTTGGCGCCTTGCGCGACCTTGATCTGCAGCACTTCAGCGTTGACCAGGTATTCCGGGGTTACCCCGAAACGGCCAGTCGCGACTTGCTTGATTTTCGAGCTCTTGATGGTGCCGTAACGCGCCGGATCTTCACCACCTTCGCCGGAGTTGGAACGCGCACCGAGGCGGTTCATGGCTTCGGCCAGGGCTTCGTGAGCTTCCGGCGACAAGGCGCCCAGCGAGATACCGGCGGAGTCGAAGCGCTTGAGCACCGATTCCAGTGGTTCGATTTCACTGATGTCCAGCGGCTTGTCGAGGGTCTTGACCTTGAACAGGTCGCGGATCATCGACACCGGACGGTTGTCCACCAGCGAGGTGTATTCCTTGAACTTGGCGTAGTCGCCCTGCTGCACGGCAGCTTGCAGGGTGTTGACCACGTCCGGGTTGTACGCGTGGTATTCGCCACCGTGGACGAACTTCAGCAGACCGCCCTGCTGGATCGGCTTGCGCGGACTCCAGGCTTCGCTGGCGAGCGCTTTCTGTTCGGCTTCGATGTCGACGAAACGCGCACCCTTGATGCGGCTCGGCACGCCACGGAAGCTCAGGTCGCACACTTCTTCGGACAGACCGATGGCTTCGAACAGCTGCGCACCACGGTACGAAGCGATGGTCGAAATGCCCATCTTCGACAGAATTTTCAGCAGACCTTTGGTGATGCCTTTGCGGTAGTTCTTGAACACCTCATAGAGGTCGCCCAGCACTTCACCGGTGCGGATCAGGTCGCCCAGCACTTCATAGGCCAGGAACGGATAGACCGCCGAGGCGCCGAAGCCGATCAGCACCGCAAAGTGATGCGGATCGCGCGCGGTTGCGGTTTCAACGAGGATGTTGGAATCGCAGCGCAGGCCTTTTTCGGTCAGGCGGTGGTGTACGGCACCGGTCGCCAGGGATGCGTGGATTGGCAGTTTGCCCGGGGCAATATGGCGGTCGCTCAGAACGATCTGAGTCCGCCCGGCGCGCACGGCTTCCTCAGCCTGATCGGCAACGTTGCGGATCGCCGCTTCGAGGCCAACGCTTTCGTCGTAGTTGAGGTCGATGATCTGCCGCTCGAAACCCGGGCGGTCGAGGTTCATCAGCGAGCGCCACTTGGCCGGCGAGATCACCGGCGAGCTGAGGATCACGCGCGAAGCGTGTTCCGGCGACTCCTGGAAAATGTTGCGCTCGGCACCGAGGCAGATTTCCAGCGACATCACGATCGCTTCACGCAGCGGGTCGATCGGCGGGTTGGTGACCTGCGCGAACTGCTGGCGGAAATAGTCGTACGGCGTGCGCACACGCTGCGAGAGCACGGCCATCGGCGTGTCATCGCCCATCGAGCCAACGGCTTCGTAGCCTTGCTCGCCGAGCGGACGCAGGACCTGATCGCGCTCTTCGAACGTGACCTGATACATCTTCATGTATTGCTTGAGTTGATCAACGTCGTAAAACGCCGAACCGTGGTCGTTGTCTTCCATGGTCGCCTGAATGCGTAGGGCATTCTTGCGCAGCCATTGCTTGTACGGATGACGGGACTTCAGACGGTTGTCGATCGCATCGGTGTCGAGGATCTGCCCGGTTTCGGTGTCCACGGCGAAGATCTGGCCTGGGCCGACACGGCCCTTGGCAATCACGTCTTCCGGTTTGTAGTCCCACACGCCGATTTCCGAGGCGAGGGTGATGAAACCGTTGGTGGTGGTGACCCAGCGTGCCGGACGCAGACCGTTACGGTCGAGCAGGCACACCGCGTAGCGACCGTCGGTCATTACTACACCAGCCGGGCCGTCCCACGGCTCCATGTGCATCGAGTTGTACTCGTAGAACGCACGCAGATCCGGGTCCATGGTTTCAACGTTCTGCCACGCTGGCGGAATGATCATCCGCACACCACGGAACAGGTCGATGCCACCGGTGACCATCAGCTCGAGCATGTTGTCCATGCTCGAGGAGTCGGAACCGACACGGTTGACCAGCGGGCCGAGTTCTTCCAGATCCATCAGATCATTGGTGAACTTGGTCCGACGGGCCTGCGCCCAGTTACGGTTACCGGTGATGGTGTTGATCTCGCCGTTGTGGGCGAGGAAGCGGAATGGCTGGGCCAGCGGCCATTTCGGCAGGGTGTTGGTGGAGAAGCGCTGGTGGAACACGCAGATCGCGGTTTGCAGGCGCTCGTCACTCAGGTCTGGATAAAATGCGGCCAGATCGGCCGGCATCATCAGGCCTTTATAGATGATGGTCTTGTGCGAAAAGCTGCAGATGTAGTGGTCGGAGTCGACGGCGTTGGCCACCGACGAACGACGACGCGCACTGAACAGCTTCACGGCCATGTCCTGATCGCTCAGGCCTTCGCCGCCGATGTACACCTGCTCGATTTGCGGCAGACGCTCAAGGGCCAGGCGGCCGAGGACGCTGGTGTCGATCGGCACTTTGCGCCAGCCGATCAGTTGCAGGCCTTCAGCGAGGATCTCGCGGTTCATGTTCTCGCGAGCGGCTTCGGCTTTGGCCGGATCCTGGTTGAAGAAGACCATGCCCACCGCGTATTGCTTGGGCAGCTCGACGCTGAAGGTTTCCTGGGCAATGGCGCGCAGGAACGCATCAGGTTTTTGAATCAGCAGACCGCAACCGTCACCGGTCTTGCCGTCGGCATTAATCCCACCGCGGTGGGTCATGCAGGTCAGGGCCTCGATGGCCGTTTGCAAAAGGGTATGACTGGGCTCGCCCTGCATATGGGCTATCAGGCCGAAACCGCAGTTATCCTTGAATTCATCTGGTTGGTACAGACCTGCTTTCATAGACACTTTCTCACCAGGCTGCCTCTTTTCGAGGCAAATTTCTTTTCAATTCAACCACTTGCATCCTGCGCCGAACGTACGCCGGCTTCGCGGGGGCAAAAGGGTGGTCATTGTACACAGCGACACAGAGGCTCACAAATTTGACGACGAAATGTCGCAAATTCATGTCGCATTTGTGAAAGGTTTAAAGCGATCTGCTGTGCTAGTCAAAACTTTTTTAATTTTGACCGCAACGACTCAAAGACTACTGTGACGCAGACACCACAAGGCACGCGACCTGAGAAGGCGGCGCGCACTCGTAGAAATTTTGAGGTGCTTGGAGAGGCGGCCTGGGTAAGGCCGCCGAATCTTCAGCGAGTTGTTGCCAGTTCCTGTTGGACGCTGGCGACAGTGCGAGGCCAAGGTTTACCAGCCTGAACCTTCGCTGGCAAGGCCTTGATGGCAGAAACGGCTGCATCACGATTGGCGAAGTTGCCGTAGGTGATCACGTAAAGCGGTTTGCCGTTGAGGACTTTCTTGAAATAACGGTACTCACCGCCCTGCTCTTTGACGAAGTTTTGCGCTGCCGCTTCAGAGCTGGTGCCGAGGATCTGCACCACGTAGTTGCCGGTCGGCTGACCGGCATACCAGCTGCCACCGGCGGCTTTGGCAACGGTCACCGGCTTCTCGGCCGGTTTTGCAGCGGCGACTGGCTTGGCCGGCGCTGGGGCCGGTTTGGCGACTGGCGCGGCCGGAGCAGGCTTGGCGGTGGCAACCTGAGTAGGAGCAGGAGTCGGTTTGGCGGCCGGCAACGGAACCGGTGTCGGCGCGGGACCGGCAGGAACGCCCGCCGGTGGCGCGGAAGTGGTCACGGTCGGCGGAGTCGCACTGGAACCTTCCAGCGGCACGCCATCGTCGCCTTCGGTAATACCGCCAGCCGCCTCGGCCAACGGGCCGCGCATGACCGGTTGCGAGTTACCGACCAGCGGCAACGGCATCGGTTGCGTATTGCCGGCGAACTCGACGTTCGGTGCGCCGCCATTGGCACCCTGCCCCAAAGGCAACTGTGCCTGTTCATTGGCAGGAGCGCCGGTGGTTGGCGCCTTGTTGCGACCCGGCATCAACCAGGCGGCGGCGACCGCGACCACAACGACGGCGGAAATCGCCAATACGTGTTTCTTCGGCATGTTGAACCCCATACTTGGACGCTTGACCGCAGAGCGGCTGGCAATCATGACTTCGATCAGAGCATCGCGAGCGACCTGGTTGATATTGCCCGGCCAACCCTCGGCACTTTCGTGAATATCAGAGATCTGATCCGCGCTGAAAAGTTCGACACCCCGGCCGGCACCTTCGAGCCGTTGGTCGAGATATTCGCGGGTCTCTTCTTCGGTGTACGGCTGCAGCTCGATGACGTGGAAACGCTCTTCCTCAAGGTGCAACGCCTCGAGCTGAGCGATCAGCGACGATTCACCGAACAGGAACACATGCGGGCGACCTTCCGGTGCGCCGGCACCCAGCGCCATCAGCGCTTCGAGAGCGGACTCGTCGAGCTGCTCAGCGTCGTCCACCAACAGATAGACTTCCTGGCCGGTCAGTGCGAGTTGCACCACTTGATCGAGAATCGCACCAACTTCGGCCTGAGCGACGTTCAGCGCCTGCGCCACCTGGCGCAACACACCGGCAGCATCACCGGCACCGCGGGCGGAAACCACCACGCTCTGCACCGACTGTTTGTTGGTGCTGGCGACCAGCGCCTGACGCAGCAAGGTCTTGCCACTGCCTTGCGGGCCGGTGACCACCAGCAGCAACTGGCTGTAACGCGCCAGATGATGCAGTTGACCCAGCACCGGTTTGCGCTGAGCCGGGAAGAACTTGAAGCCCGGCACGCGTGGCGCGAACGGGTCGTGACTTAACTGGAAATGGCCGAGGAACGCCTCGTCGGCATGCAAACTAGTCATTGGAATCTTTTCAACCTTTAAGCTGAGCCAGGGCGCGGTAATCCGCTCCCAGCGTGGCCTGTAGAACCTCTTTCGGATAATCGTCGGTCACTACCGCTTCGCCCATCCGGCGCAGCAGCACCAGGCGCAGACGACCGTCGATCACTTTTTTGTCGATTGCCATGTGTTGAAGAAAATCGGCTTCGGTCATTTCAGTCGGCGGCACCACTGGCAAGCCGGCGCGCTGGAACAGACGAATACCGCGATCACGCTCCTCGTCACTGATCCAGCCCAGACGCGCGGACATCTCCAGCGCCATCACGGTGCCAGCCGCGACCGCTTCCCCGTGCAACCAGACACCATAGCCCATGTGGGTCTCGATGGCGTGGCCGAAAGTGTGGCCGAGGTTGAGCGTGGCACGTACCCCGGTTTCTTTCTCATCGGCGCCAACCACCGCAGCCTTGGCCGCGCAAGAGCGCTCGATCGCGTAAGTCAGGGCTTTCTGGTCCAGCGCGCGCAGGGCATCGACGTTTTCTTCGAGCCAGGTCAGGAATGGCTCGTCGCAGATCAACCCGTACTTGATGACTTCGGCCAGACCGGCAGACAGCTCGCGCTCTGGCAGGGTTTTCAGGGACGCCGTATCTATCAGCACCACGTTCGGCTGGTAGAACGCGCCGACCATGTTCTTGCCCAGTGGATGGTTGATACCGGTCTTGCCGCCCACCGAAGAATCGACCTGGGACAGCAAGGTGGTAGGAATCTGGATGAAGTCGACGCCGCGCTGGTAACACGCTGCGGCAAAACCGGCCATGTCGCCGATCACACCGCCGCCGAGGGCGATCACGGTGGTACGGCGATCATGACGGGCGGTCAGCAGACCGTCGAAGATCAGTTGCAGGGTTTCCCAGTTCTTGAAGGCTTCGCCGTCCGGCAACACCACGGAGATCACCGAGAACTGCGCCAGGCTGCGGGTCAGACGTTCAAGATAGAGCGGCGCAACGGTCTCGTTGGAGATGATTGCCACCTGCCGCCCATGGATATGCGGAGCCAGCAGCTCGGGCTGATCCAACAAACCTTCGCCAATATGAATCGGGTAGCTGCGCTCGCCTAGATCGACCTTGAGTGTCTGCATGTGTCCCCACAGTGAAGATGGAAGCAGGCGTCCTGCCCTGAATTATTGGTTATCTGCGGCCTATAGCGGGTATGACGCCGCTTGCACGCCATCCGCCACAACCTCGGCGGACTGTGACAGGACGCCGAGGATAGCGCATTTCGAGCGCTGCTTTAACGGGGAGGAAGCTGCGCCAGACGATCGAGAATGTCGAGCACCACCATACGTGGCGGCCGCTCGTCGGTTTCCACCACCAGATCGGCAATTTCCCGATAAAGCGGATCGCGGATCGCCAGCAGGTCACGCAGGGTTTTTTCCGGATTGGCAGTACGCAGCAACGGCCGGTTGCGATCGCGCGACGTGCGGCCGACCTGCTGCTCCACAGAGGCGTGCAGATACACCACTCGCCCACCCTCATGCAGGGCCTTGCGATTGGCATCGCGCATGACTGCGCCACCGCCGGTCGCCAACACCACACCATCGAACGCGCACAGCTCAGCGATCATCGCCTGCTCACGGTCACGAAAGCCGGGTTCGCCTTCCTTGTCGAAGATCCACGGGATATTGGCGCCCGTGCGCAATTCAATTTCCTTGTCGGAATCTTTGAACGGCAGGCGCAGCTCTTTGGCCAGTAACCGGCCGATGGTGCTTTTGCCAGCACCCATCGGTCCTACAAGAATCAAATTTCGCACAGAATCAACGACTCACAGCAATCGCCTGGTTATTCATGATACGTGGTGTGAGAAATACCAGCAGCTCGGATTTTTTCTCCGATACCACATCACGCCGGAAAAGGCGGCCAAGATACGGCACATCGCCAAGAAATGGCACCTTATCTACGACCTTGCTTTGAGTATTTGAGAAAACACCGCCAATCACGATGGTTTCGCCGTCATTGACCAGCACCTTGGCGTTGACCTCGTTTTTCTTGATCGGCGGCACATCCTGCACTTTGTTCAGGTAATCCGGTTCGTCCTTGGTGACCTTGACCTCCATGATGATGCGGTTGTCCGGGGTGATCTGCGGGGTGACTTCCAGCGACAGCGAGGCCTCCTTGAACGACACCGACGTCGCGCCGCTGGAGCTGGCCTCCTGATACGGAATCTCGGTGCCTTTGAGGATTTTTGCGGTTTCCTTGTCGGAGGTGACAACCTTCGGCTGCGAGACGATTTCGCCGTTGCCGGTCTTCTCCATGGCAGTCAGCTCAAGATCAAGCAGGACATTGTCGGTAATGAAGGCAATGCCGATCCCCGATGTATTACCCACAGTGCCCATGTCGACGAACGGCGAGTTTGTGCTGGTGCTGCCCGGCGTACCGATAGTCGACGATGTGCCGTTGCTCACGCCCGAGGTGTTCCAGTTGCCCTTGTTCTGGATCGAACCGCCCCAGCGCACGCCCAGACTTTTGTCGTAATCAACGTTGGCCTCGACAATCCGCGCTTCGATCATCACCTGACGCACCGGAATATCCAGTTGCGCCACGATCCGCCGCAGTTCGTCGAGGCGATCCTGAGTCTGATAGGCAATGATGTTGTTGGTGCGCTCATCAACGGTAATCGAACCGCGTTCATCGATTTTCGCCTCGGCACTGGTCACCGACTGGAACAGCTTGGCGATGTCCGCGGCTTTGGCGTAGTTCACCTGTAGCAGCTCGCGGCGCAACGGCGCCAGTTCGGCGATCTGCTTCTGCGACTCCAGTTCCTGACGCTCGCGGGCAGCGATTTCATCGGCCGGCGCCACCAGCAGCACATTGCCGATCTTGCGCTTATCCAGGCCCTTGGTTTTCAACACCAGATCCAGGGCCTGATCCCACGGCACATTTTGCAGGCGCAAGGTGATGCCACCCTGCACCGTGTCGCTGGCAACCAGATTGAGGTTGGTGAAGTCGGCGATCAGTTGCAGCACCGAGCGCACATCAATGTCCTGGAAGTTCAGCGAGAGCTTTTCGCCGACGTACGCCTGGCGGTCAGCGTTACGCTTTTGCAGGTCATCGACGGTCATCGGGCGGATGCTGACGGTCAGTTTGTTGTCAGTCTGGAAGGTGGAGTACTCGTAGGTGCCACTGGGTTCAACCGTAATAACTGTCCGATCAGCGGTTACTCCGGCATTGACGAACTGCACCGGGGTGGCGAAATCCTTGACGTCGAGGCGTACCCGCAACTTGTCCGGCAACTGCGTGCGCGCGAAGGTGAGGATGATCTTGCCGTCATGCTCCTGGATATCCGGAGCAATGGTCGGGTCGGACAGGTCGATAACCACATTGCCTTCCCCCGCCGTACCACGCTGGAAGTCCACACCGCGAATCGCCCGGCTTTTCGGCACAAAAGCCTTGGCGGACGCAGCAGCTTTAGCGGTAGCACGAGGTGCAGCGGCAGCGGGACGCGGCGCGGTGGCCGGTGCGCCCTGACCGACCACCACGAACAGGTTATTGCCCTCAACCCGCGTGGTGTACGGCGCCAATTGCGTCAGGCTGACAATCAGCCGCGTGCGTTCCTTGGCCTCAACCACAGTAGCGGTGCGCGCATTGCCACTGCCCAGATCGAGGTTCTTGCTGGCCAACTGACTGGCGACACCGGGCAGGTCCAGGGCAATCCGCGCCGGCGATTCGGTGGTGTAGCCCTTGGGTTGTGGCGGCGGGCCGTCGAACGACAACTTCAGCTCGACGCGATCACCCGGCAACGCCGCCACGTCCAGCATCTTCAGATTGGACGCGAGTACCATCGGCGACATCAGCGCTATCCATAGCGAAAAACCGAGGGTGGAGAAAATCCTGTTCATTGTTCGACTTCCACTATGAGTGCTCTTTCAAAGGAATGGTGCGCGGACGCTCCAGCCAGGCGCCTTCGCCGTCGGGGACGATTTCGACGACATCGACCTGGGTAGCGCTGATGGCGACGATGCGACCGTCATTGCGCCCCAGGTAATCGCCGACCTTCAAACGATGCACGCCGCCAGCGCCGCGCAACAGCGCAAAGGAGCCGGACACATTGGAGATCGTGCCGACCATCTCGAACTGCTCGATGTTGAAACCTTCGAGGTACTGCTTGACCCGATTGGGATCGGGCTTGACGTTGCGTGAGCCATGTTTCTGCCCGGCCAGATCAACCCGCACCTGGCGCGAGAACGGACTGCGCAGGTTGGCCGCGCTGTAAGTGAATGTTGGGTAAGACCGGAATGTCGGGGTTGGTTCAATCTTGCCTGCCGGGCGCAGGCGTACTTCATTCAGGTAGGCATCAAGATCACTGAAGTCATTGCTGCCACCACAACCGTTCAACGCGAGCAGCGTCATCGACAACGCGATGTAACGAGTCGGGCTCATTTCTGCAGCCCCTTGTCGTTATACCGGTAGGTCTTGGCAAGGATGCTCATGCGCAGCTTCGGCCCGCCCTCTTTATCGGCAGGGGCGAGTTCGAAATCGTGCAAAGTGACAATGCGTGGCAGCCCGGCCACGCCACTGACGAAGGTCGCAAGGTCGTGATAGGCACCGGTGACGGTGATCTGGATCGGCAGCTCGATGTAAAACTGCTGGGTGACCTCCGGCAGCAGTTTGATCTCTTCGAACTCCAGGCCGCTGCCCAGCCCCGTGCGGGTGATGTCTTCGAGCAGGCCCGGCACTTCGGTGTCACTGGGCAATTGGCGCAACAGCACGCCAAAGGTGTTTTCCATCGCCTTCATTTGTTGGGTGTACAACTCAAGGTTGGCCGAAAGACGTGCCTTGCTGGCGAACTGCTCCTTGAGCGTGGCTTCTTCCTCGCGCTTGGCTTCGAGTTGGTTTTCCAGGTCACTGATGAAAAAGTTATAACCGAGCGCCAGGACCAACACCATCAACAGCGCCCCGGCGATGGCTTTCACTGCTGCCGGCCATGAGCCGATGTTGCTGGTATCGAGGTCGTTGAAATCGATGTCGCGCAGACTTTCCAGCCATTCGGACGGCTTCATTGCTCGTCCTCCACGGTGCGGGGCTGGGTCTGCCGTACGGTCAACTCGAACGTGTTGGCCTGATCCACCTGGCCCGCCGTCGTCGCCTTCACCTCGTTGAGACTGGGCGCGTCGAACCAGTCGGAAGCATCCAGATTGCGCATCAATTCGGAGACCCGGTTGTTCGATTCGGCTGCACCGCTGATCGACAGGGTTTTGCCAACCATCTTCACGTCGGTGAAATACACACCGTCCGGCAGCGTGCGCGCCAGTTGATCGAAGATTCGCCCACTGATCTGCCGGTTGCCCTGCAAGTCCTGGATGATGCGCATGCGCTCGACCAGTTGCTGACGACGCGCCTTGAGATCGCTGATCTGTTTGATCCGTTCGTCGACCACAGCAATCTGCTTGCCGATGTAATCATTGCGCGCCACTTGTCGTGCAATGGCGGTGCTGATGACCTGATCGGCAATCAGCACCGCACCGACCGAGCCGACCACCACGCCGATCAAGGCCAGCAGAAAGCGCTTGCGCCGCTCTTCGCGACGTTCCTCGCGCCAGGGTAGGAGGTTGATCCGCGCCATCAGTCGAAACTCCTGAGCGCGAGCCCGCAGGCGATCATCAGCGCTGGCGCGTCGCTGGCCAAAGCCCCGGCGTTGACTTTGCTGCTCAGGGCCATGTTGGCAAACGGGTTGGCTACTTGTGTCGGTGTGCTCAGGCGCTGCTCGATCAGCCGATCCAGCCCGGGCACTGAAGCCGTGCCGCCGGCCAGCAGAATGTGATCGACCGCGTTGTATTGCCCGGAGGCGAAGAAGAACTGCAGCGAGCGCGACACTTGCTGCACCAGCGCCTCGCGAAACGGTTGCAAGACCTCGCTGATGTAATCATCGGGCAGACCGCCCTGCTTTTTCGCCAGCCCCGCTTGTTCGAGGGTCAGGCCATAGCGGCGCTGGATTTCCTCGGTCAGTTGCCGGCCGCCGAACAATTGCTCGCGGGTATAGATGATCTTGCCATTGTGCAGGACGCTGAGCGTGGTCATGGTCGCGCCGATGTCGACAACAGCGACAGTCAGACGCTCCTGAGACGCCGCCAGTTGCGTGGCCAGCAAGCCGAACGAGCGCTCCAGCGCATAGGCTTCGACGTCGACTACCCGTGCGGTCAGCCCGGCCAGAGCCAGCGCCGCTTCGCGGACTTCGACGTTTTCCTTGCGACAGGCAGCGAGCAACACGTTGACCCGCTCAGGGTTGCGCGGTGACACGCCCTGGACTTCGAAATCGATGGCGACCTCGTCCAGCGGGTAGGGAATGTACTGATCGGCCTCGATCTTGAGCTGGTTTTCCAGCTCGTCGTCGGACAGCCCGGCGTCCATCTCGATGATCTTGGTGATCACGGCGGAACCGGCCACTGCGACTGCCACGCTCTTGAGCCCGGTGCGCGCCTTGACCAGTAAACGGCTCAGGGCCTGACCGACGCCTTCAAGTTCGGCGATGTTCTTTTCGACCACGGCGTTGACTGGCAATGGCTCTACCGCATACGCCTCGACCCGGTAGCGATCACCCTGACGGCTCAGTTCCAGCAGCTTCACTGACGTGGAACTGATGTCGATCCCCAGTAACGTATTGGCCTTTTTATTGAAGAGTCCCAGCACTACCAATTCCCTATGACTTTCCGTGAGTTACGGACTCTGTAATACGCATTGCGTTCCTTCACCCCGTCTTGACAGAAGCGCAAATGACGCCCCCAGCAGAAAAGTGCTTATAATGCCCAGCGTTTTTTTCCGCTTTTTACTGCAAGCGCGGATGGTTCTGTGTGTAGCCGGAGCCCCGTCGCCAAATTCATTCTTTGCACTGGATGTCCAAAAGCCTTGATTCGTCTGCTGAAATTTTTCGGTTGGTCCATCGTCGCCGTTTTCTGCGGACTGCTTTTAGGTCTCAGCGGCGCGTTTCTTTACCTTAGTCCGGGTTTGCCGTCTGTGGAGGCTCTGCGAAGCATTCAGTTGCAGATTCCGCTGCGGGTCTACTCCAGCGACAACAAGTTGATCGCCGAATTTGGCGAAATGCGCCGCACACCGATCCGTTTCGCCGACATTCCCCCCAATTTCATTAATGCGTTACTAAGTGCTGAAGACGACAATTTCGCCAACCACTATGGCGTCGATCCGAGCAGCCTGATGCGCGCCGCGACCCAACTGGTCAAAAGCGGACACATTCAGTCCGGCGGCAGCACCATCACCATGCAGGTAGCGAAGAACTTCTTCCTGACCAGCGAACGCAGCTTCTCGCGCAAAACCACCGAAATTCTTCTGGCCCTGCAGATCGAGCGACAGCTGACCAAGGATGAAATCCTTGAGCTGTACGTGAACAAGATCTATCTGGGCAACCGCGCCTATGGCATCGAAGCGGCGGCGCAGGTGTATTACGGCAAGTCTATCCGTGATGTCAGCCTGGCGCAGATGGCGATGATCGCCGGCCTGCCGAAAGCCCCGTCGCGTTTCAACCCGCTGGCCAACCCGGCGCGCAGCAAAGAACGCCGCGACTGGATCCTCGGGCGCATGTACAAGCTTGGCAAGATCAGCGAAGCGGACTACACCGCTGCGATCAACGAACCGCTGAACGCCAGCTATCACGTGCCGACCCCGGAAGTGAATGCACCGTATATCGCTGAAATGGCCCGTGCCGAGATGGTCGGCCGTTATGGCAGCGACGCTTACACCGAAGGTTTCCGCGTCACCACCACGGTGCCGAGCAACCTGCAGGAAATGGCCAACACCGCGCTGCACGAAGGTTTGATGACCTACGACCAGCGTCACGGCTACCGTGGCCCCGAATCGCGTCTGCCGGGCAAGACCCGTGAGGCCTGGGCAAGCGAACTGACCAAGCAGCGCACCATCAGTAGCCTGGAGCCGGCCATCGTCACCCAGGTCGACAAGAACGGCCTGCAAGTGCTGACCCGTACCGGCGAAGAGCACGTCGCCTGGGACACCATGAAATGGGCACGACCGTTCCTCAACACCAACAGCATGGGTGCCAATCCGCGCCAGCCGTCGGATGTCGCGGCTGTCGGTGATCTGGTTCGCGTGCAGCGTCAGAAAGACAATTCACTGAAGTTCAGCCAGATCCCGCAGGCGCAAGGTGCGCTGGTGTCGCTGGATCCGCAGAACGGCGCGATTCGCTCGCTGGTCGGCGGTTTCGCCTTCGAACAGAGCAACTACAACCGTGCGATGCAGGCCAAGCGTCAGCCGGGCTCGAGCTTCAAGCCGTTCGTCTACAGCGCCGCGCTGGATAGCGGCTACACCGCTGCCACGCTGGTCAACGATGCGCCGATCGTGTTTGTCGACGAATATCTGGACAAGGTCTGGCGCCCGAAGAACGACACCAACACCTTCCTCGGCCCGATCCGCCTGCGTGAGGCGCTGTACAAGTCGCGTAACCTGGTGTCGATCCGCTTGCTGCAGGCGATGGGCGTAGGCAAGACCATCGACTACATCACCCGTTTCGGCTTCAACAAGCAGGATCTGCCGCCCAACCTGTCGCTGGCGCTGGGTACTGCAACGCTGACGCCGATGGAAATTGCGACCGGTTGGAGTACGTTCGCCAACGGCGGTTACAAGATCACCCCGTACATCATCGACAAGATCGAAAGCCGTAATGGCGACACGCTGTTCGTCGCCAACCCGCCAACCGTGCCTCAGGGCGGTTCGGCGACGGACGGTATCGCGGCGCCGCACACCGATTCGTTTACGGTCAACGCCACACCGGTTGCGGGCGAAGTGCCGGGCAGCGCGGCCGTGCCGCAAACACCGGCAGTGGCCGAGCGAATTGTCGATGGCCGCACCACCTACATCCTCAACAGCATGTTGCAGGACGTGATCAAGCTCGGCACCGGCCGTCGCGCGTTGGCCATGGGCCGCAGCGATATCGCCGGTAAAACCGGTACCACCAACGAATCGAAAGATGCCTGGTTCTCCGGTTACAACGCCGATTACGTGACCACCGTGTGGACTGGCTTTGACCAGCCGGAAAGCCTCGGTCGTCGCGAGTTCGGCGGTACTGTGGCGCTGCCGATCTGGATGAACTACATGTCGGCTGCACTGAAGGACAAACCGCCGCACGTGCAGCCTGAGCCGGAAGGTTTGCTGAGCCTGCGCGTGGACCCGGTCAGTGGCCGAGCGGCGACGCCGAGCACGCCAGGCGCGTATTTCGAGCTGTTCAAGTCTGAAGACACGCCGCCGTCGGTGAATGAACTGGGTAATGGCGCCGTACCGGGCAGCCCGCTGCCAGCGGATGAGCAGGCGCCGATCGATCTGTTCTAATCCTGAAGCAGCAAAAAGCCCCGCCTTCGTGAGATGTGCGGGGCTTTTTTATGGCTGAAGATCTAGAGCCCCTCACCCTAGCCCTCTCCCGGAGGGAGAGGGGACTGACCGAGTTGTCTAGCGCTCTACATCGACCTGAGAGAGCTGTGTCGATTATGGATTCAAAACAATACGTTCAAGTCGGCGTAGGCGTAACTCCCGAACATCCTCCAATCAGTCCCCTCTCCCCCTGGGAGAGGGCTAGGGTGAGGGGGTTCTTGATCTTCAGGCAATAAAAAGCCCCGACTCTCACGAGCCGGGGCTTCTGTTTGAAGCGCTACAACGGCTTAGCCGTTGAACACGTCATCCACGCTTTTCAGCGGGTAGTTCTTCGGATACGGCAGCGTCGCCACACCAGTCTCGATCGCGGCCTTGGCCACAGCGTCGGAGATCAGGGTGATCAGGCGCTTGTCCATTGGCTTCGGAATGATGTACTCACGGCCGAATTCCAGCGGCGCACCGCCGTAGGCATCGCACACGTCCTGTGGAACAGGCAGCTTGGCCAGTTCACGCAGGGCGTTGGCCGCAGCCACTTTCATTTCTTCGTTGATGCGCTTGGCGCGAACGTCCAGAGCACCACGGAAGATGAACGGGAAGCCCAGCACGTTGTTGACCTGGTTCGGGTAGTCCGAACGGCCGGTGGCCATGATCACGTCGCTACGGGTAGCGTGCGCCAGCTCCGGGGAGATTTCCGGATCCGGGTTCGAGCAGGCGAACACGATCGGGTTGGCCGCCATCGACAGCAGGCCTTCTGCGCTCAGCAGGTTCGGGCCGGACAGACCGACAAACACGTCAGCGCCTGCCAGTGCGTCAGCCAGGCTGCGCTTCTCGGTGGCGTGAGCGAATACCGCTTTGTACTGGTTCAGGTCGTCACGGCCGGAGTGGATCACACCGGTACGGTCAACCATGAAGATGTTTTCGATGCGTGCGCCCATGCTCACCAGCAGTTTCATGCAGGAGATGGCAGCAGCGCCGGCGCCCAGGCAGACGATTTTCGCTTCTGGCAGGGTTTTGCCAGCGATTTCCAGGGCGTTGATCATGCCCGCAGCGGTCACGATCGCGGTGCCGTGCTGGTCATCGTGGAATACCGGAATGTCGCACTGCTCAATCAGAGCACGTTCGATCTCAAAGCACTCGGGTGCCTTGATGTCTTCCAGGTTGATACCACCGAAAGTGATGGAGATGCGTTTTACGGTATCGATGAAGGCTTGCGGGCTTTCGGAGTCGACTTCGATGTCGAAAACGTCGATGCCGGCGAAGCGCTTGAACAGTACGCCTTTACCTTCCATTACTGGCTTGGAAGCCAATGGGCCGAGGTTGCCCAGACCGAGAATCGCGGTGCCATCGGAAATGACTGCAACCAGGTTGCCCTTGCCGGTGTATTTGTAGGCCAGTTCAGGATCGCGAGCGATCTCACGCACTGGTTCAGCTACGCCGGGGCTGTAGGCCAGCGACAAGTCGCGAGCGGTAGCAGTGGCCTTGGTGAGCTCGACACTCAGCTTCCCTGGACGAGGATTGGCATGATATTCGAGAGCGGCAGTTTTCAGATCAGACATTTTGGCATTCCGCTTTTTACTGTTGGACAGACTGGTCAGCGAGGATACGCGCCTCGCAAAGTCCCCACAAGACTGAGCGGTCACCCCTGTCAAGCGCCCTGCCCTACGACTTTGGGCCAAGAGCCACGGCGCACAAGGGCCGGACTGTTCACAATCGACAGAAAAAATGTCTACAATTTTTCTTCAACGCGGCGTTTGCAACATCGAAGGATCCGTCAACGGAAGCAGCCAGCGCGACTGGCCGGATTGCAATCCACCGCGCCTGGAACGATCAACGATCCAGCCGCGAGCCTCGATCTGCTTGCCTTTCAACGCCTGCAACCGGGCATTGTCAAATTGTCTGACCAGATTGGGAGCAACGCGCAATACAAGCGAGTCCTGCAACTCGATCCAGATTCCGCCTCGATTGCGCTGAACCTTGCTCACACGTCCACTGATCACGGCGAAACCCGAGCGCTGGATCTGCTCCGCTTTCAGTACAGGTGATTGCCGCCAGAGGCCCAGCCCGGCCTTTCGCGCACTACGTTCGGCGGCTTGCTGACAGGCAACAAGATCAACATTCGGCGCAACCGCGACCTGGAAACCGAGGCCATCGGCGAGCATTTGCGCTTCGAGATTGGCGCCGCTGGTGCTGTAAATATGCGCGAGTGTACGCCCGTAATGGTCTTTGGCTTGCTTGCCGGGGCGCAAACCGACACGTCCGCCGCTGGCATCGACCAGCGCTTGCAGGCGTTTGCGTGCCGCCACGGCGAAGGGGTCGTCGCTGCGGCCCTGCCTGCCCAGCTCAGGCGTGTTGAGGCCGATCATGCGTACGCTGCGACCGTCGCTCAGGCGCAGCGTGTCGCCATCGACCACGCGCTGCACGGTGACGCTGGCCAGTCCCGCAGGCGCCGGACAGAAGGCCTGCGCGCCGGATAGCCAAATCGCAGACACAAAAAAGGCGCCCGCGAGGGACGCCTTTTTCAGCAACGAGGAAAAGCCCACCGGGCCCTTCAACCTTACTCTGCAGCAGCAGGTTTCTTGCCGAAAGCACCGAAACGGTCTGCGAAGCGCTGAACGCGGCCGCCAGTGTCCAGAGTCTTCTGCTTACCGGTGTAGAACGGGTGGCATTCGTTGCAAACGTCGATTGGCAGAGCTTTGCCGAAAGTCGAACGGGTTTCGAACTTGTTGCCACAGCTGCAGGTAACAGCGATGACTGGGTAATTCGGGTGGATATCAGCTTTCATGGTGTCTTCCTCAGCTAGCGTGCCGCCACCCAACACTATTGTTGAATACCGCACGTAATTAGGCCGCGGATTCTACCAGACCTTTTCAAACACGCAAGCTGTCACCGAGACCGACCGTCTGCTAGGCTCCCGGCCCAATACGCGATTCCCAGTGGGAGCGAGCCTGCTCGCGAATGCGTTGTGTCAGTCAATCCTTAAGCGCCTGATACACCGCCTTCGCGAGCAAGCTCGCTCCCACAATTGATCTGCACTCGTCCCTTATTTTGCGTTTATAGAGATCCCCCCGCGTGCCCGACGCCATTCTGCGCCTAGCCCTGCCTTCACCCTTGCGCCGCCTGTTCGACTATCGAGCGCCGGCCGGCGTGCTGCGTGAGCAATTGCAGCCGGGCATGCGCCTGCGAGTACCGTTCGGTCGACGCGAGATGATCGGGATTCTGGTCGAGGTCACGGACACCAGCGAAGTGCCGGTGGAGAAACTGAAACCAGCGCTGGCCCTGCTCGACGCCACAGCGCCACTGCCACCGGCGCTGTTCAAGCTGTGCCTGTGGACGTCGCAGTATTATCAGCACAGCCTCGGCGACACCCTGAGCTGGGCGCTGCCAGTCCTGTTGCGCCAAGGCGAGCTGGCAGAGGCGCGACAGGAACGTTTCTGGTCGATCGTCCCGGGCGCCAGCCTTGATGATCCGCGCATCGCCCGCGCCCCGCGCCAGCGGGAAGCACTCGCCACCCTCGCTCAACACCCGCACGGCGTCGCCCATCAGTTGCTGAGCAAACTGATGCTGAGCAAGGACAGCCTTGATCTGCTGCTGGCGAAAAATCTGGTGCAAGTGGAAATCCGCCGGCATGCACCCGGCGTGCGCCATGAGCATTGGCTGGCGCAGCCGGAATTGCCGCTGAACGCCGAACAGCGCGCCGCCTACGAGGCGATCCGCGCCGGCTTCGACAGTTATCACGCGTTCCTGCTGGCCGGGGTCACCGGCAGTGGCAAGACCGAAGTCTATTTGCAACTGATCCGCGAAACCCTCGAAGCCGGCAAACAGGCGCTGGTGCTGATCCCGGAGATCAACCTCGGCCCGCAGACCCTGGCGCGTTTCGAGCAGCGCTTCAATGCGCGCATCGCCCTGCTGCACTCGGCGGTCAATGATCGCGAGCGCCTCGAAGCCTGGCTCGCCGCACGTGATGGCGAGGCCGACATTATTATCGGCACCCGCTCGGCGCTGTTTACGCCGATGAAGAATCCCGGACTGATCATCATCGATGAAGAGCACGACGGCTCTTATAAACAGCAGGAAGGTTTGCGCTACCACGCCCGTGATCTGGCGCTGGTGCGTGCACGGCAGGAAAACATCCCGATCGTTCTCGGTTCCGCGACGCCATCACTGGAAAGCCTGCACAACGCCTACACCGGCCGTTACGGCCTCCTACGCCTGAATGAACGTGCTGGCGGTGCCAAGCAGCCACGCTTCCTGCGGCTGGATGTGAAAAGCCGTCCACTGGACAGCGGTATTTCCGGGCCGATGCAACAAGCCATCGGCCAGACCCTCGCCAATGGCCAACAGGTGCTGGTGTTCCTCAACCGGCGCGGCTTCGCACCGACGTTGCTCTGCCACGACTGCGGCTGGATGTCCGAGTGTTCGCGCTGCGATGCGCGGATGACCGTGCACCAGCGTTACGGCGAACTGCGCTGCCACCACTGTGGCTACGTCGAGCGCACGCCGCGCCAATGTCCGAAGTGCAACAAGGTCGATCTGCGACCGGTCGGCGCGGGTACTGAGCGCGCCGAAGAACGGCTGGCGATTCTATTCCCTGACTACCCTGTGCTGCGCGTCGACCGCGACAGTACCTCGCGCAAGGACGCGATGAATCAGTTGTTCGCAACGATTCAGAAGGGCCAGCCGTGCATTCTGGTCGGCACGCAGATGTTGGCCAAGGGTCACCATTTTCCAAGGGTGACGCTGGTGTCGATTCTGGATGCTGACGGCGGTCTGTTCTCCGGCGACTTCCGCGCCAGCGAGCGCATGGCGCAGTTGATCGTGCAGGTCGCAGGTCGTGCCGGGCGAGCGGAGGAACCGGGCAAGGTGATTATCCAGACACACCTCGCTGACCATCCTTTATTGGTGCAACTCACCGAACAGGGCTATTTCGCCTTTGCCGAACAGGCCTTGAGCGAGCGCCGCGCCGCCGGATTGCCGCCGTTTGCGCATCTGGCGCTGTTGCGTGCCGAAGCGCACAAGCCCGGGCAAGCGGAAGGTTTTCTCGATGAGGCGTGTAGCGAAGCCGAGCGTTTGCTGGCTGAGCAGAACCTGAGCGGGATCGAATTGCTCGGGCCAGTGCCAGCACCGATGGAACGCCGCGCCGGGCGTTATCGCGCGCAGCTGCTGTTGCAGGCGACAGCACGGGCGCCGCTGCATCGGTTGCTGGCCAGTTGGTTGCTGGTGCTGGAGCAGATGCCGAGCGGACGCGCGGTGCGCTGGTCGCTGGATGTCGATCCCGTCGATTTGTATTGAAGATCAAAAGATCGCCGCCTGCGGCAACTCTTGCAGGAAAACGCCTATCCCCTTGTAGGAGCCGCCGCAGGCGGCGATCTTTTGATCTGAATGTCACCACATATCCATAAGCTGCCTGCTAAGGTTGGCAAGCCCGTCTTCGCAACGGATAATGCCCAGTTTTTCCACCCGCGCATCGATGCGCCCGCCGCGCTTGCGGTCGAAAGAGAAGACCATGAAAGACACCATTCGCCAGCTGATCCAACAAGCCCTCACCCAACTCGTCAACGAAGGTGTGTTGCCTGAAGGCCTGTCGCCGGCGATCCAGGTGGAGAACGCCCGTGACAAGACCCACGGCGACTTCGCCAGCAACATCGCCATGATGCTGGCCAAGCCTGCGGGCATGAAGCCGCGCGACCTGGCGGAAAAAATCATTGCCGCACTGCCTACCGACGAGAACGTCACCAAGGCCGAAATCGCCGGCCCGGGCTTCATCAATTTCTTCCAGAACACCCAGGCCTTGGCCAACCGCCTCGATGCCGCACTGGCTGATGCTCACATTGGCGTGCGCAAGGCTGGCCCGGCGCAGCGCACCGTGGTCGACCTGTCGGCACCGAATCTGGCCAAAGAGATGCACGTCGGCCACTTGCGCTCGACCATCATCGGTGACGGCGTGGCGCGCGTGCTGGAATTCCTTGGCGACGAAGTGATCCGTCAGAACCACGTGGGCGACTGGGGCACCCAGTTCGGCATGCTGATGGCGTATCTGCAGGAAAACCCGATCACCAGCGATGAGCTGTCGGACCTGGAAAACTTCTACCGCGCCGCCAAGCAGCGTTTCGACGAATCCGCAGAATTCGCCGACCGCGCCCGTGGCCTGGTGGTCAAGTTGCAGGCCGGCGATGCCGAGTGCCTGGCGCTGTGGACCAGGTTCAAGGACATCTCGCTGTCGCACTGCCAGAAGATCTACGAACTGCTCAACGTCAAGCTGACCATGGCCGACGTGATGGGCGAAAGCGCCTACAACGACGACCTGATCAACGTGGTCAACGATCTGAAAGCCGCTGGCATGCTGGTCGAGAGCAACGGCGCCCAGTGCGTGTTCCTCGACGAATTCAAGAATGCTGACGGCGATCCGTTGCCGGTAATCATCGTCAAGGCTGACGGCGGTTACCTGTACGCCACCACTGACCTCGCCGCCGTGCGCTACCGCAGTGGCAAGCTGAAAGCCGACCGCGCACTGTATTTCGTCGACCAGCGTCAGGCCCTGCACTTCCAGCAAGTGTTCGCTGTGGCGCGCAAGGCCGGTTTCGTCACCCATCCGATGGAAATGGAGCACATGGGCTTCGGCACCATGAACGGCGCCGATGGCCGTCCGTTCAAGACCCGCGACGGCGGCACCGTGAAGCTGATCGACCTGCTCACCGAAGCGCAGGAACGCGCCTACAACCTGGTGAAAGAGAAGAACCCGCAACTGGCCGAAGACGAGCTGCGCAACATCGCCAAAGTCGTCGGCATCGGCGCGGTGAAATACGCCGACCTGTCGAAGCACCGCACCAGCGACTACAGCTTCAACTTCGACCTGATGCTGAATTTCGAAGGCAACACCGCGCCGTACCTGCTTTACGCTTACACCCGCGTGGCCGGTGTGTTCCGCAAGCTGGGCAAGGATTTCAGCGAAGTCGACGGTCAGATCGTTCTCGAAGCCGAGCACGAACTTGAGCTGGCGGCGAAACTGGCGCAGTTCGGCGAAGTGCTGAACAACGTGTCCGACAAAGGCACGCCGCACATTCTCTGCACTTATCTGTACGACGTTGCCGGTCTGTTCTCCAGCTTCTACGAGAACTGCCCGATCCTCGCCGCCGAAACCCCGGCCCAGATGCAGAGCCGTCTGCGTCTGGCCGCGCTGACCGGTCGCACCCTCAAGCAAGGCCTGGAGCTGTTGGGTCTGGAAACTCTGGAGCGTATGTAAGTTGGCTGCCAAGAAAAAACCTGCACCCAAGCGTGGCGCCAGCCGTTACCAAGCTCCTGCGAAGCAACCGATTCCGGGTTGGCTGTGGATGGCCATCGGCCTCACGGTCGGCGCGTTCATCGTGTTTCTGATGAAGCTGGAGCCGGGCAAGGGCAGCGACACGGTCAAGCGCGAGAAAGTCGAACAGGCGCAACAGCAGAAAGCGTCGAAGATCGCCGAGGCCAACAAGACCCCGCCGAGCCCGACGCAACCGGTGAAGCCGAAGTACGACTTCTACACCCTGCTGCCGGAATCGGAAGTGATCGTGCCGCCAGACGCCGTGCCGGAGAAGACTTTGCCGACGCCACAAGTGCCGGCCATCCCGACCACGCCAGTTACTCCGGCGGAAGCAGCGAAGATCGACACCGCACGCGCGCAGGCAGCACTGGCCGGGATTACCCCGCCGCCAGCACCACCGGTGAGCAAAGCGGCGCCGGTAACCAAGTTCTTCTTGCAGGCCGGATCGTTCCGCAAGGAAACCGATGCCGACAAGGTCCGCGCGCAGATCATTCTGCTCGGTCAGGCGGTGGCGGTTGAGTCCGGCACGGTGAAGGATGAAACCTGGTATCGCGTTTTGGTCGGGCCGTTCAGCAACCGTGAGCAACTGACTACTGCACAGAAACAACTGGCTGGCGCCGGCTTCAGCAACCTGTTGTTACAACAACGCCAGAGCCGCTGATCACCGCCGATCGTTCCCACGCTCTGCGTGGGAACGCCTCAAGGGACGCTCTGCGTCCCAGCAGTGAAGGGACGCGGAGCGTCCCCGGGCTGCATTCCCACGCAGAGCGTGGGAACGATCAGGTGCAACACGCCGCTCGTCCCCTCTGCCGCGCTACGGTTGAAATCCTCTCCAGCACCCCCATATGAATGGGCATAAGGCACTTTCGCCCCGCTGTGTGGAGACTCTTCCCTTGACCACCATCGTTTCAGTCCGCCGTCACGGCAAAGTCGTCATGGGCGGCGACGGCCAGGTTTCTCTCGGCAATACCGTGATGAAAGGCAACGCGAAAAAAGTTCGTCGCCTGTACCACGGCCAGGTCATCGCCGGTTTTGCCGGTGCCACCGCCGACGCCTTTACCCTCTTCGAACGTTTCGAAGGCCAACTTGAAAAACATCAGGGCCACCTGGTGCGCGCCGCTGTCGAACTCGCCAAAGAATGGCGCACCGACCGCTCCCTGAGCCGCCTCGAAGCCATGCTCGCGGTCGCCAACAAGGACGCCTCGCTGATCATTACCGGCAACGGTGATGTGGTCGAGCCCGAAGATGGCCTGATCGCCATGGGTTCCGGCGGCGGCTACGCGCAAGCCGCGGCCAGCGCCCTGCTGAAAAAGACCGATCTGTCGGCCCGTGAAATCGTCGAAACCGCCCTCGGTATCGCCGGCGACATCTGTGTATTCACCAACCACACTCAGACCATTGAGGAGCAGGATCTCGCTGAATAAGCCTGACGCGGCCCTGTGCCACGGCTTTTTTCTGCTTGAGGACCGTCAATTATTATGTCCATGACTCCCCGCGAAATCGTCCACGAACTCAACCGCCATATCATCGGCCAGGACGATGCCAAGCGCGCCGTCGCGATTGCCCTGCGCAACCGCTGGCGCCGCATGCAGCTGCCTGAAGAGCTGCGCGTTGAAGTGACCCCGAAGAACATCCTGATGATCGGTCCGACCGGTGTCGGTAAAACCGAGATCGCCCGTCGCCTGGCGAAACTGGCCAACGCACCGTTCATCAAGGTCGAAGCGACCAAGTTCACCGAAGTCGGCTACGTCGGTCGTGACGTCGAATCGATCATCCGTGATCTGGCCGACGCCGCGATCAAGATGCTCCGCGAGCAGGAAATGACCCGCGTTCGCCACCGCGCCGAAGACGCTGCCGAGGATCGTATCCTCGACGCACTACTGCCGCCGGCCCGCATGGGCTTCAGCAATGAAGAAGCGCCGAGCTCCGATTCCAACACCCGTCAGCTGTTCCGCAAGCGCCTGCGCGAAGGTCAGCTGGATGACAAGGAAATCGAAATCGAAGTCGCCGAAGTTGCCGGCATCGAGATCGCCACGCCGCCTGGCATGGAAGAGATGACCAACCAGTTGCAGTCGCTGTTCGCCAACATGGGCAAGGGCAAAAAGAAAGCGCCCAAGCTCAAGGTCAAAGAAGCGCTGAAGCTGGTGCGCGACGAAGAAGCCGGGCGTCTGGTTAACGAAGAAGAGCTGAAGGCTAAGGCGCTGGAAGCCGTTGAACAGCACGGCATCGTGTTCATCGACGAAATCGACAAAGTCGCCAAGCGCGGTAACGTCGGTGGCGCTGATGTGTCCCGTGAAGGCGTACAGCGCGACCTGCTGCCGCTGATCGAAGGCTGCACCGTCAACACCAAACTGGGCATGGTCAAGACTGACCACATCCTGTTTATCGCCTCCGGTGCGTTCCACCTGAGCAAGCCGAGCGATCTGGTGCCTGAGTTGCAAGGTCGTCTGCCGATTCGCGTCGAACTCAAAGCGCTGAGCCCGTCGGACTTCGAACGCATCCTCAGCGAACCGCATGCCTCCCTGACCGAGCAATATTGCGCGCTGTTGAAAACCGAAGGCCTGAATATCCAGTTCCAGCCGGAAGGCATCAAGCGTCTGGCGGAGATCGCCTGGCAGGTCAACGAGAAAACCGAAAACATCGGTGCCCGTCGTCTGCACACGCTGCTTGAGCGTCTGCTCGAAGAGGTGTCGTTCAGTGCCGGCGATCTGGCCAGCACCCACGATGAGAAGCCGATTCTGATCGACGCCGAATACGTCAACAGCCACCTCGGTGAATTGGCGCAGAACGAAGACCTGTCCCGTTATATCCTGTAAGCCATACTTACAGCGGTAGCGGACCCTGTGGGAGCGAGCTTGCTCGCGAAGAGGCCGTGTCAGTCGACATCAATGTTGTCTGACACACCGCTTTCGCGAGCAAGCTCGCTCCCACATTTGCTCAAGGGTCGCCCACACTTCGGACGCCAGCCCATGACTCAAATCCCCACCGACATCAAACTGCACAAAGCCTCGAAGACCCTGACGCTCACCTACGCGTCCGGCGAGGAATACACCCTGCCCGCCGAATTCCTGCGCGTGCACTCCCCCTCCGCCGAGGTCCAGGGCCACGGCAAACCGATCCTGCAATTTGGCAAGATCAACGTCGGTCTGAGCAAGCTGGAACCGGCCGGTCACTACGCACTGAAACTGACCTTCGACGATGGTCACGACAGTGGCTTGTTCACCTGGGATTATCTCTACGAGCTGGGGCGACGTTATGACGCACTCTGGGCCGATTATCTGGCCGAGCTCAAAGCCGCCGGAAAAACCCGCGACCCGAGCGAGTCGATCGTCAAGCTGATGCTCTAGTCCGAGCCTTGCGCTCATTAGAGGGCATTTTCTAAATTCATCTGTTTGAATGCTCTGCTGTGTGGCCGAGGATCGGCCTGCTTGCGAAAAAAATTAAACTCGGGTAACCAATGGAGCTGGCAAGTTCCCTGCAGTGCTCTACGACTGTAAAGCAGCTATGCAGAATTAACGGTCACCCGAGCAGTAGTACCTGGCATTGGCTGTGGAACTGCACAGCAGAAAACCGGGTACTCGTCTCAGGACAATGGAGCGTCGTAGATGAGTAACAAGAATAACGATGACCTGAAGTACCAAGCCTCGGAAAACACCCTGGGGCTTAATCCCGTCGTTGGGCTACGCGGAAAGGATCTGCTGGCCTCTGCTCGTATGGTGCTGAAACAGGCCATCAAACAACCGATCCATAGCGTCAGGCACGTCACCCATTTCGGCCTCGAACTGAAGAACGTGCTGTTCGGCAAATCCGAACTGCAACCGGCAGGCGATGACCGTCGCTTCGCTGATCCTGCGTGGAGCCAGAACCCGCTCTACAAACGTTATCTGCAAACTTACCTGGCGTGGCGCAAGGAACTCCATGCCTGGATCGATGACAGCAGCCTCTCACCCAAAGACATCGCGCGCGGCCACTTCGTCATCAACCTGATGACTGAAGCCATGGCCCCGACCAACACGGCGGCCAACCCCGCAGCAGTCAAACGCTTCTTCGAAACCGGCGGCAAAAGCCTGCTCGACGGCCTCTCGCATCTGGCCAAGGATCTGGTGCACAACGGCGGCATGCCGAGTCAGGTCAACATGGGCGCGTTCGAGGTCGGCAAGAGCCTCGGCGTCACCGACGGCGCGGTGGTGTTTCGCAACGACGTGCTGGAGCTGATCCAGTACAAGCCGATCACCGAGCAAGTCCACGAGCGTCCATTGCTGGTGGTGCCGCCGCAGATCAACAAGTTCTACGTATTCGATTTGAGCCCGGACAAGAGTCTGGCGCGCTTTTGCCTGCGCAATAACGTGCAGACGTTCATCGTCAGCTGGCGCAACCCGACCAAGGCCCAGCGTGAGTGGGGCCTGTCGACATATATCGATGCGCTGAAAGAAGCGGTCGATGTGGTCACCGCGATCACCGGCAGCAAAGACGTGAACATGCTCGGCGCCTGCTCCGGCGGCATCACCTGCACCGCCCTGCTCGGCCACTACGCGGCGATCGGCGAGAAGAAGGTCAATGCCCTCACGCTGCTGGTCAGCGTGCTCGACACGACGCTGGACAGCGACGTCGCGCTGTTCGTCGACGAGCAGACCCTGGAGACCGCCAAGCGCCACTCGTATCAGGCCGGCGTGCTTGAAGGCAAAGACATGGCCAAGGTCTTCGCCTGGATGCGCCCCAATGATCTGATCTGGAACTACTGGGTCAACAACTACCTGCTCGGCAACGAGCCGCCGGTGTTCGACATCCTGTTCTGGAACAACGACACCACCCGGTTGCCCGCCGCGTTCCACGGTGACCTGATCGAGATGTTCAAAAACAACCCACTGATTCGCCCGAATGCACTGGAAGTGTGCGGCACGCCGATCGACCTCAAGCAGGTCACCGCCGATATCTTCTCGCTGGCCGGCACCAACGACCACATCACCCCGTGGAAGTCCTGCTACAAGTCGGCGCAGCTGTTTGGCGGCAAGGTCGAGTTCGTGTTGTCGAGCAGCGGGCATATCCAGAGCATTCTGAACCCGCCGGGCAACCCGAAATCGCGCTACATGACCGGCGAGGAGATGGCCGCCAATGCCGATGAGTGGCAAGAGAACTCGACCAAGCACACCGATTCCTGGTGGCTGTACTGGCAGGCGTGGCAGGCCGAGCGCTCGGGCAACCTGAAAAAGGCCCCGCTGAAACTGGGCAACAAAGCGTACCCGGCGGGTGAAGCTTCGCCGGGCACTTATGTACATGAGCGGTAACTGACACCACCCCGTCATTGTGGGAGCGAGCCTGCTCGCGAAAGCGCTCATTCAATCAACATCGATGTTGGCTGACACGACGCCTTCGCGAGCAGGCTCGCTCCCACAGGGGGCGGGGTGTACTTGAAATCCACAGGGCCTGACGCATGCCGCAACCGTTCATATTCCGTACCGTCGATCTGGATGGTCAAACCCTCCGCACGGCGGTGCGCCCCGGCAAGCCTCACTTGACGCCCTTGCTGATTTTCAACGGCATCGGCGCCAACCTGGAGCTGGTGTTTCCGTTTGTCGCGGCGCTGGACCCGGATCTGGAAGTGATCGCCTTTGACGTGCCCGGTGTCGGCGGCTCCTCGACGCCGAACCGGCCATATCGTTTTCCCGGTCTGGCCAAGCTGACGTCGCGCATGCTCGATTATCTCGACTACGGGCAGGTCAACGTCATCGGCGTGTCGTGGGGCGGCGCACTCGCGCAGCAGTTCGCCTACGACTACCCCGAGCGCTGCAAGAAGTTGGTGCTGGCGGCGACCGCGGCCGGCGCAGTAATGGTGCCGGGCAAGCCAAAAGTGCTGTGGATGATGGCCAGTCCGCGGCGCTACATTCAGCCGTCCCACGTGATCCGTATCGCCCCGCTGATCTATGGTGGCTCGTTCCGTCGCGACCCGACGCTGGCGGCCAGCCACGCGGCGAAAGTGCGTTCGGCGGGCAAGCTCGGTTATTACTGGCAACTGTTCGCCGGCCTCGGCTGGACCAGCATTCACTGGCTGCACAAGATCCATCAGCCGACGCTGGTGCTGGCCGGCGACGACGATCCGCTGATCCCGCTGATCAACATGCGCATGCTCGCCTGGCGCATTCCCAACGCGCAACTGCACATCATCGACGACGGCCACCTGTTCCTGATTACCCGCGCCGAAGCTGTGGCGCCGATCATCATGAAATTCCTCCAGGAGGAACGTCAGCGGGCGGTGATGCACCCGCATCCGACACCGCTCGGCGGCTAACCCCG
This sequence comes from Pseudomonas sp. P4_D7, assembly GCF_056401755.1. NCBI lineage: Bacteria > Pseudomonadati > Pseudomonadota > Gammaproteobacteria > Pseudomonadales > Pseudomonadaceae > Pseudomonas > Pseudomonas sp. P4_D7. Next base: position 132,698 of record NZ_JBFUIR010000002.1, on the reverse strand, counting down.
GCGGCAGGCTTTATGCAGGCCTTTAGTAAAGAGTGCGCGGCAGGACGCCGCGCAGGCAGCAACCCGTAACAGCGTCTATGGTGTTCTGGTTCGGTGAGTTTGTTTTTGGCCTGAAGACGAAGGAGTGTTGAGTCATGCGCGACAAACCAGCGACGGGCGTAGTGCCCAGCCCCGCCGTGTTCATCAATGCACAAAGTGCGATCACCGGCCTGCGTGGCCGGGACCTGATCTCGACCTTGCGCAGTGTGGCAGCCCATGGCCTGCGTAACCCGATCCACAGTGCGAAGCACGCGTTGAAACTCGGCGGTCAATTGGGCCGCGTGCTGCTCGGCGAAACCCTGCACCCGACCAATCCGAACGACAGCCGTTTCGCTGACCCGGCGTGGAGCCTCAATCCGTTCTACCGGCGCAGCCTGCAGGCCTATCTGGCCTGGCAGAAACAGGTCAAAAGCTGGATCGACGAAAGCAACATGAACGATGACGATCGCGCCCGCGCGCACTTCGCCTTCACCTTGCTCAACGACGCCGTGGCGCCATCGAACACCTTGCTCAACCCGCTGGCGGTCAAGGAGCTGTTCAACTCCGGCGGGCACAGTCTGGTACGCGGCCTCAGCCATTTGTTCGATGACTTGCTGCACAACGACGGCCTGCCACGTCAGGTGACCAAACAGGCTTTCGAGGTCGGCAAGACCGTGGCCACCACCACCGGCTCGGTGGTGTTTCGCAACGATTTGCTTGAGCTGATCCAGTATCGACCGATGAGCGAAAAGCAGTACGCCAAGCCGCTGCTGGTGGTGCCGCCGCAAATCAACAAGTACTACATTTTCGACCTCAGCCCACATAACAGCTTCGTCCAGTACGCACTGAAAAACGGCCTGCAGACCTTCATGATCAGTTGGCGCAACCCGGATGTACGCCATCGCGAATGGGGCCTGTCGACGTATGTCGAGGCGGTGGAAGAGGCGATGAACATCTGCCGGGCGATCACCGGCGCCCGCGAAGTCAACCTGATGGGCGCCTGCGCTGGCGGCCTGACCATCGCCGCCCTGCAAGGGCATTTGCAGGCCAAGCGGCAACTGCGCCGCGTCTCCAGTGCGACCTACCTGGTCAGCCTGCTCGACAGCCAGATCGAAACTCCGGCCACCCTCTTCGCTGATGAACAAACCCTCGAAGCCGCCAAGCGCCGCTCGTACCAGAAAGGCGTGCTCGACGGTCGCGACATGGCCAAGGTCTTCGCCTGGATGCGCCCCAACGATTTGATCTGGAGCTACTTCGTCAACAATTACCTGCTGGGCAAAGAGCCGCCGGCCTTCGACATCCTCTACTGGAACAACGACAACACGCGCTTGCCCGCCGCGTTTCACGGCGACCTGCTGGACTTCTTCAAGCACAACCCGCTGACCCATCCGGGCGGGCTGGAAGTGTGCGGCACGCCGATCGACCTGCAGAAAGTCACCGTGGACAGCTTCAGCGTCGCCGGCATGAACGACCACATCACGCCGTGGGATGCGGTGTATCGCTCAACCCTGCTGCTCGGTGGCGAACGGCGTTTCGTGCTGTCCAACAGCGGCCACGTGCAGAGCATTCTCAACCCGCCGAGTAACCCGAAAGCTGCCTATATCGAGAACGGCAAGATGAGCAGCGACCCGCGTGCCTGGTACTACGATGGTAAACACGTCGATGGCAGTTGGTGGCCGCAGTGGCTGGAGTGGATTCAACAGCGCTCCGGCGCCCAGCACGAAACCACGTTTACCCTCGGCAACCCGAACTATCCACCGATGGAGGCAGCGCCCGGTACTTACGTGCGTGTGCGCTGACGCTTAACCGAACTTTTCTAAGAAGACTGGATGAAAACCCGCGACCGGATTCTCGAATGTGCTTTGCAACTGTTCAACGAAAAGGGCGAGCCGAACGTCTCCACCATGGAGGTGGCCAACGAAATGGGGATCAGCCCGGGCAATCTCTACTACCATTTCCATGGCAAGGAACCGCTGATTCTCGGCTTGTTCGAACGCTTTCAGAATGAACTGGCGCCACTGCTCGATCCACCCTCGGATGTGGAACTGGCGCCGGAAGATTACTGGCTGTTTTTGCATTTGATCGTCGAGCGGTTGGCGCAGTACCGCTTTCTGTTCCAGGACCTGTCGAACCTCGCCGGGCGCTTGCCAAAACTGGCCAAGGGCATTCGCCATTTGCTCAATGCACTGAAGCGCACACTGGCGTCGTTGCTCGCGCGGTTAAAGGCTTCGGGGCAACTGGTCAGTGATACGCAGGCGTTGGGGCAACTGGTGGAGCAGATCACCATGACGTTGCTGTTTTCGCTGGATTATCAGCGGATTCTGGATCGTGAGGGTGAGGTCAGGTTGGTGGTTTACCAGATCATGATGCTGGTAGCGCCGCATTTGCTGCCGCCGGTTAAGGTCGCCACGGAGCGGATGGCCCTGCAGTACCTTGAAGATCACGACTGAGATCAAAAGCCCCTCACCCTAGCCCTCCCGAAACGTCGGACCGCCCGGAGGGAGAGGGGACTGATTGGGGGATGCTGATGAGCTACACCGACCTGAAAGGGTTTTGTTGAATCCATAATCGACTCGATCGTTCAGGTCGACGTACGACGCAAGACACCTCGGTCGGCTCCCTCTCCCTCCGGGAGAGGGCTGGGGTGAGGGTAAGCTTTTAAAAAACACAAACAAAAACGCCCGACCTTAACAGGCCGGGCGTTTTGTTTTGCCCTGAAAAATCAGGACTGACTGGTTGGCGTCGACGGGGTCGATGCAGCAGTCGGGGTGGCCGCCGGAGTCGGTGCTGCGGCGGAATTCGACGCACTCACCGGAGCTGCCGGAGCGGCAGGTTTGGCTGCAGCAGGTGCGGCCGGTTTCGGCGCAGCGGCTTTCGGCGCGGCCGGTTTTTTCACTGCCGGTTTCTTCGCCGCAGCAGGTTTCGCTGCAGGCTTGGCAGCCGGTTTGGCGGCAGCAGTTTTCGCTGCTGGCTTGGCGGCGGGTTTCGCTGCAGTTTTGGCCGCAGGTTTAGCTGCCGGCTTGGCAGCGGCTTTGGCGGCAACCGGTTTGGCTGCGGCTTTGGCTGCAGGCTTGGCGGCTGCGGTTTTCGCTGCTGGCTTGGCCGCGGCTTTAGCAGCAGGTTTAGCTGCCGCTTTGGCCAGTGGCTTGGCTGCCGACTTGGCCGCTGGTTTGGCCGCAGCCGTTTTCGCGGCCGGTTTTGCCGCAGCGGTTTTCGCCGCCACCGGTTGGGTTTTCAGACCGGTGAGTTTTTCGATCTGCTTGGTCAAGGTTTCCACCTTGCTATGCAGTGCTTTGACCTCATTGCGGCTCGGTACACCCAGGCGCGAAATTGCGCTGTTCAGGCGCTTGTCGAAAGCCCCTTCCAGCTCGTCCCATTTGCCCAGTGCGCGATCTTTCACGCCGCTGATGCGCGACTTGGCCGAAGAAGCGGAATCCTTGGCAGCGTCGACTTTTTTGCCGACTGCGGATTTGGTGAGCTTCTCGGCTTTCTCGCCGTCTTTGACCAATGTATCGAAGAGCTTGCTGCCGTCAGTGTCGATCTTCGAGTACACGCCTAAACCAGCCAGCCAGATTTTGCGGGAGTAGTCTTCGACTTTCCCGATCCACGAGCTGCCTTCTTTATCGGTGTTCTTTTTACCAGCCATCCCGTTCTCCTTAAGATTTACGCGCGACGCGTTCGAGCAATGCCGTCAGCTCATCGAGCTTAGCAGAGAGTGTCTCAACGTCATGTTTAGACGGAATGCCGATACGATTCAAGGCGCTTGCTACACGGGAGTCGAACGCCTTCTCGACCTTGTCGAGCTGAACTTCGACACGACCTTTGAACGAGCTGACTTCGCTCTTGGCTTCATCGATCTCGGCGTTGGCCGCTTCGAGTTTTTCGGTGACGGCTTTTTTGCCTTTCTTTTCAACAGTTTGACCAGCCTTGATCAGCTCTTGAAAGTAGTCGCTGCCCTCTTGGCCGACCTTGGCGTAGGCACCCAGGCCTGCCAGCCAGATCTTGCGGGCATAGGATTTGACGTCGCTCAGAGCAGAAGTCGAAGCGTCGATTTTTTTCTTCAAAATGACTTTGGCCATGGTGCACCTCACGCGCAGAAGGTTTGAGGAACTGCCCGCGAAAGTGTCGGGCTCAGGCACAAAGTAAGGAGATAAATTAGAAACGGCACCCTAACAACTGACATAAAAGCTTGGGTGCAGCGCAAAAAAATGTAGGAGTGAGCCTGCTCGCGATAGCGG
>NZ_JBFUIR010000002.1:0-128407 GCF_056401755.1 Pseudomonas sp. P4_D7 | reverse complement strand
CTGACAGACCGCTATCGCGAGCAGGCTCACTCCTACAGGGGACCGTATTTCAGACCAACGCTTTATCGAGGGCCTTCTCGATCTCGGCTTTGATCATGCCGCTCATGGCCGACATCATGATGCCCAACTCCACATCGACCTTGATCGAATCGTCCGCCACATGCACCGCGCCTTTCACGCCCGAGCGCTTGAGGTTCAGGGTATCGCCCGACCATTGCGGCTCAAGGCCATATTGATCGGAGAGTTTTTGCGCCAGCTTGTCGGCCTTCTCGCGGGCGGCTTCCTTACCCAGGTTGTGGGCACGCTCAACAGTGATTTTGGCCATTGATTGACTCCTGCTTTTTGAATGGGACGAAAAAGATGTGTCGGTAAATCTTGACCGCCGCTGCGGCAAATCGTCCCGAAGGTTGCCCATCTTACCTTTAGCCATTCCAAGACAAAGCATGGCTTGGGGATTAGAATGTCGCGCATTCTCTTTTGGTGACAGCGATATGACTGATCAGCGCAAAGGCAGCGATGCCGAACCCACCACTCACTTCGGCTTCAAAAACGTTCCGGAAAGCCAGAAAGCGGAAAAAGTCGCTGAAGTTTTCCACTCGGTAGCCGCGAAATACGACTTGATGAACGACCTTCTGTCGGGCGGCATGCACCGCCTGTGGAAGCGTTTCGCGATCGAACTGTCGGGCGTACGCAGCGGTAACCGCGTGCTGGACATCGCCGGCGGTACCGGTGACCTGACCAAAAAGTTCTCGCACCTGGTCGGCCCGACCGGTCAGGTGGTATTGGCCGACATCAACGAATCGATGCTCAAGGTCGGCCGTGACCGCCTGCTCGATCTGGGTGTCGCCGGCAACGTCGAGTTCGTTCAGGCGGACGCAGAAAAACTGCCGTTCCCGGACAACCACTTCGACTGCGTGACCATCGCCTTCGGCCTGCGCAACGTGACGCATAAAGAAGACGCCCTGCGCTCGATGCTGCGCGTGCTCAAGCCCGGCGGTCGTTTGCTGGTGCTGGAATTCTCCAAACCGACCAACGCGCTGATGTCGAAAGCCTACGACGCTTATTCGTTCGCCTTCATGCCGCTGATGGGCAAGCTGATCACCAACGACTCGGAAAGCTATCGCTACCTGGCCGAATCGATCCGCATGCATCCGAATCAGGAAACCCTGAAGTCGATGATGGTCGACGCCGGTTTCGACCGCGTGACCTATCACAACATGACCGCAGGCATCGTCGCCCTGCACCGTGGCATCAAGCCCTGATGTTGCTCACCGGGCTGCTCGCCAGCGTTGAACTCGGCCTCAACCGGGTGCTGCGTCTCGACAGCACGGCGCTGCCGCGGCTGGCGCATTTGACCGGCAAGGTGATTGCCGTCGACTGCCGCAGCCCGGCGCTGCAACTGTTCATCCTGCCGAGTGACGAAGGTCTGATGCTGGCCTCGCATTGGGGAACCGGTGTCGACTGCACCTTGCGTGCGCCGGCCTCGAGCCTGATCAAACTGGCCGTGAGCAAAGACAAGACCGCAGTGCTGCATGCCCCGGAAGTCGAGCTCGATGGCGACAGCGGCGTGCTGCTGGAGCTGGCCGGTGTGCTGCAAGACCTTGAGCTGGACTGGGAGTACGAACTCTCGCGCTGGCTCGGCCCGGTCGCCACGCAACTGGTCGGTGGCCATCTGCGCAGCCGCGCACGCTGGTATCAACAAGGATTTGCCAGCCTCAACCAGAACCTCGCCGAATACCTCGCCGAAGAATCGCGCACCCTCGTCGGACAGCGCGAAGCCGACGCGCGATTCAGCGAACTGGACCGGATCAAACTTGATCTGGAACGTCTCGAGGCGCGTTTCGAGCGCCTTTCCCGATCCCTCGACCCAAGCGATAACGCATGAAGCTGCTTGCCGTCCGCCGTCTGTTGCGCATCCAGCGCGTAGTGATCCGCTACCGCCTCGATGACCTGCTGTTCGATCTGCCGTTGCCGTGGTTCCTTCTGGCGCTGCGCTATGTGCTGCCGTGGCGCTGGTTCCCGCGCAAGCCGCTGGACCTGAGCCGGGGCGCGCGTCTGCGCTTGGCGTTGCAGGATCTCGGGCCGATTTTCATCAAGTTCGGGCAGATTCTTTCGACCCGCCGCGACCTGTTGCCGGAAGACATCGCCGATGAGCTGATGCTGTTGCAGGACCGCGTGCCGCCGTTCGACTCGCAGCTGTCGATCAAGCTGATCGAAGAACAGCTCGGCAAGAAGATCAGCGACGTGTTCAGCCGTTTCGACGTCGAACCGCTGGCCTCGGCCTCGGTGGCGCAGGTGCATGCCGCGCAGTTGAAAACCGGCGAAGAAGTCGTGGTCAAAGTGATCCGCCCGGGCCTGAAGCCGATCATTGCGCAGGATCTGGCGTGGCTGTTCATCCTCGCCCGCGCCGCCGAAAAGCTCTCGGCCGACGCGCGTCTGCTGCACCCGGTCGATGTGGTCCAGGACTACGAAAAAACCATCTACGACGAATTGGATCTGCTGCGCGAAGCGGCCAACGCCAGCCAGTTGAAGCGCAACTTCGAAGGCTCGCCGCTGCTCTACGTGCCGCAAGTCTATTGGGACTGGTGCCGGCCGAAAGTGCTGGTGATGGAGCGCATCTACGGCATCCAGGTCACCGATCTGGCGACCCTCGCCGACCAGCGCACCGACATGAAAATGCTTGCCGAACGCGGTGTGGAGATTTTCTTCACCCAAGTTTTCCGCGACAGTTTCTTTCACGCCGACATGCACCCGGGCAACATCTTCGTCAGCACCGTCAATCCTTGGAGTCCGCAGTACATCGCGATCGATTGCGGCATCGTCGGCAGCCTGACCCCGGAAGACCAGGATTATCTGGCGCGCAACCTGTTCGCCTTCTTCAAGCGTGACTACCGCCGTGTGGCGCAACTGCACATCGATTCGGGCTGGGTGCCGGCGGAAACCAAACTCAACGAATTCGAAGCGGCGATCCGCACTGTGTGCGAACCGATCTTCGAAAAACCGTTAAAAGATATTTCATTTGGCCAGGTGCTGATGCGCCTGTTCCAGACTGCACGCCGCTTCAACATGGAAGTGCAGCCGCAACTGGTGCTGCTGCAAAAAACCTTGCTGAACATCGAAGGCCTCGGCCGTCAGCTGTACCCGGATCTGGATCTGTGGAACACCGCGCAGCCGTTCCTCGAACGCTGGATGCGCGAGCGCGTCAGCCCGAAAGCCTTGCTGGGCAACGTGCAGAGCCAGTTCGAACAACTGCCGCACCTGGCGAATATGGCCCGTGATCTGCTCGAACGCATGTCGCAGCCGCACGCCTACGACCCGCCGCCACCGTGGCACAAACGCAAGGACGACTGGTTCCTGCGCCTGCTCGGTTGCGCGCATCTGGCCGGCGGGGTGATCCTCGCCCTCGGTGGCCCGCTGCACGAATTGGGGCATTGGCCGGCTGGGATCATGGTGGCAGTCGGCTTGTATCTGGTCGTTCGCCGATAGCCAGTTTCGTGATCGACTGGCACACTGTTTCAATGCCTGAACCCGACTATTGAAGTGTGGGGTTCGCTGTCGGAGTCGAAGATGAAAAACTGGCTGGACGAGATCAAATGGGACGCTGATGGCTTGGTGCCGGCGATTGCCCAGGATCACAAGACCGGACGCGTGCTGATGATGGCCTGGATGAACCGCGAAGCGCTCGAACTGACCGCTGCGGAAAACCGTGCAATCTACTGGTCACGTTCCCGTGGCAAGCTGTGGCGCAAGGGCGAAGAGTCCGGCCATGTGCAGACGCTGCATGAAATGCGTCTGGACTGTGACGCCGACGTGATCATCCTGATGGTTGAACAGATCGGCGACATCGCTTGCCATACCGGCCGTCAAAGCTGCTTTTACCGTGTCTTCGAAAACGGCGACTGGAAGACAGTCGACCCAGTCCTGAAAGACCCGCACGCCATCTATTCCGCAGGACACAAACATGAGTGACACCCTGACCCGCCTCGCTCAGGTGCTTGAAGAGCGCAAAGGCGCAGCCGCCGATAGCTCCTATGTAGCTAGTCTGTATCACAAGGGTTTGAACAAGATTCTGGAGAAAGTCGGCGAAGAGTCGGTCGAAACCATTATTGCCGCCAAGGATGCCGCCATCAGCGGCGACTGCAGCGACGTGATCTACGAGACCGCTGACCTGTGGTTCCACAGCATGGTCATGCTCGCCCAACTGGGGCAGCATCCGCAGGCCGTGCTGGATGAACTGGATCGCCGCTTCGGCCTGTCCGGACACGTCGAGAAAGCCTCGCGTCCGTCCGCCTGAACAACTTTTAGAGAGGAACAGCAACATGGGCATTTTTGACTGGAAACACTGGATCGTCATTCTGGTTGTCGTGGTGCTGGTGTTCGGCACCAAGAAACTGAAAAACCTCGGCACCGACGTTGGCGAGTCGATCAAGGGCTTCCGCAAAGCCATGAACGACGACGAAAAACCGGCCGCTGATCCAACCGTGACGCCTGCGCAACCGGTGCCACCGGTGCAGCCGCAAGCCACCGCTCAGGCCAATCCGCCGCACACCATCGACGTGCAGGCGCAAAAAGTCGAAGAGCCGATCCGCAAAGACGTGTGAGCACTGACTAATGTTTGGTATCAGCTTCTCTGAACTGCTGCTCGTCGGCCTCGTCGCCCTGCTGGTGCTGGGCCCCGAGCGTCTGCCGGGCGCTGCGCGCACCGCTGGCCTGTGGGTCGGACGGCTGAAGCGCAGCTTCAACGCGATCAAACAGGAAGTTGAACGTGAAATCGGTGCCGACGAGATCCGTCGGCAACTGCACAACGAGCACATTCTGTCGCTGGAGCAGGAAGCGCGGAAGATTTTCAATCCGGTCCAGCAAGAGCCGGCGCCGGTTGAAGTTGAACATGTCGGGCAGCAGACGATTCATGCGCCAGCTGCACCCGTTGCGCCAGCACCTGCACCTGCACCTACTGCCGTTGTAGCGCCGACAGAACCGGTGGCCGCAGAAACTTCGGTTGAACACGTGTCCCCAACCGCCGCGCCGATCACACCAGCGCCTCACGACCCAACATTGCCGCCGCGAGCCCCATGAGCGATCTCCCCGAAAACGACCAGCACATGCCGCTGGTTTCGCACCTCACCGAGTTACGCACCCGCCTGCTGCGTTGTGTGGCGGCGATCTTCATCATCTTCGCCGGGCTGTTTGCGTTCACCCAGCAGATCTATACCTTTGTCTCGACCCCGCTGCGCCAGTACCTGCCGGTCGGCGCGACGATGATCGCCACCGACGTGTCGTCGCCGTTCCTGACGCCGCTGAAGCTGACGATGATGGTTTCGCTGTTCCTCGCGATCCCGGTGATCCTGCATCAGATCTGGGGCTTTATCGCGCCGGGCCTGTACAAACACGAGAAGCGCATTGCGGTGCCGCTGCTGGTCTCCAGCATTCTGCTGTTCTACACCGGCATGGCGTTCGCCTATTACTTCGTGTTCCCGCTGATCTTCAAGTTCTTCGCTGCCGCCACCCCGGCCGGAGTGGAAATGATGACCGACATCGCCAGTTACCTCGATTTCGTCATGACGCTGTTCTTCGCCTTCGGCGTGGCGTTCGAGATCCCGGTGGCTGTGGTGCTGCTGGTGTGGATCGGCGTGGTCGACGTCAAATACCTGAAGAAAATCCGCCCTTACGTGATCATCGGCTGCTTCGTGGTCGGCATGATCCTGACGCCGCCGGATATCTTCTCGCAGACTCTGCTGGCCGTGCCGATGTGGATGTTGTTTGAAATCGGCATTCTGTTCGGTGGTTTGATCAGCAAGCGCGAACGTCCGGAAGAGAACCCGGCCGACGACCACAACGACCAGCCGCCAGCGACCCAGGCATGAACCTGCTGTTGCTCGAAGAGGCCGATTTCATTGCGGCCGACCGCGTGGTGCTGCGTGATCGCCGCTTGACCCACATGCAGGAAGTCCACCGCTCGGAAGTCGGTGACAGCCTGCGCGTTGGCCGTATCAACGGGCTGATGGGTTCGGCTGAGCTGCTGCGCCTCGAAGCAGGTGAAGCCGAGCTGCGCGTCAGCCTCGATCAGCCACCACCAGCCAAGCTGCCGCTGACCTTGGTACTCGCTCTGCCACGCCCGAAGATGCTCCGTCGGGTGTTTCAGACCGTGGCGACCATGGGCGTGTCAAAGGTGATCCTGGTCAACAGCTATCGGGTCGAGAAGAGTTTTTGGCAGACGCCGTTTCTGGAACCTGAAGCGATTCGTGAGCAACTGATCCTCGGCCTCGAACAGGCCCGCGACACCGTGCTGCCGGAAATCATCATCGAAAAACGCTTCAAGCCTTTCGTGGAAGACCGGTTGCCGGCGATCACCGACGGTACCCTCGGTCTGGTCGGCCACCCCGGCAACTATCCGCCGTGCCCACGCGCCTTGAGCGAACCGGTGACGTTGGCCATCGGCCCCGAAGGTGGCTGGATTCCTTACGAAATCGACCTGCTGGCCAAGTCCGGTCTGCAACCGGTGCAACTGGGCGAGCGCATCCTGCGCGTCGAAACCGCCGTCACCGCCCTGCTCGCCCGGCTCTTCTGATTCTGCGCATCGGATAAATGGTGTTACAGATTGCCATCACCCGGCCGATAACCTCTCCATAAGTCCAATTAGTGGTCGGGGAGTCGTCGCATGTACCGTTGGTTAGCCGAGAGTCTTGGAAACGTCAGCGTCAAACGCAAGCTGGGAATCGGTTTCGGCCTGGTGCTGTTGCTGACACTGTTGATCACCTTTACCGGCTGGACTGGCATGAGCGGTATTATCAGCCGCGGTGACAAGCTCGGTTTTATCTCCAGTCTCAACGAACTGACCAAGGACCTGCGCCTCGCGCGTCTGGACTACGAAGCGCGCCGTGGCGAACAAGGTCCGGGCGTGGTCAACGACCTGCTCGGCAAACTCGACAGCGGCCTGCAAACCGCGCGCAGCCTGATTGAACAGCCGTCCGACGCGGCGATGGTCGATCAACAACTGGCCGCCGTTGCCGAATACAAACGCGCTTTTGCCGACATGACCCAAGCCACCGTGCAGCGCGAAGACGCCCGCAGCAAGCTCGGCGCCAGTGCCGACAATGCCGTGGCGAAAGTCGCCGAAGTGGAAAAATCCATGCTGGCGGGTGACAGCGTCGCGCAATTCAACAGCGTGATCGAGCTGAGCAAACTGCTGCAGCAAGCACGCTATCAAGTACGCGGCTACACCTACAGCGGCAAGGCCGAAGCCGAGCAACCGGCGCTCGACGCCATCGACAACGCCCTGAAAAACCTCGACAGCCTGCCGGCGAAATTGCCGGAGCAGCACATCGCCAACCTGCAACAGGCTACCGCCTCGATCAAAGCCTATCGCGCAGCAGTTGCGCAGTTCCGCGACTCGCAGGTCAACAACGCCAAGGCCGCCGCGCGCATGTCGACGCAGGGCGACATCCTTATCGACGTCAGCAAGAAACTCACTGAATCGCAGACCATCGTTCGTGATACCGATGCCGCCCACGCCAAGAACATGCTGATCATCGCCACCTTGCTCGCCGTGGCTTTCGGCTTGCTTGCCGCCTGGGCAATCACCCGCCAGATCATCATCCCGCTGAACCAGACCCTGAAAGTCGCCGAGCGCGTGGCTGCGGGCGACCTGACCCACAACCTGGTTTCCCTGCGTCGCGACGAATTGGGCCAACTACAACGTTCGATGCAGAGCATGACCCAAGGCCTGCGTGAACTGGTCGGCGGGATCAGCGATGGCGTTACCCAGATCGCCAGCGCCGCTGAAGAACTCTCGGCGGTGACCGAGCAGACCAGCGCCGGGGTCAACAACCAGAAAATCGAGACCGATCAGGTTGCCACGGCCATGAACGAAATGGCCGCCACCGTGCAGGAAGTCGCGCGTAATGCCGAAGAAGCTTCCGAGGCCGCCGTCGCAGCCGACCAACAGGCTCGCGAAGGCGACAAAGTGGTGGGCGAAGCGATCGCGCAGATCGAGCGGCTGGCCGCTGAAGTCGGTCACTCGACCGAAGCCATGGGTGAACTGAAGCGCGAAAGCGACAAGATCGGCAGCGTCCTCGACGTGATCAAGTCGGTAGCGCAACAAACCAACCTGCTGGCCCTCAACGCCGCCATCGAAGCCGCGCGTGCCGGTGAAGCCGGACGTGGTTTCGCGGTAGTTGCCGACGAGGTGCGCAGCCTCGCCCAGCGCACGCAAAAATCCACCGAAGAGATCGAAGAGCTGATCGTCGGCCTGCAAAACGGCACCCAGCAAGTGGCGACGATCATGGACAACAGCCGCACCCTCACCGACAGCAGCGTTGAGCTGACCCGTCGCGCGGGCGGTTCGCTGGAAAGCATCACCCGTACCGTGTCGGCGATTCAGGCGATGAACCAGCAGATTGCGGCAGCGGCCGAGCAGCAGAGCGCGGTGGCGGAAGAGATCAACCGTAGCGTGCTGAATGTGCGGGACGTGTCGGATCAGACATCGGCGGCGAGTGAAGAGACCGCGGCGTCCAGCGTTGAGCTGGCGCGGCTGGGGACGCATCTGCAGATGCTGGTGGGGCGGTTCAAGGTTTGAGGTGATCCGAAAACCTCGATTCATTCAGAATCGAGGTGATGCCTTCGCGAGCAAGCTCGCTCCCACAGGATTTGTGTCGATCACAAAGGTTGTATTCGACCCATTCACTGTGGGAGCGAGCCTGCTCGCGAAGGCTTACTGACAGGCGCTGAAATTACAGAACCTGACGCAAGAAGGCCTGCGCGCGCGGATCCTTCGGTGCATCGAAGAACTCCGCCGGCGCGGCATCTTCCAGCAACTTGCCGTGATCGAAAAACAACACCCGATCCGCCACTTCCCGGGCAAAGCCCATTTCGTGGGTCACGCAGACCATGGTCATGCCTTCCACGGCCAGGTTCTTCATCACGTCCAGCACCTCGCCGACCATTTCCGGGTCGAGCGCCGAGGTTGGCTCATCGAACAGCATGACCTTCGGCTCCATCGCCAGCGCTCGGGCAATCGCCACGCGCTGTTGCTGACCACCGGACAGGCGTGACGGAAATTCGTTGGCCTTCTGCGCAATCCCGACCTTTTGCAGCAATTCCATCGCCTTGGCCTCACGCTCTTGCTTGCCGCGCTTGCGCACGACTTTCTGCGCCAGACAGAGGTTTTCCAGCACGGTCATGTGCGGGAACAGGTTGAAATGCTGGAACACCATGCCGACTTCGCGGCGGTAGGCGTTGACGTCGGTTTTCGGGTCGGCCAATTGCAGGCCGTCGATGCTCACCGAGCCGGAATCGAATTGTTCCAGGCCATTGAGGCAGCGCAGGAAGGTCGACTTGCCGGAACCCGACGGGCCGATCACCACCAGCACTTCGCCTTTGGCGACCGTGGTGCTGACGTTATCCACCGCACGCACCACTTGCCCACGGGTGTCGAAGACTTTTACCAGATCGCGGACTTCAATCACTTTGCGCGAGCCTCCGCTCAAGCCGGCTGGCGATTTTCGACAGCGGCAGGTTGATCAACAGGTACAGACCGGCGACGCAGAATAGAATCTCGAACGGCGAGAACGAGGTGGTGATGACCTCACGGCCGCTTTTTAGCAGTTCGGTGATGGCGATCACCGACACCAGCGAGGTGTCCTTGACCAGACTGATGAATTGCCCGGCCAGCGGTGGCAGCACGCGTTTGAACGCTTGCGGCAACACCACGTGACGCATCGATTGACCGGCACTCAGACCGAGCGAACGCGCTGCTTCGTTCTGGCCACGGGCAATCGACTGCACGCCGGAACGGATGATCTCGGCTACGTAAGCGCCAGTGAACAGCGACAGCGCGGCGATCCCGGCGAACTCGCGGGACAGGTTCATCACCGTGCCGATGAAGAAGTAGAAAATGAAGATCTGCACCAGCAGCGGCGTGCCGCGCACCAACTCGACGTAGATCGTCGAGAGGTCGCGCAGGGTCGGGTTGTTCGACAGTCGGCACAGGCCGGTGACCAGACCGATCAGCAAACCCAGGACACCGGAAACCACTGACAGCCAAAGCGTGGTCCACAGCCCCCACAACAGCGGGCCTGCCGCCCAATGCCGAGTCACGCCCACGACGTCACCTTCGGCGACATCGTCGCCCTGAGCGAATTGCAGGCTGTTCTCGTCGACGGTCAGGTGCTGCTCATCACCGGCGTCGTTGCGCAGGGTGACTTGCGCGCTGCTGCCCTTGCGCACCAGTTCGGTGACGGTGGAAATGTCGGTGGCACGCTGGGTTTCCTCGGCCTGATAGGCGAAGTACTGCGGCACGCGATTCCAGCGCCATTCGTAGGACATCAGCGACGTCGCGTAATACAACGCGCCCGCGAGGCCGACCAGCACCAGCACGGTGAGGACGTGCCAGGGCCATTGGGCTTTTTTCTGTTTCATTGCAGGTTCCGGATTTTGTGTTGCTCTGGAGGGCCCCTTCGCGAGCAAGCTCGCTCCCACATTGGAATGCATTCCTCTGTGGGAGCGAGCTTGCTCGCGAATGGGGCGACTCGGTCTATCTGACCGGGCTTATTCCATGTCCTTGAGCCACTCGGTGCTCTTGAACCACTTGTCATGGATACGATCGTAGGTGCCGTCTTCGTGGATCTGGTGCAGGAAGTTGTTGATGAAGTTGAGGCTGTCGTAATCGCCCTTCTTCAGACCGAAGGCCAAAGGCTCGTAGGTGAATGGCTTGTCGAGGAACACCAGTTTGCCGGCGCCGACCTTGGTCACCGCAACGACGTTGTACGGCGCGTCGTAGATGAAGGCGTCAGCCTTGCCGTTGACCACGTCGAGCACGGCTTCCTGCTCGTTGTCGTAGCCGTGGTACTTGGCTTTGGAGATGAGCTTCTTGGCGACCATTTCACCGGTGGTGCCAAGCTTGGAGGTGATGCGGTAGTCGGCGCTGTTCAGGTCTTTGTACGACTTGATGGTGCCTTCCAGCTCCTTGCGGATCAGCAGGGTCTGGCCTACAACGATGAACGGTTCGCTGAAGTTCAGGCGCAGGTTACGTTCCTGAGTCAGGGTCATGCCGCTGCCGATCATGTCGAATTTGTCGGTCATCAGCGCCGGGATGATGCCGTCGTAACCGGTGGAAACCAGTTCCAGCTTGACGCCCATGGCCTTGGACATGGCTTTGAGGATGTCGACTTCGAAACCGATGATTTCGCCCCGTTTGTTGGTCATTTCAAACGGCATGTAGGTCGGATCCATACCGACTTTCAACGTGCCGCGCTTGACCGCGTCATCGATTGCGCCAGCCTGCGCCGCATTGACTGCAACCAGTGCCGTGACGCCGACCAGCAGCATCGACAGATACTTCTTCATCTTCAAGTCCCCAAAACCATTGCGTTTGCGGCGCGAAAACCAACAGTGACGGGCAAAAAAGCCCGGGTGCGCCAATTCGGGGACGGATGCTAACGCACTCGTTTTTTTGCACAAGGTTTAATGGACGATTTGTTTAACAATCAAGAGCTACCCCCTCACCCCAGCCCTCTCCCCGAGGGAGAGGGGGCCGATCGGGGGATGCTTCAGAGGTACGCCGACCTGAATCGGATTTGCCGAATCCATAATCGACTCGATGCTTCAGGTCGACGGATAGCGCCAGACACCTCGGTCGGCCCCCTCTCCCTCTGGGAGAGGGCTGGGGTGAGGGGATTTCGGCGGCCATAAAAAAACCCCGCTGAATCAGCGGGGTTTTTTCATCAGGCCGGCTGAGCCTGCAGGCTAACCGGTTGCAACGGCAGCAACGGCGCATGCGGATCGGCCTTCACCGAAGCGCGCCACGCATCCAGCCACTCGGCATGACCTTCGGCCCAGACCTGCTCATGCAGACGCGCCAGCGCCACAGGGTCGCTAAGCAATTGCAGGCGATCATGGTTGTTCAGCCCGGCTGGGCCAACCTTGATCGCGTGGCGCACACGCTCCTGACGCAACCACTCGATCGGCTCGGCCTGACCATGACGGGAAGTCGCCAGCGAGCACGCCAAAGCGTTCTGCTGAGGATCGACCACCGCGCGGACGAAGCCGTCGTTGAGGGCGTGGTAACGGTTTTCGTGGGTGTACTGGTCGGTTGCCAGCAGCGCCTGCGGCGGATTGTATTCCTCAGGGATGAGGAACAGGCTCTCGTCACGAGACTTCAGGCCCAGACCGACACGGCTGGAGATCACCGACACCGGGATCGACAGCATCAGCGAACCGACGATCGGCACCAGCCACCAGAGAAAGCTCGGGTTCAGCCAGATCACCAGCAGCGCCCAGCAGAAACCCAGCAGGGTCTGCGGACCGTGGCGTTTGACCGCTTCGCTCCAAGGCGTCGAGTCGTCGTCACGTTGCGGCGAATTCCAGGTCGCGGCCCAGCCGAGGAACGCGGCGAGGACGAAACGGGTGTGGAAAATCATCCGCACCGGCGCCAGCAGCATGGAGAACAGCATCTCCAGCAGCATCGACAAGGTCACCTTGAACTTGCCGCCGAACTCTTTCGCGCCCTTGGCCCAGATCAGAATGATGCTCAACAGTTTCGGCAGGAACAGCAGCACGATGGTCGTCGAGAACAGCGCGATCGCCTTGTCCGGGTGCCATTGTGGCCACAGCGGATAGAGCTGTCGCGGTTCGAGGAAGTACTGCGGCTCCATCAGCGTGTTCACCGCCAACAGCGCGGTCGACAACACCAGAAAGAAGAACCACAACGGCGCCGACAGGTACGACATTACGCCCGTCAGGAACACCGCACGGTGCACCGGGTGCATGCCTTTAACCAGGAACAGCCGGAAGTTCATCAGGTTACCGTGGCACCAGCGACGGTCACGCTTGAGTTCGTCGAGCAGGTTTGGCGGCAGTTCTTCGTAGCTGCCCGGCAGGTCGTAGGCAATCCACACGCCCCAACCGGCACGGCGCATCAGCGCGGCCTCAACAAAGTCGTGAGACAGGATCGCACCGGAGAACGCACCTTTACCCGGCAACGGCGCCAGGGCGCAGTGGTCGATAAACGGCTTCATGCGGATGATCGCGTTGTGACCCCAGTAATGGGATTCACCCAACTGCCAGAAGTGCAGACCGGCGGTAAACAGCGGGCCGTAAACGCGGGTGGCGAACTGCTGCATGCGCGCATACAGGGTGTCCATGCCCGACGCACGCGGCGCGGTCTGGATGATCCCGGCGTCCGGCGTGGCCTCCATCAAGCGCACCAGACTGGTCAGGCACTCGCCGCTCATCACCGAGTCAGCGTCGAGCACGACCATGTACTTATAGTCACCGCCCCAGCGACGGCAGAAGTCGTCAAGGTTGCCGCTCTTGCGTTTCACACGACGGCGACGACGGCGATAGAAGATCTTGCCGAAGCCTTTGGCTTCGCGGCAGACATCCAGCCAGGCCTGTTGCTCGGCGACACAGATGTCGGTGTCGTTACTGTCGCTGAGAACGAAGAAGTCGAAGCGGTCCAGATCACCGGTGGCAGCGACCGACTCGAACGTCGCCCGCAAACCGGCGAACACACGCGGCACGTCTTCGTTGCAGATCGGCATGACCAGCGCGGTACGCGCGTCTTTGGCAATCGGCTCGTTACCGGCGCTTTTGCCGGAGATACGATATTTATCGTGACCGGTGAGCAACTCGAGGAAGCCCATCAACGCGGTCCAGAAACCCGCCGATACCCAGCAGAACAGAATCCCGAACAGAATCAGGATGCTGGTTTGCAGCGCATACGGCAGCACTTGCGTAGCGGTTTGCAGCAGCGGCTGGTGCAGGACTTCTTCGAGGTCGACGAACGACCAGCCCTGGTACGGCATGATGCCTTTCATGTACCAGCCGGCGACGATGGTCTGGCCAAGCATCAGCAGCAACAGAATGTAGCGACGGATCGAACCGACGGTGCGCCAGCGCGCGGCCGGCAGGACGTTTTCGTCCTTTGGCGGCTGCGGCGGATTGGTGCGACCGGTCATACGGCGCCAGCCACGCACCAGAATATTGGTGCGCCACGGCTCCGGCACGACCTTGGTCCGACGGATCGGCGGCGTTGCCTTCATGCTGACGCGACCGCTGGCGTCGAGCACCAGCATCTCCGCGTCTTCAAGCTCTTCGGCGGTGCTGAGGATCAGGCGCTTGCCCACCGAAGCCTGGGCGGCCTCGGCAGGTGCGTCGAACGTTGAAGACGACAGGCGTTCATGCAGCTCGCTGAACGACTGGCAGCCCGCGAGTTCCGCGCGCTGCTCGTCGGTCATCGGCAGATGCGCCAGATACTCGGACAGAGTCTCTGGCTGTACTTGAGAGTTACTCATCGGCAGGCAACTGATAGCTCCAGGTCTCGGTCAGGACTTCTTCAGTCGGTGCCGATTCCGGTGTGGCTGGGGCCGCGTCCGCAGCGGCTGGCTGCTTGGCGTCTTTATTAGCCTTGTCCTTGGCATCTGCAGCTGGCTTGGCGTCGGCCTGTTTGGCCTCGGCGGCCTTGGCTTCCTTGTCGAGTTTCTCTTGTTGCTTGGCGGCAACCTTGTCGGCCTTGGCGACGGACGAGTTGGACGCCGGCACCGATTTCGCCAGATCAGCAGTCACGACTGGCTGAACCAGGGCGGCACGCATCTCGGTCGACTTGCTCGCGTCCTTGATCTTCATGCGCAGGGTCAAGCGCCAGCCTTTGGTTTCCGGGTTGTAGCGCACGCTGTTCTCGACCAGCTCGGCGTTGTCACCAACACTGACCTGACTGCGCACATCGGCATCCGGGGTCAGCGCGGCCAGCGACGGACCTTCGAAGTCGACCAGGTAGGCAACGCTGCCATCCGGCTGACGGATCAGGTTCGATTGCTTGACGTCACCGGTCGAACGCAGAGTCTGCGAAACCCAGGCGCTGTCCGGCGCATGAATCGCCGCTTCGTCCATGGTCCAGTGCATGCGGTAGGCGAAGTCCAGCGGCTGACCCGGCTCCGGCATTTTTTCCGGGCTCCAGAACGCAACGATGTTGTCGTTGGTTTCGTCGGCGGTCGGAATTTCTACCAGATCAACGGTGCCTTTGCCCCACTCGCCCTTCGGCTCGATCCAGGCGCTTGGGCGCTTGTCGTAGCGATCGTCGAGGTCTTCGTAGTGACTGAAGTCACGGCCACGCTGCAGCAGACCGAAACCACGCGGGTTCTCGACGCTGAAGTTGCTCACGGCCAGATGTTTCGGGTTGTTCAACGGACGCCAGATCCACTCGCCGTTGCCGGCATGGATCGACAGACCGCTGGAGTCGTGCAGTTCACGACGGTAGTTGAGGACTTTCGACGGCTGGTTGGCACCGAACAGGAACATGCTGGTCAGCGGTGCGATACCCAGTTTGCCGACCTTGTCACGCAGGAACATCTGCGCTTTGACGTCGACAATGGTGTCGCTGCCCGGACGCAGGATCAGACGGTAGGCACCGGTAGCGCGCGGCGAATCCAGCAGGGCGAAGATCACCAGGTGCTTGTCGCCCGGCTTCGGCTGTTGAATCCAGAACTCGCGAAAGCGCGGGAACTCTTCACCCGACGGCAGCGCGGTATCAATCGCCAGGCCACGGGCCGAGAGGCCGTAGGTGTGGCCCTTGCCGACAACGCGGAAGTAACTCGCGCCGAGCATGGTCATGATTTCGTCTTGCTTGTCGGCCTTGTTGATCGGGTACAGCACACGGAAACCGGCATAACCCAGTTGTTCAGTGGCTTTCGGATCGAATTTCAGGTCGCCGAAATCGAAGCGTGTCGGATCGTATTTGATCTCTTCGACGGTGTTCGCTGTGATTTCGTTGATTTTCACCGGTGTATCGAAATGCATACCCTGGTGATAGAAGGACAGTTTGAACGGGGTCTTCTGATCAGCCCACTCAGCCTTTTCGGTGAGGAAGCGGATTTTCTGATAGTCCGCGAACTTCATGTCGCGGAATTCGTTCGGCAGGTTGCTGCGCGGGGCCTCGAACTTCTGCCCGGCCAGCTCTTTGGCCTTGGCCGATACATCGTCAAGATTGAACGCCCAAAGCTGACCGGCGCTGAGCAGGCACAGGAGCGCCGAACCCGCTACCAGGGCACTTCGCATGCGTTTGGCAGACATTTTTGCTGCATTACAGGGACTAACAATCACGAGCAACCCTCGCCGAAAACAGATCAATAAACCAACGGCCAGCTATCTATATGCCAGGTTGGCGAGCATTGTTCCGACTCCGCTGGGGCAAAATGATTCCCCAATCGGATCCAGACAAGTCTCTACCTAAGTCAAAAATGAATCAGCGAACGCTGATCCCAGTGCGCGCGATTATCTAGTAGCCCGCATGACAACGCATCAGGGGTAACAAAGTATTTATCGCGAAAACACCCTAAAAACAGTCGAAATTTCCTAAAAAGGTGTTTCAAGCGCTTTCAGGTCTGTAACAAAAAGGTAACCGGGCCATCGTTGACCAAATGCACCTGCATATCGGCGCCGAATCTACCTGATGCCACAGTGCCATGCACCTGTTTCGCACTGCTCAATAGATAGTCGAACAATTCCTCGCCCAAAGCCGGAGGCGCGGCCGTCGAAAAGCTCGGGCGCAACCCGCTTTTGGTGTCGGCCGCGAGGGTGAACTGCGAGACCAGCAGCAACCCACCGCCGACATCGGCGAGGGACAAGTTCATCTTGCCCTCCGCGTCACTGAATACCCGATAGTTAAGCAGTTTATGCAGAAGTTTGTCGGCACTGGTGCGCGTGTCGTCGGGTTCGACCGCCACCAGCACCAGCAAACCGTGATCTACCGCGCCAACCACCTCACCGGCGACTTCAACCCGCGCACCGCGTACGCGCTGTAACAGCCCCTTCATGCTTCTTCAGGCGGCAGGTCGAGCAGGCGTCGAGCCATGTTGCCCGCGGCGCGTACCAGTGCATCGGTGATGCCCGGTTCAGAGGCCGCGTGGCCGGCATCACGGATCACCTGCAGTTCGCTGTTCGGCCAGGCCTGGTGCAATTCCCAGGCGTTGTCGAGCGGGCAAATCACGTCGTAACGGCCGTGAATGATCACACCCGGCAAATGGGCGATCTTGCCCATGTCGCGGATCAGCTGGTTCGGCTCAAGAAAGGCATTGTTGGTGAAGTAATGGCACTCGATCCGCGCAATCGACAGCGCGCGCTGCGGCTCGGAGAAACGATCGACCACCAGCGGGTTCGGCCGCAGGGTCGCGGTGCGCCCTTCCCAGGTCGACCAGGCTTTGGCCGCGTGCATCTGGGCGATCTGGTCGTTGCCGGTCAGACGTTTGTGGAAAGCGCTGAGCAAGTCATCGCGCTCGTCCAGCGGAATTGGCGCGATGTAGTCCTGCCAGTAATCAGGGAACAGACGGCTGGCCCCCGCCTGATAGAACCATTCGATTTCCTGCGGGCGGCAGAGAAAGATCCCACGCAGGATCAGACCGTGCACACGTTCCGGGTGGGTTTGTGCGTAAGCCAGCGCCAGGGTCGAACCCCACGAACCGCCAAACAGCACCCATTTATCGATGCCCAGGTGTTTGCGGATGCGCTCAAGGTCGGCGACCAGATCCCAGGTGGTGTTGTTTTCCAGGCTGGCGTGCGGCGTGGAGCGTCCGCAACCACGCTGGTCGAAGGTGACAATGCGATAGAGGTTCGGATCGAAATAGCGACGGCTCTGCGCGTCGCAACCGGCGCCGGGGCCGCCATGGATGAACACAACCGGCAAACCCTCCGGTGAACCGCTTTCGTCGACGTACAGCGTATGGGTGTCATCGACAGCCAGATCGTGCCGGGCGTGAGGTTTGATCTGCGGAAACAAAGTCTGCATTGCGCGCTCCGTAAGGGGTCGAGGTCATCCCTGGGGGGACTTCTATTATTCTGCCGTTGGGCATCATAAACCCGATTTACGTCAATGAGCATGCTCCAGAGCAGTCACCGTTTGTCAGCCGTAAACTTCGCAGGCTGTCGGCCATCCTGTGGGAGCGAGCCTGCTCGCGAATGCGGTGTGTCATTCAACGCAGATGTTGGCTGAACGGACGCCTTCGCGAGCAGGCTCGCTCCCACAGGGGTTACGCGGCGTAGTGAGATTTTGCCCACGCCAGATAGCCCTGCAGCAACTCCTTGAGCACCACCTGCGTCAGCTCGGCCAGATCGGCGCGATAGCGGAACGGTTCGAACTCTTCCATGTAGGTGCTCTGGCACAACTCCAGTTGCACGGCGTGGATGTTCTCGGCCGGGTTGCCGTAATGACGGGTGATGTGGCCACCCTTGAAGCGTCCGTTGAGCACGTGGCTGTATTGGTCGTGACGCGCGCAGATCGCTTCAAGTTGCGTGGCCAATTGCGGATCACAACTGGCGCCGTTGAAGGTGCCGAGGTTGAAGTCCGGTAGTTTGCCGTCGAACAGGTGCGGGATGATCGAGCGGATCGAGTGCGCGTCGAACAGCAGCGCGTAGCCGAATTCGGCTTTCAATCGCGCCAGTTCTTCCTGAAGCGTGCGGTGGTACGGCGTCCAGATCTGTTCCAGGTAAGTTGCGCGCTCTTCTTTCGACGGCTCGTGCCCTTCGCGGAACAACGGGATGCCATCGAACAGCGTCGCAGGGTACAGACCGGTGGTGGCACCGGCGTACAGCGGTTTGTCGTCGGACGGACGATTCAGGTCAATCACAAAACGCGAATACTCGGCGGCCAAGGTGCTGGCGCCCAGTTCTTCAGCAAAGTCGTAAAGCTGGGGGATATGCCAGTCAGTGTCCGGCAGGCTTTTCGCGTCCGGGATCAGCCCGGCCGCCACCGCCGGGGTCAGGCGCACGCCGGCATGCGGCATGCTGATCAGCAGCGGCACGCGACCTTGTTTGAAATTCAGAACCTTATCCACAACCGCTCTCCTACAGACTTGATTCGACGCCGTGACGGACGACGCGTTTGTCCAGATCGCCACCCAGCCAATAAGCCAGATCCGCCGGACGATCAATGTGCCAGGCAACGAAATCCGCGACCTTGCCGACTTCCAGCGAACCGTGGGTGTCGGCCATGCCCAGCGCTTGTGCGGCGTGAATGGTCGCGCCGGCCAGGGCTTCTTCCGGGGTCATGCGCAAACAAGTGCAGGCCATGTTCAGCATCAGGCGCAGCGACAGCGCCGGCGAGGTGCCGGGGTTGAGATCGCTGGCAATGGCGATCTTCACCTTGTGCTTGCGCAGGGCGTCCATCGGCGGCAATTGGGTTTCACGCAGGAAGTAGAATGCGCCCGGCAGCAGCACCGCGACGGTGTCGGCTTCGGCCATGGCGATGGCGTCGGCTTCGTCCATGAATTCCAGGTGATCGGCGGACAGCGCCTTATAGCGCGCGGCGAGGCTGGAGCCGTGCAGCGACGACAGTTGCTCGGCGTGCAGTTTCACCGGCAGGCCGAGTTTTTGTGCGGCGATGAACACACGCTCGACCTGCTCTGGCGAGAACGCCAGGTATTCGCAGAAAGCGTCCACGGCGTCGACCAGCCCTTCGGCAGCCAGCGCCGGAAGCATCTCCGTGCAGATCAGATCGATGTAATCGTCAGCGCGATCCTTGTATTCCGGCGGCAACGCGTGGGCCGCCAGGCAGGTGCTGCGCACGCTGATCGGCAACTCCTTGGCCAGACGCCGGATGACCCGAAGAATCTTGCGTTCGCTGGCCAGATCGAGACCGTAACCAGACTTCATTTCAACCGTGGTCACGCCGTCACGCATCAGGCTTTTCAGGCGTTTGGCGGCGCTGGCAAACAGTTCGTCTTCAGTGGCTTCGCGAGTCGCACGCACGGTGCTGGCAATGCCGCCGCCGGATGCCGCGATTTCCGCGTAGCTGACACCTTGCAGACGTTTTTCGAATTCACCGCTGCGGTTGCCACCGAACACCGTGTGGGTGTGGCAGTCGATCAGACCGGGGGTGACCCAGGCGCCTTGCAAGTCGTTGACCGCCGGGTATTCGCCGGACGGCAATTGATTGCGCGGGCCGATCCACTCGATGTGCGCACCGGACGTCACGATGGCTGCATCTTCGATGATCGAGTAGACGCCCTGCGCCATGGTTGCGACGTGGCAGTGTTGCCAGAGGGTTTTCACTGTTGGCCTCCGTTGGGGTTGGTGATCGTTCCCACGCTCTGCGTGGGAATGCAGCCCGTGACGCTCCGCGTCACTGGACGCGGAGCGTCCCTTGAGGCATTCCCACGCAGAGCGTGGGAACGATCAGTGTGTAGGGTTAAAGGCTAGGCAAAAGCTTCGCCGAAACCAGCTCAGTCAAACACCGCGAAGCCAGCAGTTCAGTCGCCGCATTGATGTCCGGCGCAAAGAACCGATCCTTCTCATAAAACGGCACTTCCTTGCGCAAAATCGCCCGCGCCTGTTCCAGCTTCGCCGAAGTCTTCAGACCGTTACGCAGATCCAGACCCTGCACCGCCGCCAGCCATTCCACCGCGAGAATCCCACGGGTGTTTTCAGCCATTTCCCACAGACGCTTGCCGGCCGCCGGGGCCATCGATACATGGTCTTCCTGGTTGGCCGAAGTCGGCAAACTGTCCACCGAGTGTGGATGCGACAACGCCTTGTTCTCGCTGGCCAGCGCCGCAGCGGTCACCTGAGCAATCATGAAGCCGGAGTTCACCCCACCATTGGCGACGAGGAACGGCGGCAGTTGCGACATGTGTTTATCCATCATCAGCGAAATACGACGCTCGCTCAGCGAGCCGATTTCGGCGATAGCCAGCGCCATGTTGTCAGCGGCCATGGCCACCGGTTCGGCGTGGAAGTTGCCCCCGGAAATCACGTCGCCTTCAGCGGCAAACACCAACGGGTTGTCGGAAACGGCGTTGGCTTCAACAGCCAAAACCTCTGCGGCCTGACGGAACTGGGTCAGGCAAGCGCCCATGACTTGCGGCTGGCAGCGCAACGAATACGGATCCTGAACCTTTTCGCAGTTCTGGTGCGAGTCGGAGACTTCACTGCGTTCACCGAGCAGATCGCGGTAAGCGGCAGCAGCGTCGATCTGACCTTTCTGGCCACGAGCCGCGTGAATGCGTGCATCGAACGGCGAACGCGAACCCAATACCGCTTCAACCGTCAGACCGCCCAGCGCCAGTGCACCAGCGAACAAATCTTCACCTTCAAACAGACCACGCAACGCAAACGCGGTGGAGACCTGAGTGCCGTTGAGCAGCGCCAGGCCTTCTTTCGCGGCCAGCGTCAGCGGGGTCAGGCCAGCAACTTTCAGCGCTTCGGTGGCTTCCATCCACTCGCCCTTATAGCGCGCCTTGCCCTCACCGAGCAGCACCAGCGACATGTGCGCCAACGGCGCCAGATCGCCCGAAGCACCTACCGAACCTTTCAATGGAATGTGCGGATAAACCTCGGCGTTGATCAGCGCGATCAGCGCATCGATCACCACTCGGCGAATGCCGGAGAAACCACGGCTGAGACTGTTGACCTTGAGCACCATGATCAGCCGCACCAGCTCATCGCTGATCGGCTGACCGACACCCGCAGCGTGGGACAACACCAGCGAGCGCTGCAGGTTCTCGAGGTCTTCGCTGGCAATGCGGGTCGAGGCCAGCAGGCCGAAACCGGTGTTGATGCCGTAGGCGGTGCGATTCTCGGCGAGGATCTGCTCGACGCAGGCAACGCTGGCTTCGATCTGCTGCGATGCGCTGTTATCGAGAGTCAGCTTGACCGGGTTCTGGTAGACGTCACGCAATTGGGCCAGGCTCAGTTGGCCGGGAATCAGGTTCAGCGCAGTCATTTTGTGCTCCTTTTGAGAGTTTGTTATTAACTCGCCAGACGCTCCGGAGATGTCCGTTGTCCGTCGCGTCTCGCCTTTTGGGGAGTCGCGCCTTGGCACGCTGGCGTGGGTATTGGTCAGTGCAAATTCGGTAAAACGTTGTGCGGCAGATTCGGGGTTTTCAACACGCTCGCAGCGGCAGCGATGTCCGGCGCCAACCAACGATCCTGATCGTAGGCCGGGACTTTTTCGCGCAGCAGTCGCCAAGCGACATCGGTGCCGGCGCCAAAGCGCTGTTCCTTGAGAAACTCAAACGCCTGCGCCGCCAGCAGGTACTCAATGGCGAGAATCTGCGTGCAGTTTTCCAGCGCGTGATGCAGCTTGAGCGCGGCGTTGGTGCCCATGCTCAAGTGATCTTCCTGCAGGCCCGAAGTGATGTAGTTATCGAGTACCGCCGGTTGCGCCAATTGGCGGTTTTCCGCACACAGCGATGCGGCGACGTATTGCACGATCATCATCCCGGAGTTCACCCCCGGATTGGCCACCAGAAACGCCGGCAGACCGCTGACGTGCGGGTTCACCAAACGGTCGAGGCGACGCTCGGCAATCGAGCCGATTTCGGCCATGGCAATCGCCAGCAGATCGGCTGCCATTGCCACCGACTGACCGTGCGGGTTGGCTTGCGACATCACCCGGAAATTGTCCGGCGTGCCCAGCAGGAGCGGGTTATCAGTGCAGCCGTTGAGTTCGGCCTCGACCTGTTTGATCGCATGGTCCAGTTGATCGCGCGCGGCGCCATGCACCTGCGGAATCGAACGAATGCTCAGCGCATCCTGAGTGCGAATGCCTTTGCTCGAGGCGATCACTTCGCTGCCATCAAGCAACGCACGCAGATTGATACCCACTTGCTGCATGCCCGGGTGCGGTTTCAGCGCGATGATCTCAGCGTCGAACGCATCGATCTGGCCGCGCTGGGCTTCAAAACTCATTGCGCCGATGACGTCGGCCCATTGCACCAACCGCGTTGCGTCGGCAATCGCCAGACAGCTGAGGCCGGTCATGCACGGCGTGCCGTTGACCAGGCACAAACCGTCCTTCGCGCCGAGTTGCACTGGCTCAAGACCTTCCTCGGCCAACGCCTGTTGTGCGGAAACAACCTGACCGCGATAGCTGACATTGCCAACGCCAAGCAGCGCGATGCCGATATGCGCCATGTGCGTCAGATAGCCCACTGAACCTTGCGACGGCACCTGCGGGGTGATGCCGCGATTGAGCAGTGCCAGCAGCGCTTCGACGACCCGGCGATGCAGGCCCGATTTGCCGTGGCTGTAGTTGTGAATCGCCGCGCAGATGATCGCGCGGGTCTGCTCGTCGGCGAGTACCGGGCCGACGCCGCAGGCATGGCTGAGCAAGGTATTGCGCGACAACTGGCTGAGTTGTTCGTCTTGCAGCGAGACGTTGGACAAACCGCCCAGGCCGGTGTTGACGCCATAGGCGCGTTCGCCGCTTTCGACGATGCGCTGGACGATGCCTTGGGCGTTTTCGATGCGCGCCCAGGTGTCGCTGGACAGCTCAAGTTGAGCGCCGTGACGAGCGACGGCGACCACGTCCTGCCAACGCAAGGGGCTGCCTGTGATAACGATTTTTTCAGCCTGGGACATCTAAAACCTCAACCGTAATATTGATGCAGCTCTGCCGGCCCTTTCGCGAGCAGGCTCGCTCCCACATTGGAATGCAGTCTCCTGTGGGAGTGAGCCTGCTCGCGAAGGGGCCGGCAGCCTCACCGCAAGTCTGTTAAACCACCGCCGCCCGCCGCTGCACAAACCGGTCAACGTACTCATCAGCCGGCGAATGCAGGATCTCTCTCGGCGTACCAACCTGAATCAACTTCCCATCCTTGAGAATCGCAATGCGGTTGCCGATACGCACCGCCTCATCGAGGTCGTGAGTGATGAAGACGATGGTCTTGTGCAGGGTCTTTTGCAGTTCCAGCAACTGGTCCTGCATTTCCGCGCGGATCAGTGGATCCAGCGCACTGAACGCTTCGTCCATGAGGATGATGTCGGTGTCCGCCGCCAAGGCGCGGGCCAGGCCGACACGCTGACGCATGCCGCCGGAGAGCTGGTGCGGGTATTTGTTTTCGTAGCCTTTGAGGCCCACGGTGTTGATCCAGTGCAGCGCGCGTTCCGAGCACATTTGCTTGCTCTCGCCACGGACTTTCAGGCCGTAGGCGACGTTGTCGAGCACGCTCTTGTGCGGCAGCAGGCCGAAGCTCTGGAACACCATGCTGATCTTGTGCCGGCGAAATTCGCGCAGGGCATCCATGTCGTATTGCAGGATGTCCACGCCGTCGACGAGGATCGCGCCGCTGGTCGGGTCGATCAGCCGGTTGAAGTGGCGCACCAGCGTCGACTTGCCCGAGCCGGACAGGCCCATGATCACGAAGATCTCGCCGGTACCGATGCTCAGCGACAGATCGTTCACGCCGACCACGCAACCGGTCTCGCTCAGCACCTGATCCTTGGTCTTGCCCTGGCCGACCATCGCCAGTGCGTCCTTGGCCCGGTTGCCGAAAATCTTGAAGACGTTTTTGACTTCGATCTTGCTCACGGTTGCGTTGCTCATTTGCTCACCTCATGCCGTGGCCGACCGTACGCCTGAGTAATGCGGTCGATGACCACTGCGAGAATCACGATCGCCAGACCGGCTTCGAGGCCACGCCCGACATTGAGGGTCTGAATCCCCACCAGCACATCTTCACCCAGACCTCGGGCACCGATCATCGAAGCGATCACTACCATCGACAGGGCCATCATGGTGGTCTGGTTGATCCCGGCCATGATGCTTGGCAGGGCCAGCGGCAGTTGCACGCCGAACAGTTGCTGCCAGCGGTTGGCGCCGAAGGCGTTGATCGCTTCCATCACTTCGCCGTCGACCTGGCGAATACCCAGATCAGTCAGGCGAATCAGCGGCGGCGCGGCGTAGATTACCGTGGCGAAAATCGCCGGGACCTTGCCCAGACCGAACAGCATCAGCACCGGGATCAGATACACGAAGCTGGGCATGGTCTGCATGATGTCGAGCAGCGGCATCAGCACCGAACGCAGGCGATTGCTGCGCGCCGAGAGAATCCCCAGCGGGATGCCGATCAGCACCGAAATGATCGTCGCGACCATCATCAGCGCCAGTGTCTGCATGAGCTTGTCCCACAGGCCAACGGCGCCGACGAGGAACAGCAGACCGACGATGACCGCCGTGGTCACCACTTTGCGCGTGGCGTGCCAGGCGACGACACCGACGATCGCCAGCATCAACCACCACGGCGCCGCACGCAGCAGGCCTTCGAGGTTGACGATGGCCCAGAGCAGGGTGTCGGAGATGTGGCGGAACACATCACCGTAGTTGGTGACCAGCGAATCGACCCAACCGTTGACCCAGTCGGCGATGGAAAAGGTAAAGCTTTCGGGAAACATAAGCGGCTCTCAATCAGAAATCTCAATCAAGCGATTACGGCATATCTCCCGGCCAGCCTCACGGTTGACCGGGAGGTATCGACCTACAGCGCCGCGTCGATTTTCTTGGCTGCGTCTGCACTGACCCACGCATGCCAGACCTCAGGATGTTCCTTGAGGAAGATTTTCGCCAGTTTTGGCGACTCGATACGTTCCTTGGCCATGCGGCCCAGGTTCTGGTTCAGCAGGTCGATCGGCAGGTTGACCTTTTCCAGCACGGCGACCAGTTCCGGGGCCTCGTCGTGGAAGGTTTTCGACAGACCGACCTTGATGCTTACGGTCTTGTCGACGCCGGGTTTTTCTTCCAGTTTCACCGCGTCGATCTGGCCCATCAGCGGGGTTGGCGACCAGTAGTAGAACAGGATCGGCTCGCCGCGCTTGTAGCTCGACAGCACCGCCGCATCGAGCGCCGGGCCGGTGCCCGGACGGAAGTTGGTGTAGCTGCTTTCCAGACCGTAGCTTTTGAGCATTTCGCTGTTGTCCAGCTCGCAGGTCCAGCCGGCCGGGCAGTTATAGAAACGGCCCTTGGATGGCTCTTCGGCGTCCTTGAACACGGCGGCGTATTTGCCCAGATCGGCGATGTTTTTCAGGTCTGGGGCTTTGGCTTCCAGCTTGCGTTTGGCGTCGCCTTCGATCACGTATCGCGGCACATACCAACCTTCCACGGCGCCGACGATCGGCGCACCGACACCGACGACCTTGCCGGCCTTCTCGGCCTTGTTCCAGACCTCGCTGCGGCCGACCCACTCTTCGGCGAACACTTGAATATCGTTGCTGCTCAAGGCGTTCTCCATGGTGATGGAGTTGCCCGGCAGGCTGTCGGTCTTGCAGTCGTAACCTTTTTCCAGCACCACTTGCAGCACGTCGGTCAGCAGCATGCCGCTTTCCCAGTTCAGGCCGGCGAACTTCACCGGTTTGCCCGATTCGCACCAGCCAGCGGCTTGGGTCGCACCGGCACTGGCCAGCAGGCCCATGGACAGCAGTGTGGTGAGCAGGGTCTTGTTCGATTTCATTGTTTCGACGCTCCTAATCATGAATTGGCTTACGGCAGTCAAGAGGCATCCAGCCCTGTCCACGTCCAATCAGGCCTGCGCCGCAGCGCGCCCGGCCCCACTTTTTTCAGGTGGTACAACGCTGTTCTGCTCGACCGGCAGAATCAGTTGATCAGGTACCGCGCTGTGCCATTTTTTTGCACACACGTAGTAGACGGCAGCCGGCAGCACCAGACCGATGATCCAGGAAATGTCCACATCACCGAGGGCCGCCACCAGCGGGCCGGTGTAGAACTTGGTAGAGATGAACGGCAACTGCACCAGCACGCCGAACACATAGACGCTGATGCCGAGCAGGTTCCAGCGCCCGTAGCGACCGTTCGGATTGGCCAGCGCCGGCACGTCATAGCGCTCGCGGGTGATGCAGTAGTAATCCACCAGGTTGATCGCGCTCCACGGTGTGAAGAACGCGAGCAGGAACAGGATGAAAGACTTGAACGCACCGAGGAACGAGTGCTGACCAAGCAGCGCAATCAGGGTCGCTGCGCCGACAATCACCAGCACAAACACCAGACGCTGCATGCGCGTAACGGTCAGGTGGCCTTTGAAACCACTGATGATGGTCGCGATGCACATGAAGCTGCCGTAGGAGTTCAGCGTCGAGATGGTCACCTTGCCGAACGCGATGCTGAAGTACAGCAGCGCGGCGGTGGCACCGGTGCCGCCCAGACCGACGATGTAAGCAACTTCATGACCGGCGAACTGGCCGTTGGCCGAAGCCGCAGCGAACACGCCGAGGATCATCGCTACTTGCGCGCCGACCACTGAACCAGCACCGGCGGCGAAGAAGGTTTTTACCGCCGAGGTGTTGCTCGGCAGGTAACGGGAATAGTCAGCCACGTAGGGGCCGAAAGCGATCTGCCAGGAGGCCGCGAGCGACACCGCGAGGAGGAAGCTGCTCCAGCTGAAATGACGAATTTGCAGAAGTGCGCCGACGTCGGTCTGGCTCATCAGGCGCCAGAACAGGAAGACGAAAGCGATCACGCCAATCACGCTGGCAACACGGCCGATCCAGTGGATCACCCGATAACCGAGCACCGTCACCAGCACGATGACGCTGGCAAAAATCAGGATGCCGACGCTGTCACTGACGTTAAACAACTGGCCCAACGCTTGACCGGAAAGCACGGTGCCCGTCGCGGTGAAACCCAGGTACATCAGGCACACCAGCACGATCGGGATTGCCGCGCCGTAAACGCCAAACTGCACGCGGCTGGAAATCATCTGTGGCAGACCCAGTTTCGGCCCTTGCGCAGCGTGCAACGCCATCACCCCGCCGCCGAGCAGTTGGCCGATCAACAGACCGATCAACGACCAGAACACATCACCGCCCAGCACCACGGCCAAGGCCCCGGTGACAATCGCGGTGATTTGCAGATTCGCACCCATCCACAGGGTGAACTGGCTAAACAGACGACCGTGTCTTTCCGCTTCCGGGATGTAGTCGATCGAACGCCTCTCGATCAACGGTTTGTTGCCTGCACGATCGGTGTTAACAGCCATGATTCAACCTCTGTGGATTGTTTTAATAGTTCACTGAGCTTCGGTAGTGCTGCTTTTCTGTGGGAGCGAGCTTGCTCGCGAATAGGCCAGCACAGTCAACATCTGTGCTGGCTGACAGATTGCTTTCGCGAGCAAGCTCGCTCCCACATAAAGCCAAAGCGTGTTACTTACCGCCGGTAATCATCGGCAGGTTCAGCCCCTGTTCCTTGGCGCAGTCGATGGCGATCTGGTAACCGGCATCGGCGTGACGCATGACACCGGTGGCCGGGTCGTTGTGCAGTACGCGCGCAATACGCTCGGCCGCTTCGTCCGTACCGTCGCAAACAATCACCATGCCCGAGTGCTGCGAGAAGCCCATGCCGACGCCGCCGCCGTGGTGCAGGGAAACCCAGGTCGCGCCGCTCGCGGTGTTCAACAGAGCGTTGAGCAGTGGCCAGTCGGACACAGCGTCGGAACCGTCCTGCATCGATTCGGTTTCACGGTTCGGGCTAGCGACCGAGCCGGAGTCGAGGTGGTCGCGACCGATCACGATCGGCGCCGACAGCTCGCCGCTGCGGACCATTTCGTTAAAGGCCAGACCAAGCTTGGCGCGCAGACCCAGACCGACCCAGCAGATACGTGCCGGCAGACCCTGGAAGCTGATGCGCTCGCGGGCCATGTCCAGCCAGTTGTGCAGATGGGCGTCGTCGGGGATCAGCTCTTTGACCTTGGCGTCGGTTTTGTAGATGTCTTGTGGATCGCCCGACAGCGCCGCCCAACGGAACGGGCCGATGCCACGGCAGAACAGCGGACGGATGTAGGCCGGTACGAAACCCGGAAAGTCGAAGGCGTTTTCGACGCCTTCTTCCTGCGCCATCTGACGGATGTTGTTGCCGTAGTCGAAGGTCGGAATGCCTTGCTTCTGGAATTCCAGCATCGCTTTGACGTGCACCGCCATCGACTGCTTGGCGGCTTTGATCACAGCGGCCGGTTCGGTCTTGGCGCGGGCGCGGTATTCGTCCCAGGTCCAGCCCGCCGGCAGGTAACCGTTGAGCGGATCGTGGGCGCTGGTCTGGTCGGTGACCATGTCCGGGCGTACGCCGCGCTTGACCAGTTCCGGGAGGATTTCTGCGGCGTTACCCAGCAGCGCGATGGAAATCGCTTTACCTTCTTTGGTGTATTTGTCGATGCGCGCCAGGGCGTCGTCGAGGTCTTTGGCCTGCTCGTCGACGTAACGGCTTTTCAGGCGGAAATCGATGCTGACTTGTTGGCATTCGATGTTCAGCGAGCAAGCGCCGGCGAGGGTTGCCGCCAGAGGTTGTGCGCCGCCCATGCCACCGAGGCCAGCGGTCAACACCCACTTGCCGGTGAGGTTGTCGTTGTAGTGCTGGCGACCGGCTTCAACGAAGGTTTCGTAGGTGCCTTGAACGATGCCCTGGCTGCCGATGTAGATCCAGCTGCCCGCGGTCATCTGGCCGTACATGGCCAGGCCTTTGGCGTCGAGCTCATTGAAGTGTTCCCAGCTCGCCCAGTGCGGGACGAGGTTGGAGTTGGCGATGAGTACACGCGGGGCGTTGCTGTGGGTCTTGAACACGCCGACCGGCTTGCCGGATTGCACCAGCAGGGTCTCGTCGTCATTCAGGTTGGTCAGGCTCTCGACGATTTTGTCGTAGCACTCCCAGTTACGCGCGGCGCGACCGATACCACCGTAAACCACCAGCTCTTTCGGGTTCTCGGCGACTTCCGGGTCAAGGTTGTTCATCAGCATGCGCAGCGGCGCTTCAGTCAGCCAGCTCTTGGCGGTCAGCTTATTACCGCGGGCAGCGCGGATCTCGACGTTACGAAACTTTGTAGGCTTATTGTCAGTCACGAAAAAGACTCCTCAGCGATCAATTCAAACCAACCCTGGCAGTGGGCAAGCAGCCTGTGCGCTTCGCTGCGCGACAAGCGAATCAGTGGACGCTGCGGAGAGTCTCGAGCGACTCATACGCATACGTCTTTACTTGTACATACAAGCATATGCAATCAAGCGGCCAACTTGTTGGAGGGGTGTTCAAGAAAAATCCTGGGCACGGCTGGAGGGCGCCTGAATCAAGGGTTCGGGCGTGGATGAAATTTTTTCGTGGGGATGATTCAGGGCGACGGGACTTTGTTACGTGAGCGTGGTTTTGCGCCACGCTGGGGCGTTCGGTAACAAGTTGGTGCGTGGGTTGGGAACACCCCAAAAGCAAAAGATCGCAGCCTTCGGCAGCTCTTACAGGGCGTACATCAATCCCATTGTAGGAGCTGCCGAAGGCTGCGATCTTTTAAGATTTTTCAATCAGCGGGCAGTCAGCTCAATGACACAGCAACCCGCATCAACGGACACTTCAACCAAACCATTGTTACCGTCCAGTTGCAGGCAATCATGGCGACCGAGCTGCGAAACACTGTCACCGACGTGCACTTGCAACAGCTCACTGACACTGAACACCAATACCGTCCCCGCCGAGCTGAAGAATCGCTGCTCGCCATCCAGCCACTGCAACCGCGCGCTGTAACGCTGCGGCGCATAGATCAGGTTGAAATCGCGAATCGCACCGCCTAGCAGCGTGCACGACACCTGGCTCTCACCACTGAAAGCAAACGGGTCGAGCGGTAACAGCGGCCACGTATCGTCGCCGTCAACGCACAAGGTCATGCCGTCACCCTGCAACACGGTGATCACCCGCTGGTAACCGGCGAACGTCGAAAAACCACCCGACTCAGCGATGTCGGCAATCGACAGGCGCCAGCCAAAACCGTCCAGGCCGGCCCCCGCGTCACGGGTGATTTCTTCAGTGCTGCCGCCACCGTTTTTCCACGGCATGCGCGGGTAGCCTTCGGCGCGTAAAACCTTCACTTGAGTCATTTATGAAAGCGTCCTTCCAGACGATGACGGGAACCTGGGTGAATCAATCGTGCAGCGGTAACCGGCTGACGCCCCGACCACGTGCGGCGACGAATCAGCAAACACGGCTCGCCTTTTTCAATCTGCAGCAACTTGCACTCGGAGGGCTCGGCCAGAATCGCTTCAACCACGTGCTCGCCCTCAGTCAGCGGCGCCACCTGATTGAGATACGCGTAAGGCGTCTGCAGAGTGAAATCCTGCTTGAGGTATTCCGGCGCGACCAGTGCGTTGACGAAACGGTCTTCGATTTGCACCGGAATATCATTTTCGTAATGCACGATCAGCGAGTGGAACACCTTCTGCCCTTCACGCATGTCCAGCGCCAGCGCGCGCTCGGAACCGGCAGCCTCTTCTTCAAGAGTGATGACCTGGCAGGTATGGCGATGGCCACGGGAGGCGATTTCGTCGGCGATGTTGTGCACTTCGAACAGCGCAGACTGGCTCTTCGGTTCGGCGACAAAGGTGCCGACGCCTTGCATGCGCACCAACAGACCATCGGCAGTCATCTCGCGCAGGGCGCGGTTGATGGTCATGCGGCTGAAACCGAGTTGATTGACCAGCTCGCTTTCGGACGGCACGCGGTAGTGCGGCGGCCAGTTTCCGCTGTCGATCTGCTGGGTGATCATCTGTTTGACGCGGGCGTACAAGGGCGCCGGACTGTCGCCCATGTTCGCGGCCAACGGGGAGACTGGAGGCGGAGTCGGCACGGTTGATCCCTGTTCATTGGTGAAAGTGGCTAGCTTGCCGGAGTTTACCGGGCAGGCAAACGTCTGTATATGTATATACAAATAACACACGATGGGGTGCCGAACCATGTCCGCCTTCTTTGCCGAACGCGCGCTGCTGCCTAACGGATGGGCCAACAATGTACGTCTTGAGGTCAGCGCCGATGGCCTGCTGACCCAGATTCAGGCCGATTCCACCGCAGACGGCGCCGAACGGCTGAGCGGCCCGCTGCTGCCGGGCATGCCGAATCTGCACTCCCACGCCTTCCAGCGGGCGATGGCGGGTCTGGCTGAAGTGGCCGGCAATCCGAACGACAGTTTCTGGACGTGGCGCGATCTAATGTATCGCCTCGTCGGAAAAATCAGCCCGGATCAACTCGGCGTGATTGCCCGTCAGCTGTACATCGAAATGCTCAAGGCCGGTTATACCTCCGTCGCTGAATTTCACTACGTGCACCACGACAACAATGGTCAGCCTTACGCCGACCCGGCTGAACTGGCCTTGCGCATCAGCCAGGCTGCGAGTGAAAGCGGCATCGGTCTGACCCTGTTGCCGGTGCTCTACAGCCACTCTGGTTTTGGCGGCCAGACGCCGAATGACGGCCAGCGCCGCTTCATCAACAGCACCGAAAATTACCTGAATCTGCAATCGCGTTTGCAGCCAATGTTGGCGCAGCAAAAGGCGCAATCGCTGGGCCTGTGCTTCCACTCGTTGCGCGCGGTAACGCCGCAGCAGATCAGCGAAGTACTGGCCGCCAGCGACAAGCAATGCCCGGTGCACATCCACATCGCCGAACAGCAGAAGGAAGTCGACGACTGCCTGAGCTGGAGCGGTCGGCGTCCGCTGCAATGGCTGTATGAAAATGCCGAAGTCGATCAGCGCTGGTGCCTGGTCCACGCCACTCATGCCAACCCTGAAGAAGTCACGCTGATGGCCAAGAGTCGCGCCATTGCCGGTCTGTGTCTGACCACCGAAGCAAATCTGGGCGACGGGATCTTCCCGGCGGTGGATTTCCTCGCTCAGGGTGGGCGCATGGGTATCGGTTCCGACAGCCATGTGTCGCTCAGCGTGGTGGAGGAATTGCGTTGGCTGGAATATGGTCAGCGTCTGCGTGATCAGCGGCGCAATCGCTTGTATGGCGCGGATCAACCGATGGTCGGGCGCACGTTGTATGACGCGGCGCTGGATGGCGGTGCGCAAGCGTTGGGGCAGCCGATTGGCGCGCTGGAGGTTGGCAAGCGTGCGGACTGGATTGTGCTCGACGGCAGCGATCCGTATCTGGCGACGGCCACGGGTGACGGGATTTTGAATCGCTGGTTGTTTGCCGGCGGCGATCGTCAGGTGCGCGATGTGCTGGTCAATGGCCAATGGGTTGTGCGTGATGGCCGGCATGCTGGCGAAGAAGACAGTGCACGCGCCTTCACCCAAGTCCTGCGCGACCTCCTCGGCTGACGCATAACCAAATGTAGGAGTGAGCCTGCTCGCGATACGCTATCGCGAGCAGGCTCACTCCTACATTGGTTTTGTGGTGTTCTTTAGTTTGAGGTCTTGGCCATCTGCCGATCCGACGCTCGCCAGATCAATCGCGTGGTGTCATAACCCTGCTGACGCGCCTTGCTCAGCAGCTCTTCACGGACCACCCCGTTGACGGTCGGTGTGCGCGACAGCAACCACATGTACTTGCGACTCGGGTCGCCGACGATGGCGGTCTTGTAGTCATCGCTGACGTACAACACCCAGTATTCACCTTTCGCCACACCCGGAATCAGACGTGAGAACCAGGTATCGAATTCGACCCAGAGCTTGTCGGTCTTGCCCGGCACCTGTGGATAAGCCGTGCCCTTGGCCTCTTCCCACTGCCAGTCCGGAGTCAGGCAGCGATTGAGCACCGCGACATTGCCGTCCGGCTTGAGGGTGTAATGGGCTTCGGACTGCGCGCAATTGCGCTGGAAATACATCGGCAAGCGCGCCAGCTCGTACCAGGTGCCTTGATAGCGCTTGAGATTGACGCTGTTGACGGTTTTCGGCGCCAACGGGTCGACGCCGGAAGTGGCGCAGCCGGCCAGTACCAGGCCGGCAAAAAGGATCAGCAATAACCGCTTCATTTTTCTTCTCCGTGGGCGCGAAGCCCCGGTTTACTTCAGGCCTTGGCCGGAAAACATCAGCACTTTGTCACCGGCGTACTGCACGCTGATAAAGCTGTTCTTGTCGCCCCAAGTGCAACTGGACATGCCGAGCGCGCCCGAGCAATCGGTGGGCTTGCCGAGCAGAGTCTCGACTTCGGCCTTGGCCATACCGGCCGAGAGCTTCGAATAGTTTTCCTGATTGACCTTGCTGCATGCGGCCAACAGCACGCAAAACGACAGAAGGGCGAGAGATCGCAGCGACATGGTGTAACTCCTGGAACGAGGGGGGATGGCATGGTGCCAACCAGAAGCTTAGAAGAGAAAACCCTCATCTGGTTCCGTGGCTGGACGGCTATTTATTAGCCCGCTCGTCCGGCATTTGCCGATAAATCAGCCACTTTTTAACGCTATTGAGCATTTCGTCGCATTTCGCCAAAGACGCCTAATCTTTGGCGCAACGCGGTCGACATAAAAGCAGCGCAAAGCCCCAGAGTGTGGCAAATTGCCGCCCTTTCTTGACCAGCCCCTTCGCGGTAGTTCATTCGATGACCAGAAACATGAAATTCAGCCACAAGATCTTGTTGGCTGCCGCCCTCGTGGTGGCCATTGCGTTCGCCTGTTTCATTTTCTTCAACGACTATCGACAGCGCGAAGCCTTGAACAGCAGCACCGAAGCCTCGATGCAGGAGCTGGGCAGCCTGACCACCAGCAACATCCAGACCTGGCTGGAAAGCCGCATTCAATTGCTGCAATCGCTGTCGCAGCAAGTCGCCGTCGACGGTAACGCTCCCGCCAGCCTGAAACGCATCATCGACCTGCCCGCCTACACCGGCAATTTCCAGCTCAGCTATTTCGGCGGCGCTGACGGCGTGATGTTCTCGGTGCCGGCCGGCAATCGCGCGCCGGATTACGATCCGCGTGCACGTGGCTGGTACAAAGCGGCAAACAGCGCACAACAGACCATCGTCACCGAACCGTACATCGCCGCGTCCTCGGGCAAACTGGTGATCACTGTCGCAACACCTGTTCAGCGCCAGGGCCAGATGCTCGGCGTCGCCGGTGCCGACATCGACCTGACCAGCGTCAGCGCGATCATCAACTCGCTGAACTTCGGTGGCCACGGTCACGCATTCATCGTCAGTGCCGACGGCAAGATCCTGATCCACCCGGACAGCAAACTGGTACTCAAGACCCTTGCCGAGGCCTATCCCAATGGTGCGCCGAAAGTCAGCCCGGGTCTGAAAGAAGTCGAGTTCGACGGCAAAACCCAACTGATCTCCTTCACCCACATCAACGGCGTGCCGTCGGCCGACTGGTACGTGGCGCTGGTACTCGATAAAGACACCGCGTTCGCAATGCTCAGCGAATTCCGCACCTCGGCGCTGATCGCCATGGTTATTGCCGTGGTGATCATCATCGCCCTGCTCGGCATGCTCATTCGCGTGCTGATGCAACCGTTGCTGACCATGGGCCGCGCGATGCACGACATCGCCGAAGGTGAAGGCGACCTGACTAAACGTCTGGTGATCCACGGCAACGACGAGTTCGGCGCGCTAGGCACCTCGTTCAACCGTTTCGTCGAGCGCATTCACACCTCGATCCGTGAAGTGTCTTCGGCCACCGGCCAGGTCAACGAAGTCGCCCTGCGCGTAGTCGCGGCGTCGAACTCGTCGATGTACAACTCCGATCAGCAGTCCAGCCGTACCAACAGCGTCGCCGCCGCGATCAACCAACTCGGCGCCGCCGCCCAGGAAATCGCCCAGAACGCCGCCCTCGCCTCGCAGCACTCCAGCGATGCCCGCAGCCTCGCGGTCGACGGTCAGCAGGTTGTGGATAAAACCATCCAGGCCATGCAACAGCTGTCGGCGAAGATCAGCGATTCCTGCGGCAACATCGAAACCCTGAACAGCAACACGGTGAACATCGGCCAGATTCTCGAAGTGATCACCAGCATTTCCCAGCAGACCAATCTGCTCGCGCTCAACGCCGCGATCGAAGCAGCGCGTGCCGGTGAAGCTGGGCGTGGTTTCGCCGTGGTCGCAGATGAAGTGCGCAACCTCGCCCACCGCACCCAGGATTCGGCGCAGCAAGTGCAAAAGATGATCGAAGAGCTGCAGGTCGGCGCGCGTCAGGCGGTAAGCATCATGACCGAGAGCCAGCGTGAGAGTGAAAGCAGCGTTGGCATCGCCAATCAGGCCGGTGAGCGATTGGGTAGCGTGACTCAGCGTATCGGTGAGATCGACGGGATGAACCAGTCGGTAGCGACGGCGACTGAAGAGCAGACGGCGGTGGTCGAGTCGATCAATGTCGATATCAACGAGATCAACACGCTGAATCAGGAAGGTGTGGAGAACTTGCAGGCGACGTTGCGGGCGTGCTCGGATCTGGAGCAGCAGGCGGCGCGGCTGAAGCAATTGGTGGGTAGTTTCCGCATTTAAGATCAAGGGCTTTACCCCCTCACCCCAGCCCTCTCCCCCAAGGGGGGCGAGGGGGAAAGGGAGCCGATGGGGGGATTTTCCAGACCTGAGTTCGACTCAGAAATTGCAGGTCGATGTATCAAGACCAGACAACTCGGTCAGTCCCCTCTCCCTCCGGGAGAGGGCTAGGGTGAGGGAAAGCTCTTAAAACCGTGAACCCGGCTCGGAAAGAAACACCAACTCCTCCGCCGTAGACTCCCGCCCCAACACCGCATTGCGATGCGGAAACCGGCCAAACCGCGCAATCACTTTCCGATGCCGCTCGGCATAATCCAGATTATCCGCAAACACCGCCCGCTCCGCTTCCGGCTGTTCAGCCACCAGTTCGATAAACCTGGAAACCGCCTCGTTCTGCACCGCAAGATTCTCGCAGTGCTCAAACACAAGATAAATAAACACACGCTGAATCGGTTTCAACTGCCGATCAAAATCCGCCGCAATGCCTTGGGCAACGAGTTTCTGCGCGCGCAGATCGCCGGAAAACGCTTTTGGGGTGTCGCGAAAGATCATTCGCGGCAGTTGATCGAGCAATAACACCACCGCCAGCCAACCTTCGGGACGTTGCGTCCACGCGGTCAATTCGCCGGCCAGGGCCTGATCGACAAAGACCCCGAAACGCTCACGCGCTTCGAGGTCTTGGCTGTCTCGCTTACCGAACCACAACTTGCCCTTGTCAGCCGCTATCTCGTCGGGGGATTCGGCATGTCCGAACCACCAATCGAGCAACGGCTGCCAGGGCGCGGTCATGGTTTATTCCTTGTGGTAGGCCGTAGCGCGGGCGACTTCTTCTTTCGAACCGAGGAACACCGCTACACGCTGGTGCAGACCGTCCGGCTGAATGTCGAGGATGCGCTGGTGACCGTCAGTGGACGCGCCGCCCGCTTGTTCCACCAGGAACGACATCGGGTTGGCTTCGTACATCAGACGCAGTTTGCCTGGTTTGGATGGCTCGCGGCTGTCGCGCGGGTACATGAACAGACCGCCACGGGTCAGGATGCGGTGTACGTCGGCCACCATCGCCGCGACCCAACGCATGTTGTAGTTCTTTTTCAGCGGACCTTCTTCACCGGCCAGCAACTCGCCAACGTAACGTTGTACCGGGGCTTCCCAGTGACGCTGGTTGGACATGTTGATCGCGAATTCCTGGGTCGATTCAGGAATGGTGATGTCTTCGTGGGTCAGCACGAAGCTGCCCATTTCACGATCGAGGGTGAAGCCCTTCACGCCGTCGCCCAAGGTCAGTACCAGCATGGTTTGCGGGCCGTAGATCGCGTAACCGGCAGCAACCTGCTGGGTGCCTGGCTGCAGGAAGGCTTTTTCGTTCAGCGGCTCGTTCTGGCTCAGGTATTCGTTCGGGCAACGCAGTACCGAGAAGATGGTGCCGACCGGGGCGTTGATGTCGATGTTCGACGAGCCGTCCAGTGGGTCGAATACCAGCAGGTATGCGCCTTTCGGGTATTTGCCCGGGATCTGGTAGGCGTTGTCCATTTCTTCGGACGCCATGCCGGCCAGGTGACCGCCCCATTCGTTGGCTTCGAGCAGGATCTCGTTGGAGATCACGTCGAGCTTCTTCTGCACTTCGCCTTGGACGTTTTCAGTGCCCATGCTGCCCAGAACACCACCCAGGGCGCCTTTGGACACGGCGTGGCTGATTTCTTTGCAAGCACGCGCGACCACTTCGATCAGGAAACGCAGATCGGCAGGAGTGTTATTGCTGCGGGTCTGCTCAATCAAATAGCGACTCAGGGTAACGCGGGACATGGACGGCTCCGGTGGAATGGGGGGCTAAAAACCCGCGCAGTTTACAGGGAGTCTGAAAACGTAGCGAGCGAAGACGCCCGGTAACGTGCGTTGGGGTGTATTTGCCTGTATGAGACGTGATTGTCGGGGGAGAGTTCAGGTAGCGGATTTAGCGTAGTCCGAAATCCGACGAAGGCCGATCGGTTTGGGATATGTATTGATTGAGATACCGCTTTCGCGAGCAGGCTCGCTCCCTCAGGGGGATTTGAGTGAACACACAATTGGCGTCCACTGCAGATCCACTGTGGGAGCTAGCCTGCTAGCGAATGGCGCACAGCGCCAGCCTTTCTCAGGTGTTGGTCGGCGGCTTGCGCAATAGGCTGAACGCCATCGCCCCGAGAAAAACCACACTCAACAACAACACCGCCCACAGGCCGATCTTCTTCCAATTGGTCTCGGCCACCGCCGCCGCTGTTGCGGTTGAAGTTTGCGTGACAACCGCCTCACCCTGGACCATCGCCTTACCCAACCCCGCCAGCTTCTCCGGTTTGAAATCCGGAATCAGCGTCGCCAACGGCAAGTTCGCCGTCTTCACCGTCGCATTGCCCACCGCCAAACTGTACGGCCCCTCGCCCCGCGCGAGGAAAACCACCTGCGTCGCCCGCACCGCATATTTCAGACTCGGCGCCTGCTCACCCAAACCACCGCCACGCTCATCCACGCTCAGTTTCAACTGCTGCACGGTCTGCCCGTAGAGCGGCAATTCGTTCTGCACCACATCCTGACCATTCTGGGTCAGGCGATAGAGCAAGCCATTGCCCAACGTCTGCCACGGCAAGCTGCTTTCGCGACGCCCCGCCAGCGTCACCGGCGCGAGGCTGTTCGGCTGTTTCAGCTCGACCTGCACGCGCTCGACATTCAGCCCCATCGGCAACTGCCAGGTGTACTCCCCAGCCTTGGTGCTGCTGCCGGCCAACGCCTGCGACCAGACCAAAGGCAGCGGAACGTTGCGCGGATCACTGCTTTTCAGCTGCGCCGACGTCAGGATCGGCGCCGAGTTCGGCGACTCCCATAACAACCGCACATAACGCGCCGACTGCCCCGGCAGCGTCACTTCGTGCTG
The DNA here is from genome assembly GCF_056401755.1 of Pseudomonas sp. P4_D7. NCBI lineage: Bacteria > Pseudomonadati > Pseudomonadota > Gammaproteobacteria > Pseudomonadales > Pseudomonadaceae > Pseudomonas > Pseudomonas sp. P4_D7. The sequence goes on along the minus strand of NZ_JBFUIR010000002.1, from coordinate 89,555 downwards.
CTCGATGCGCTCATCGGAAAAGGTCAGCCGCGCGACCTGCCCCTCGCCCCACGCTTGCCAGTGTTGCAGATCGTCGCTGGCTTCAATGCTGAAGCGCTGGAAGCCGTCGCGCTCGCTGGTCCAGTCGAGGATCAACTGCTGCAACGGCGCCTTGATCGCGCTGGCATCCAGCAGCCAGCCACGCAGCACCTCTTCACCCACCTCCAACTGACTGGACGGCTGCACCTCGACCAGCGTGCCGTTGGTGGTCGATTGCACACGCACATTCGGCGCGCGTTCGCTGGCGTCGGCGGCGTTGTACAGCGGGAACCATTTCACCTCATGCAAGCGGCCGTCGTCGCGGGTCTGCGCTGATTCTCGCGCCAAGGCGTAGGCCTGCGCTTCGCCGGCAGCGTTGAACACACGCAGATCACTGAGATCGGTCTGGCGTGCCTGCAATTGCACGCTCAACGGCAATTCGAGGCGGTACCACGGACCGTTGCCAGAGACTGACAGCGACACCTGCGTGGCGAAGTCCGCCGGTTTTTCCTGAGCGCCGGCCGCCATCACCACGCCCAACGCCAACCAACCCAGATTTCGCATGCGACTCAAGATGAAACTCCTTCGGTGTCCGGGGCCGGTTTGTCCGCCGCCGGTTCAGCGTCGACGCGTTTGGGCGGCAGTGGCGCGAAATAGCCGACCACCAGCAGCAACACGCCGACACCGATAAACGAGACGATCCGGGCGAGACCGCCACGGTTGCTCAATTCGACAAAAATCAGTTTGGCCACCACCAACGCAATCAGCGCCGCGCCAATCAGCCACACTTCGCGACGATGGCGCAGATGGCCGCCGATCATCAACCCCAGCGCCATCAGCGTCCAGACGATCGACAACCCGGCCTGCACCAGCATTGAGGCGAGCAACGTATCCAGCTCGAACGGGATCCCGGCCCAATGGTGCGCCGCGCGGGTGACCAACGCGGTGCAAAAGGCGAACAGCGAAACCCCCGCGACCAGTTGCGTCGCGTAATCGGCGTAGTCCTGGCGAATCGACAGCTGCGAAACCGCGCTGCGCGACCAGACGTAAACACCGAACAATGCGAACAACAAACCCAGCTCCAATGGATTGAGCAGCGGCACGTATGGCAGCGGCTCGGCGTTGCCATCGCTGACACCATTCGCCAGCCAGAACCATGCGAGCATCAACACCGCCAACGGCGCAGCGGCGTACAAACGGTACTCGCGAGGGAATGCCGCCACCGGCCAAGGCCAACTGCGCGGTGCCGCCGCCAGCAGCAGATACAGGCTCGGCAGAATCGCCCAGCCCAGCCAACGCCAGGCGTTGTATTGCTCGGACAACAGCAGCAGACCGTAGCGCAATTCCAGCGCCAGCACGCCAATCAGCAACCAACAGCCGAGCACATGCGCGGTGCTCAAGGCTCGTGCCGGCAGCATCGGTGCCAAGCGGCGCAGGCTGAAGAAATGCACGGCGAACACTGCTGCCCACGCCAGCCAACCGAAATCGGCCGCCGGGTGATAACGCGAATGCCAGGCCCCGAACAGCACCAGCGCCGCAGCCGGAATCAACAAGGTGCAAAGCAGGCCCAGCGCCGGCCATTTCAAGCGCAGCGACAACAGCGTCCACAGCGCCACGCTCAAAGCGGCGACCAGCAGCAACAACGGGCCTTGCAGATTCGGCGCAGCAAAACGCAGCACCTCGCTGACCCACGCCAACGCCCACCAACCGGCCCCCCACAGCAGCAACACTTCTGACAAGCGCTGCAAACTCAACGCATCGAATGCCGAGGCGTGATTGCCCAGTTGCAGGCGCCAAGCACCGATCATCGCAGCCAAGCCCAGTACCAGCGGTGTCCAGAATCCGCCATGGGCCAACGGTTTCAGGCCTTCGCTGGACAGTGGCCCAAGCAACTCGGGGCCGGCCAGCAAAAACGCCGCACCACCAATCAACTGCAACAGCAGACCAAAGACAAAACTTACGCGCTGCTTGAGGTACAGGCTGAGCCAGATGATCAGCAAACCACTCGCGGCCCACACCGCACTCGCCGTTTGCCATGGCAGCACGAACAGCACCGCCAGATTGATCAGCACCAGACCGGCCAGCAGCACCACCGACAAACCGCGCAACAGACGCACATCGCCACGCACCATTTCATCGCGAGCCGCCAACAGCATGCCGGCGATCAACGCCAGCCCGATCAACGACGCGCTGAGCAATCCGCTCCAGCCGGCGCTGAACACCGCCGCCGAATCCTCGCCCGCGCCTTGCAGACGCAACAGGAATAACGCACCGCCGAGCAACTGCACGGCAAACGCGCTGAACAGGAACGTGCGCGATTGAATGCGCAGACCGACCAACAGAGTTGCCAGCCCGGCCAGCGCCCAACTGATCGCCGTGGCTTGAACGAAGAAGAACAGCGGCGCCAGCAGATAGAGGAAGGTCAGGCCCAGACACGCCAACACCGGCAAGCCTTGACGCTCCCAAGGCGAGGCTTGTTCCGGCGTGGCCTTGCGCAATTGATAGAAACTGAACAGCAACGCAATGCCGAGCATCAGCGCACCCAGCGGAGCACCATCAAGCAGACTGCTCTCGCCGACGCGCAACTGACTGAGAAACGCCAGTGCCGACCCCAGTTGCAGCAGCAAGGCAAACGCCCGAGCGAACGGTCGATGCTGACGCAGACCGAGCCAGAAAATCCCCGCGCCTTCCACCGCCCACGCCGCCGAGGTCCAACGCGCATCCAGCCCCAGTGGAATGGCCAGACTGGCGAAAATCACCCCGAGCGCCAGACAAGTTTCACCCAGCAGAACCGCCCGGCCACCCATCAACACCTTGGCCAGTACCATGTAGATCATGCCTAGCGCCAGCGCACTGAACGCTGCGGCAAATTCCAGATGCTGCACCAACGCAAACTGCAATCCGAAGCCAATGATCGGCGGTCCGAAGAGCATCGTGCCATCGACGTAATCGCCCTTGCGCGCCGACCAGTGCAGCAACGCTTCGCGATCGCCATCCGCAGGTGCGTCGGGCATGTCGAGCAACTTGCGGCGGGCGAATAGCAGGCCGATGGCGAGATACATCAGGAAGAACAGGATCAGGAACGGCTCGGTACTCCACAACAGTTCTGGCGCATACGAACGAAGGCCCCAGGCGAAGCCGATGCCAAAGGTGCCGACGAAGCCGATCAGGTTGAGTAGACGCCAGGCCTTGAACCAGGCGATGGCAAGAATGCCAGCATTGAGTAGCGCGAAATAGCTGAACAGCGCGACGTGGTTGCCGGCGCCGGTCGAGGTCAGGATCGGCGCCGCGAAACCGCCCAATGCCGCCGCTGCGGCAAGCCCTAAAGCATCTTGAGTGATGGCGAGAATCGCCGAGAAAACGGTGACCGCCACCAGCAGGCCGAGCGCGGCCGATGGATCAAGCAACGGATGCAGACGCATGGCCGCAAACACCGTCAAATACAGCACCGCGATCCCGGTGCCTTGCAGCATCAACGCGTAATTACTGTTGCGCCGGCGCAACCACCAACCCAGCGCGAGCAGGCCCAACGCGGCCGCCGCGACACCGGCGTAACGCAACTCGATCGGCACGACCATGCCTTCGGTGGCGTAGCGCAGCAGGAATGCGAGACCGAAGAACAGCAACACCACGCCGACCCGCAGCACGGTGTTGCCGCCGAACAGCCAGTTGCGCGCAGCACTTATGCCGCGTTCGATGAGGTTCGGGCCACGGGGTTCGGCAGGTTGTTGCGGTTCGGGCGTCACGGCATCAAGGCGCCAGACATCGGCGGGCAGCGGTTGACTGGTTTCGCTGGCGACGGCGGAAATCGGTTCGAGTTCGGGCGGCAGCTCCCAGATCAGTTCAGGTGCTGGAGCTGCTTCTACGACTGTGACTGTTTCAGCAACAGGTTCGGGACCCGGTGGCGGCGTGGCACGAACCGGGGCACCTTCGAGCAGAAACAGGCGCTGTTCGACGCCCTGCAAAGCGACCTTCGCCAGCTCAAGTTGACGCTGCTGCTCCATCGCCTGCGAGCCTAGCCGCGCGATGCGGATCGTCTGCCCGATCACCAGCCCCAACAACGCGCCCAACAGCGCATCACTGAACGACTCGTCGAGCAGCCAGCCGAGCACCAGCCCGATCAACATGAACATCCATTGCATGGTCGATATCCCTAAGCAGCCCCAAGACGGGGCGAGTCCGGCGATTGCTTCAGTCTAGGCACAAACCCTGTGGGAGCGAGCCTGCTCGCGAAAGCGGTTTGTCAGCCAACATTTCTGTTTAACAAGACAACCGCTTCGCGAGCAGGCTCACTCCTACATTGGATTGGTGGTGACTGGAGCTACCGGTAACCGGCGCTCAGTATATCGATCCGGCCCAACAAACGTTGGGCCTTGCGCAGATTTGTTGCGGAAAGTTACTCCAACGCTTTCCAGATATCCGTGGCGTACTCACGAATCGTCCGGTCAGACGAGAACCAGCCCATCCGCGCCGTGTTGAGTACTGCTGAACGCCACCAGTTGTTGGAGTCGTGCCAGTGCGCCTCAACGCGTTTCTGCGCTTCCCAGTAGGAGTCGAAGTCGGCGCAGACCAGGAAGCGGTCGTAATCCACCAGCGAATCGATCAGCCCGGTATAGCGCGAGGTGTCATCCGGCGAAAACACCCCGCCGCGAATCGCCTGCAGCACATCGTTCAAGCGATGGGATGCAGCGATGTCTGGCACTGCGCTGAACTCATGATTCTGTTTACGCGCTTCCACCTGCTGCGCGCTGAGACCGAAGATAAACATGTGCTCGGCCCCGATGCGTTCGCACATTTCCACGTTGGCGCCGTCCAGTGTGCCAATGGTCAGCGCGCCGTTGAGGCCGAACTTCATGTTACTGGTGCCTGATGCTTCGAAGCCGGCAGTGGAAATCTGCTCGGACAAGTCCGCCGCCGGAATGATGCTCTCCGCCAGGCTGACGTTGTAGTTGGGCAGGAACACCACTTTCAGCAGGCCGCGCACGGTCGGGTCGTTGTTCACCACCCGAGCGATGTCGTTGGTCAGTTTGATGATCAGTTTGGCCTGGTGATAACTCGCCGCCGCTTTACCGGCGAAGATTTTCACCCTCGGCACCCAGTCGACTTCCGGCTCGGCGCGAATCGCCTGATACAGCGCCACGGTGTGCATCAGGTTGAGCAACTGACGTTTATATTCGTGGATGCGTTTGACCTGTACATCGAACATCGCCGCCGGATTGACCGCGATGCCCAAGCGTTCGTGAATCAGATACGCCAGGGCTTTCTTGCTGTGCAGCCGTTGCTCGGCAAAGGCTTTGCGGAATGCGGTTTTCTCGGCGAACGGTTCGAGATCGAGCAGGCGCTCTTCGGGGTTATCCAGCACCTCGGGACCCAGCGAGTCGACCAGCATCGAGGTCAGTTCAGCGTTGGCCTGGAACAGCCAACGGCGGAAGGTAATGCCGTTGGTTTTGTTGTTGATCCGCTCCGGGTAGAGCTTGTGCAGTTCAGCGAACACGGTTTTGCGCATCAGTTGCGTGTGCAGCCCGGACACGCCGTTGACGCTGTGCGAACCGAGGAACGCGAGGTTACCCATGCGCACACGGCGACCGTTGTCTTCTTCGATCAGCGACACCGCGCGCAGCACGTCGAAATCGTGAATGCCTTTGGCGCGCAGCGAGTCGATGTGCTGAGCATTGATCAGATAAATGATCTGCATATGTCGCGGCAGCATGCGCTCCATCAAGCCCACCGGCCAGGTTTCCAGCGCTTCCGGCAGCAACGTGTGGTTGGTATACGACAGCGTGTCGACGGTGACTTGCCACGCCGCATCCCAAGCCACGTCGTAGACGTCGACCAGTTGGCGCATCAATTCGGCGACAGCAATCGAGGGGTGCGTGTCGTTGAGCTGAATCGCCGCGTGATCACCCAGGGTCAGCACCGAGGTGTGCATGTTGCGATGACGGCGCAGCAGATCCTGAAGCGAAGCGGCGACAAAGAAGTATTCCTGACGCAGGCGCAGCTCCTGCCCCGCTTCGGTGCTGTCCGCCGGGTAGAGCACGCGGGAGATACTTTCGGCCCGGGCCACTTCGGCGACAGCGCCCAAGTGGTCACCGGCGTTGAAACGCTCCAGGTGCAAATCTTCCATGGCGCGCGCACGCCAGAGGCGCAGTGTATTGACGCTCGCCCCGCGCCAGCCAACGACCGGCGTGTCATAAGCGATCGCGCGGACAGTTTCTGCCGGCGACCAGACTTGTTTGGACTTGCCGGAGATGTCGGTGACGGTTTCGACGCTGCCGCCGAAGCCGATGGAGTAGACGACCTCTGGCCGCTCGAACTCCCACGGGTTGCCGAAATCCAGCCAGTGCTCGGTCTGTTCCTGCTGCCAGCCGTCGACGATGGCCTGGCGGAACAAGCCGTGCTCATACCGAATGCCATAACCGTGGCCGGCGATGCCGAGGGTCGACATGCTTTCCATGAAGCACGCGGCCAGACGACCGAGGCCACCGTTACCGAGCGCTGCATCAGGTTCCAGCAAACGGATACGCTCCAGGTCGACACCGAGTTCAGTCAGCGCTTCACGGGCGACGTCGAGCAAGCCAAGATTGCTCAGGCTGTCGTAGAGCAAGCGGCCGATGAGGAATTCCAGCGAGAGGTAATACACCCGTTTCTGACCTTTGCGGTAGATCTGCCGGGTGTGGTCCATCCAGTGCTCGACCATATGATCACGCGCCGCCAAAGCGATGGCTTCGAACCAGTCATGGTCGAAAGCGTGGTCGGGGTCTTTGCCCACCGCGTAGGTGAGCTTGGTCAGGACGGCGTCGCGGAATGCGGCCACCTCTGCTTCGCGAACTAGTGGTTCTTGAGTCATCAATAGGACCTCGAGCGAGCGGGAATTGTCTGAGCCTAGACGGTCTGACCGACGGTCGCGGCGCTGGTTCGGCAGTTTTTCCTGAGACGGTGCGATGGCCCGGCATTACCCTGGCGGATGGGCTAATGAATGCAGGGGCCGTGCCGAATTGTCCGGCAATGTGCCTGCATGGAGAAAAAATCTGGCGAAAGGTTGTTCAAAAATCCACCAGTCCCGGTATGATCGCGCGCCCTGATGCACACACGCCTGGTAACTCCCGATGATGAAGCCCAACCTGATTGCCGCCGCCGAGATCGATCGTCTCGATACGTGGGCGAAATATTCGGCCCCGATGTGCGGTTCCTGCATGTCCAGCTGCTGCACGCTGCCGGTCGAAGTAAAGATCAAGGATCTGGTGCGCATCGGCGTGGTCGACGAGTTCGAACTGGGCGACCCGCCGAAGAACATCGCCAAGCGTCTGCAAAAGGAAGGCCTGGTCGAGCGCTTCAATCAGAAGTCCGGCATCTTTACCCTGCAGCGCATGAGCAACAACGATTGCTACTACCTGGATCGTAAGAGCCGCTTGTGCACCATTTATGACAAGCGCCCGGATACCTGCCGCAATCACCCGAAGATCGGACCGCGTCCGGGGTATTGCGCGTACAAGCCGAAGGAAGTTGAACGCGTGCAGAATTTCCGCGCGATAGAGCGCTTCTGAACGACGCTGAGTTCTTCGGTAGCCGTTAAACCCCAGCCCCTCACCCCAGCCCTCTTCCGAGGGAGAGGGAGCCGATCTCTGTCGCTTCCAAACCTGAGGTCGATGCAAAGCCAAAGAACAACTCGGTCAGTCCCCTCTCCCTACGGGCGGTCCGACGTTTCGGGAGGGCTAGGGTGAGGGGCTTTTCAGCTTCAACACACTTATCCCAGACAAACAAAAACGCCCCCGGTCTCGCGACCGGGGGCGTTTTTTCAAGCTCAGGCTAAATTACGCCTTGGCTTTCTTGGCAGCGCGGGTACGCTCGCTTTCGTCCAGGATCTTCTTGCGAAGACGGATGGACTTAGGAGTAACTTCGCACAGCTCGTCTTCCTGGATGTATTCCAGAGCCTGTTCCAGAGTGAAGCGAACAGGTGGTACCAGAGCGATGGTTTCGTCTTTACCCGAAGCACGCATGTTGTCGAGCTTCTTGCCTTTGGTCGGGTTTACACCCAGGTCGTTGTCGCGGCTGTTCTGACCAACGATTTGACCGTTGTAGATCTCCTGGCCGTGTTCTACGAACAGCTTGCCACGAGCCTGCAGGGTTTCCAGCGAGTAGGTCAGTGCCTTGCCGGTTTCAACCGAAACCAGAACGCCGTTCTGACGGCCGGACATGTGGCCCGACTTGACGGTGTCGTAGCGATCGAAGATCGAGGTCAGGATGCCAGCACCGTTGGTCAGGGTCAGGAACTGGTTACGGAAACCGATCAGACCGCGAGCAGGGATGTTGTACTCCAGACGAACACGGCCCTTGCCATCCGGCACCATGTTGCTCAGGTCGCCTTTACGCAGACCCATCTCTTCCATGACCTTGCCCTGAGCTTCTTCAGGGATGTCGATGGTCACGTTTTCGAACGGTTCTTGTTTAACGCCGTTCACTTCACGAATGATCACTTCAGGACGGCCCAGGGCCAGCTCGAAGCCTTCGCGACGCATGGTTTCGATCAGTACCGAGAGGTGCAGCTCACCACGGCCGGAAACCTTGAACTTGTCAGCGGTGTCGCCTTCTTCAACGCGCAGTGCAACGTTGTACAGCAGCTCTTTGTCCAGACGGTCCTTGATGTTGCGGGACGTCACGAACTTGCCTTCTTTACCGCAGAATGGCGAGTCGTTTACCTGGAAGGTCATCGAAACGGTTGGCTCGTCAACGGTCAGAGGCTTCATCGCCTCGACAGTGTCCGGGTGGCACAGGGTGTCGGAGATGAACAGCGAGTCCATACCGCTGATGCAAACGATATCGCCTGCTGCAGCTTCTTCAACGTCGATGCGGTGCAGACCGTGGTGACCCATCAGTTTCAGGATACGGCCGTTACGGCGCTTGCCGTCGGCACCGATCGCCACAACCGGGGTGTTCGGCTTGACGCGGCCACGAGCGATACGGCCAACACCGATAACACCCAGGAAGCTGTTGTAGTCCAGAGCGGAGATCTGCATCTGGAACGCGCCGTCACGGTCAACGGCCGGAGGCGGAACGTGGTCGACTACCGCTTGGTACAGCGGGGTCATGTCTTCAGCCATGGCGGTGTGATCCAGACCGGCAATGCCGTTCAGGGCCGAGGCGTAAACAACCTGGAAGTCCAGTTGTTCTTCGGTCGCACCGAGGTTGTCGAACAGGTCGAAGATCTGATCCAGAACCCAGTCCGGACGCGCGCCTGGACGGTCAACCTTGTTGATTACCACGATTGGACGCAGGCCGGCTTCGAAAGCCTTCTTGGTCACGAAACGGGTTTGCGGCATAGGGCCGTCTTGAGCGTCAACCAGCAGCAGAACGGAGTCGACCATCGACATTACACGTTCAACTTCGCCGCCGAAGTCGGCGTGGCCCGGGGTGTCCACGATGTTGATGTGGTAGCCGTTCCAGTTGATGGCGGTGTTTTTCGCCAGAATGGTAATACCGCGCTCTTTTTCCTGGTCGTTGGAGTCCATCACGCGCTCGTCGTTGAGCTCGTTGCGCTCCAGGGTGCCGGATTGACGCAGGAGTTTGTCTACCAGGGTGGTCTTACCATGGTCAACGTGGGCAATGATGGCGATGTTGCGTAGATTTTCGATCACTTGTGTATCTCGATCAGAGGATTCGGTTTGCTGACAAGTCTTGGCAGCGATTAGCAGTAGTGTCCGGCATGGCCGTTACAGCTTGACGGCGGTGTCGGGGGGCCGGTGACGCAGGCCACAGGCAAACAGCCCCGGGCACTTAGCTCGGTCGATAAACGCGCACATTGGCATGCCCCTCACTGAGCAAATGGTGAGCATGCAGGCGACTCATCACGCCTTTGTCGCAATACAGCAGGTACTGGCGAGTCGGATCCAGCTCCTTGAAACGAGCGTTCACTGCGTAGAACGGCATCGTCTGTACTTCTACGCCAGCGAGTTCCAGCGGCTCATCCTCGGCGGCATCCGGGTGACGGATGTCGATCACGATCTGACCGGCCAGTGCTTCGCTGACTTCTTCAATCTGTACGTCCTGGCCCAATTCGTCGATCACCCGATCGATCGGCACCAGTTTGGCGTTTTCGAGCGCACGCTCGAGCACCGCCATGTCGAATTCTTTCTCTTCGTGCTCAACGCGACCGCGTTTGGCGGCCGTCTTCGGATTGACCGAAATGACCCCGCAGTACTCCGGCATGTGCCGGGCGAAATCGGCGGTGCCGATCTCATTGGCCGTGTCGATGATGTCCTGCTTGTGCGCCACGATCAGCGGACGCAGGACCAGTTTGTCGGTCACGCAGTCGATCACCGACAGATTCGGCAGGGTCTGGCTCGACACCTGGGAGATCGCCTCGCCGGTGACCAGCGCTTCGATGTGCAGGCGATCGGCGATGTTGGAAGCCGCGCGCAACATCATACGCTTCAATACGACGCCCATATGACTGTTATCGACTTTGCCGAGAATTTCGCCCAACACTTCTTCGAACGGAACACTGACAAATAGCACGCGTTGCGAGCTGCCGTACTTCTTCCAGATGAAATGCGCGACTTCCATCACGCCCAATTCATGGGCACGACCGCCCAGATTGAAGAAGCAGAAGTGCGTCATCAGGCCGCGACGAATGATCTGGTACGCCGCAACGGTTGAGTCAAAGCCGCCGGACATCAATACCAGCGTCTGCTCCAACGCACCGAGCGGGTAACCGCCGATGCCGTTGTGCTGGCTGTGAATGACAAACAACCGTTTGTCGCGAACTTCGATGCGGACTTCGATTTCCGGTGCTTTCAGGTCGATACCAGCGGCACCGCACTCACGGCGCAGCTTGCTGCCGACGTATTTTTCGACGTCCATCGAGCTGAAGGTGTGCTTGCCCGCGCGCTTGCAGCGCACCGAGAAAATCTTCCCGGCCAGTGCATCGCCGTAGTGCTGTTTGCACTTCTCGGTGATGTCGTCGAAGTCGCCCAGCGGGTACTCGTCGATCTGCAGAAAGTGCGCGATGCCCGGCATGCAGGTCAGGCGCTCACCCATCTCTTTCAAGGCTTTGGGGTCGGTAACGCGGGTTTCCAGCTCGAGATTGTCCCACACACCGTTCACCACCACGGCCGGGTCCAGGTCACGGAGCACGGTGCGGATGTTCTTGGCCAACTGGCGGATGAACTTCGTCCGGACAGGTCGGCTTTTGATGGTGATCTCGGGGAAGACTTTTACGATTAGTTTCATGAAAACAGCGCGCGAACGGCCAGCCGAAAAAGGGGGGCGCGGATTATAGCGGAAATTGCTCAAGGTTTAACCAGTTAATGTGCAGAAGGTTTAGCGCGCACCAAAACAGGTCATTTCTGACTCAAGACGCTACATTAGAGGGCGAGATTTTCCACAATCAGGTGCTTTGCACCTTTATAAGCGTGAATTTGGGGCAAAAAACCCATGCTGGGGCACTGGCATGCAATTTGCTCCCTTGTGAGGCAGGTTGCCTTGGCAGAGTATTCGCGCCGGCATCACCCAAATTCAAGGGCATCCACTACCAAGCCCGAAGCCACCCGGAGGACATATGTCGAAGACGGTTCAACTCATCAAAGATCATGACGTCAAGTGGATTGATCTGCGCTTCACGGACACCAAAGGCACTCAGCACCACGTGACCATGCCGGCTCGCGATGCGCTGGATGAAGACTTCTTCGAAGTCGGCAAGATGTTCGACGGTTCCTCCATTGCTGGCTGGAAAGGCATCGAAGCCTCCGACATGATCCTGATGCCGGTTGACGAAACTGCGGTTCTCGACCCGTTCACCGAAGACGCCACCCTGATCCTGGTGTGCGACATCATCGAACCTTCGAGCATGCAAGGCTACGACCGCGACCCACGTGCGATCGCCAAGCGCGCCGAAGAACACCTGAAAGCCACCGGTATCGGTGACACTGTGTTCGCCGGTCCTGAGCCTGAGTTCTTCATCTTTGACTCGGTGAAATTCAAGTCGGACATCTCCGGCTCGATGTTCAAGATCTACTCCGAGCAAGGTTCGTGGATGTCCGACCAGGACATCGAAGGCGGCAACAAAGGTCACCGTCCAGGCGTCAAAGGCGGCTACTTCCCGGTTCCGCCGTTCGACCACGACCACGAAATCCGTACCTCCATGTGCAACGCACTGGAAGAAATGGGCCTGACCGTCGAAGTTCACCACCACGAAGTGGCGACTGCCGGCCAGAACGAAATCGGCGTCAAGTTCAACACCCTGGTGAAGAAAGCCGACGAAACCCAAACCCTGAAGTACGTTGTGCACAACGTTGCTGACGCTTACGGCCGCACCGCGACCTTCATGCCGAAGCCACTGTACGGCGACAACGGTTCGGGCATGCACGTACACATGTCGATCTGGAAAGACGGCAAGAACACCTTCGCCGGTGAAGGCTATGCCGGTCTGTCCGATACCGCTCTGTACTTCATCGGCGGCATCATCAAACACGGTAAGGCCTTGAACGGCTTCACCAACCCGGCGACCAACTCCTACAAGCGTCTGGTACCAGGCTTCGAAGCTCCGGTAATGCTGGCCTACTCGGCCCGCAACCGTTCCGCTTCGATCCGTATTCCTTACGTGTCGAGCCCGAAAGCCCGCCGTATCGAAGCACGCTTCCCGGATCCGGCTGCCAACCCGTACCTGGCCTTCGCAGCTCTGCTGATGGCCGGTCTGGACGGTATCCAGAACAAGATCCACCCAGGCGACGCAGCTGACAAAAACCTGTACGACCTGCCGCCTGAAGAGGCGAAAGAGATCCCGCAAGTTTGCGGCAGCCTGAAAGAAGCCCTGGAAGAGCTGGACAAGGGCCGCGCGTTCCTGACCAAGGGCGGCGTGTTCTCCGACGACTTCATCGACGCTTACATCGCGCTGAAATCGGAAGAAGAAATCAAGGTTCGCACCTTCGTACACCCACTGGAATATGAGCTGTACTACAGCTGCTGATCCGGTAGCGCTGCGTTAAGTGGCGTGAGTGAAAGAGGCCTCCTTCGGGAGGCCTTTTTTATTGCCCGCGATTTATGACGTGATGCTGATCGTTCCCACGCTCCGCGTGGGAATGCAGCCCGTGACGCTCCGCGTCACTGGACGCGGAGCGTCCCTTGAGGCGTACCCACGCAGAGCGTGGGAACGATCAATTGTGGTGTATGAATGATCTCTGGATGTGTGCAGGGTTGGGCCAACCGCCACACCTGTCCTATGCTGCACCCCATCGCTTTCAATCCCGGTCGATTTCATGGGTCGCACCTTTCTCTACATTCTATTGCTGATGATCGCCCTGCCCGCCGCCGCGCAGATCTACAAATACACCGATGCCAACGGCCACACGGTGTACAGCGATCACTCGCCGGACGGCGTGCAGGCACAACCGGTGGAATTGCCGCCGCTCAATCGGGTCGAGCCGCAGGCGCCCAGCGCACCACCCGCGCCCGAAACCGACAACCGTGAACCTGCGCGCAACGCCTACGACATTCTTGAACTCGCCGGACTGCCCACCGAAGAAGCATTGCGCGCGAACAACGGCACCTTCACCGTCAATGTGCTGATCAAGCCACGCCTTCGACCGCCTCATCAGTTAAGGCTGGTATTGGACGATGAGCCTTACGGCCAGCCGAGCAACGTGCCGATCCTGCAATTGGTGAACGTTGATCGCGGCGAACATCGTCTAGCGGTGCAGGTGATTGACGGGCAGACGGTCATCCAGCAGAGCGCGCCAGTCCCTCTCAGCGTACAGCGGGTGCACAAGCCATGATTCGTGCGTGGCTGATTGCGGGGCTGGCGCTGCTCACGCTGCAAGCATCGGCTGAGGTGTTCACTTATATCGATGCCCAAGGCAATCGCGTCTACACCGACCAGCCGCGTGGCAATGCCAAGCGCGTACCGATCGCGAACAGCAATCGCATGTCCGCAAACCCCACCGTCGCCGTGCCAGTCACAACTGCAAAAAAAACCCCAGAGCAACCACCCTTCCACTACGACATGCTGCGCATTCTGGTACCTGAACCCGATGCAACGATTCGCAGCAGCGCCGGCGAAATCATCGTCAGCGTCACCAGCGAACCGGGTCTGCAAAAAGGTCATCGTTATCGACTGCTACTGGATGGCCAAGCCACCGGCGAGCCCGGCCTGAGCCCGGTCTTCCCGCTCAGCAACATCGATCGTGGCAGCCACAATCTCTCGGTTGAAATCCTCGACATGGAAGGACGCACCGTCGAACGCACCGCCAACCAGCCCTTCCACATGCTACGCATTTCCCTAGCGCAGAAACGCCAAGTCAAACCCTGCGTCGCCGACGACTACGGCGTGCGCCCGGAATGCCCGCTGAAAGACAAACCGCCCGAGCCGAAAAACCCCTTCCTGCGTTTCTTCTAACTCCGCCCAGCTTTGCGCACTATATTGGTGCAACGGACTGCACCGTACTCACATTCCAACCCATTTTGGTTCGAAACTTCCCGTTCGAGCTGGCACCCTGCCACTCAAACGAGCGTCAAACGCCTGTTTCAGGCGACGAACGCTTCTTTTCGGAGCCTTGGTTTGGTTTTTGCATTTTCCGTTCACCGACGCTTGCTTGTTGCGCACGCTCCGCCCCCAAAAGAGGCTCCGATGACTATTAGCGACGCAATCCACCGTTTGCTGCTCGACAACCTGACCACCGCCACCATCCTGCTCGACGCCGAATTGCGCCTTGAGTACATGAACCCGGCGGCGGAGATGCTCCTCGCCATCAGCGGGCAGCGCAGCCATGGGCAGTTCATCAGCGAGCTGTTCACCGAATCCACCGAGGCGCTGAATTCACTGCGTCAGGCCGTAGAGCAGGCGCATCCCTTCACCAAGCGCGAGGCGATGCTCACCGCCCTCACTGGCCAGACATTGACCGTGGATTACGCGGTGACGCCAATCCTCAGCAATGGCGCGACCATGCTCCTGCTGGAGGTCCATCCGCGTGACCGGCTGCTGCGGATCACCAAGGAGGAGGCGCAGCTGTCCAAGCAGGAGACCAGCAAGATGTTGGTACGCGGCCTCGCTCACGAGATCAAGAATCCGCTCGGCGGCATCCGTGGCGCCGCGCAACTGCTGGCCCGCGAGCTGCCGGAAGACAGCCTGCGCGACTACACCAACGTGATCATTGAAGAGGCCGACCGCCTGCGCAATCTGGTCGACCGCATGCTCGGCTCGAACAAGTTGCCGTCGCTGGCGATGTGCAACGTTCATGAAGTGCTGGAGCGCGTCTGCCAACTGGTCGAAGCGGAAAGCCAGGGCTGCATCACCTTGGTGCGTGATTACGACCCAAGCATCCCCGACGTGCTGATCGACCGCGAACAAATGATTCAGGCGGTGTTGAACATCGTACGCAACGCGATGCAAGCGATCAGCAGCCAGAACGAATTGCGCCTTGGCCGCATAAGCCTGCGTACCCGGACCATGCGCCAGTTCACCATCGGCCACGTCCGCCATCGTCTGGTGACCAAGATCGAAATCATCGACAACGGCCCGGGGATCCCGGCGGAACTTCAGGAAACCATTTTCTTTCCCATGGTCAGCGGACGCCCGGACGGTACCGGACTCGGCCTGGCCATTACCCAGAACATCATCAGCCAGCACCAGGGCCTGATCGAGTGTGACAGCCATCCAGGCCACACCACCTTCTCGATCTTTTTGCCACTGGAACAAGGAGCCACATCGACATGAGCCGTAGTGAAACCGTGTGGATCGTCGATGACGACCGTTCTATCCGTTGGGTTCTGGAAAAAGCCTTGCAGCAGGAAGGCATGACCACCCAGAGCTTCGACAGCGCCGATGGCGTGATGAGTCGCTTGGCCCGTCAGCAGCCGGACGTGATCATTTCCGACATTCGCATGCCCGGTGCCAGCGGTCTGGATCTGCTGGCGCGGATTCGCGAGCAGCACCCACGGTTGCCGGTCATCATCATGACCGCTCACTCCGATCTGGACAGCGCTGTCGCCTCGTATCAGGGCGGCGCGTTCGAGTACCTGCCGAAGCCGTTCGATGTCGATGAGGCGGTCTCGCTGGTCAAACGTGCGAACCAGCACGCACAAGAACAGCAAGGCCTGGAAGTGGTGCCGGCACTGACGCGCACCCCGGAAATCATCGGCGAAGCGCCGGCGATGCAGGAAGTGTTTCGCGCCATCGGCCGCTTGAGCCACTCCAACATTACCGTGTTGATCAACGGCGAATCCGGTACCGGTAAAGAACTGGTCGCCCATGCCCTGCACCGCCACAGTCCGCGCGCGGCCTCGCCATTCATCGCGCTGAACATGGCGGCGATCCCCAAGGATCTGATGGAATCCGAACTGTTCGGCCATGAGAAAGGCGCGTTCACCGGCGCAGCAAATTTGCGTCGCGGGCGTTTCGAACAGGCCGACGGCGGCACACTGTTCCTCGATGAAATCGGTGATATGCCGGCCGACACCCAAACCCGCTTGCTCCGGGTTCTCGCCGATGGCGAATTCTATCGTGTGGGCGGCCACGTGCCGGTCAAAGTCGATGTGCGCATCATCGCCGCGACACACCAGAATCTGGAAACCCTGGTGCACGCCGGCAAGTTCCGCGAGGACTTGTTCCACCGCCTCAACGTAATCCGTATCCACATCCCGCGCCTGTCGGATCGTCGTGAAGACATCCCGACCCTGGCCAAGCACTTCCTCAGCCGCGCTGCGCAAGAACTGGCGGTGGAACCGAAGCTGCTGAAGAGCGAGACCGAGGAATACCTGAAGAACCTGCCGTGGGGCGGCAACGTGCGTCAGTTGGAGAACACCTGCCGCTGGATCACCGTGATGGCGTCCGGGCGCGAAGTGCACATCAGCGACCTGCCGCCAGAACTGCTGAACCTGCCGCAGGACTCGGCGCCAGTGACCAATTGGGAGCAAGCACTGCGTCAGTGGGCCGATCAGGCGTTGGCGCGTGGCCAGTCGAGCCTGCTCGACAGCGCGGTACCGGCGTTCGAGCGGATCATGATCGAGACGGCTTTGAAGCACACCGCCGGGCGTCGTCGCGATGCCGCCGTGTTGCTGGGCTGGGGGCGCAATACCCTGACGCGCAAGATCAAGGAATTGGGGATGAAGGTCGATGGCGGGGATGATGATGAGGGGGATGAGGGTTAACGGTTTGTTCGCTTGAGGATTGCTGCGTGCTCAGGATCCATCTCAGCCCTCTCCCAGAGGGAGAGGGCGCAGATCCCGGATGTTTTCGAAACCTGAATTCGGCTCAATATTTCAGGTCGGCGCAACTTGAACCAGCAACTCGGTCAGTCCCCTCTCCCTCTGGGAGAGGGTTAGGGTGAGGGGCCACCGTGCACCGCATCAATGCACAATGACCCGCGATCGCGCACAGCCGCATCGCCACAACTCAACCCTGAAAACGCTGATAAACCCGTTTTCATAAACATCAAAGCCCCGAATTTCGGGGCTTTGATGTCTCTGATCAGCTTTTTTGTTTCAGCAAATGAAAACCTGGCACGCCCCCTGCAATACCTCTTACAGGTGATTCGATTCACCACCCGTTTCGGGGACCTTGGTACAGGCAGGCCGGGGATTCCCCTCTTTACACCGGGCTCATACCGCAACGCGACGAGCCCACCCTTTTGGGATCCTTGGTACAGGCAGGCCGGGGGTTCCCTCTTTACACCGGACCGACGCTAGCAGCGAAGTCCACCCGTTTTGGGAACCCTGATACAGGCAGGTCAGGGATTCCCGCTTTTATTACTCGCGGAGATGGATTTCCAGCCGCCAGCGGTCATCGACCTCACTGCCGACCCAATCGCCCTGCAGCGGCCGCGCCGCCAGCACCGTCAGCAACAACCCTCCGTCACTCGCTCGCGTCCGCCAGTTCACATCTTTGCCATTGAGCTTGAGCTGGCCCTTCTGCGCCGGGCCCTCAGCCTGAAACAGCAGCGCCACCGTGCCATCGATGATTTCGCCGTGCAGCTTGGGCTCGTTGTTGAACCACACCACCAACCCTTGATCCGTCACCTCGACCTGCTGCAACACCGTCGGATCCGGCGTGGTCAGGCGGCCGATCATCAAGCCGATCATCAAGCCGACAATCGCCAGCGAACCGATGACTCGCGGCAATAGTTTCGAACGGTTGTCCACAGGCGGCGTAGAATGCCGCTCATCTTTACCTTCGGAGCCGTGCATGTTTCACGTCATCCTTTTTCAACCAGAAATTCCGCCGAATACCGGCAACGTTATCAGGCTATGCGCCAACAGCGGCTGCCACCTGCATTTGATCGAACCGCTGGGCTTCGAGATGGACGACAAGCGCCTGCGCCGTGCCGGTCTCGATTACCACGAATATGCCACGCTGCAACGTCACGCGAACCTCGCCAGTTGCCTGGAAAGCCTGGGCAATCCAAGACTGTTTGCGTTCACCACCAAGGGTTCGCGACCGTTTCATGATGCCGCGTTCGTTCCTGGCGATGCGTTCATCTTCGGCCCGGAAAGCCGTGGCCTGCCGCCGGAAGTGCTCGACGCGCTGCCGCCGGAACAGCGCCTGCGCCTGCCGATGCGCGAAGGCTGTCGCAGCCTGAACCTGTCCAACACCGTAGCGGTGGCCGTGTACGAAGCCTGGCGCCAGAACGACTTCAAGTAACACCACAAAACAAATGTGGGAGCGAGCCTGCTCACGATTACGGAGTGTCAGGCAACATTGAGTGTCTGACAGACCGCTTTCGCGAGCAGGCTCGCTCCCACATGGGGTGCCGCTGAACCGTCTTATTGAACGGTTGGCGTCTCGCCGCTTTCCTGCATGCGCTGCAGCTCTTGCGCGTACAGGGCGTCGAAGTTCACCGGGGCCAGCATCAGGGCCGGGAACGAACCACGGGTCACCAGGCTGTCCAAGGTTTCGCGCGCGTACGGGAACAGGATGTTCGGGCAGAACGCACCCAGGGTGTGGCTCATCGAAGCCGCGTCCAGGTTCTTGATCAGGAAGATACCGGCCTGTTGCACTTCAGCGATGAAGGCGACTTCTTCACCGTTTTTCACGGTGACGGACAGGGTCAGCACGACTTCGTAAAAATCACCTTCCAGCGCTTTCTGACGAGTGTTCAGATCCAGAGCGACCGCCGGATCCCACTGCTGGCGGAAGATCGCCGGGCTTTTCGGGGCTTCGAAGGACAGGTCGCGTACGTAGATGCGCTGCAAGGAGAATTGCGGTGCGGTTTCTTCTTCGCTGGCTGCAGTGTTCTGTTGGTCAGTCATCTCAGATCCTTATCGATCTTGGGTCTTTTAGGGAGTGCTGTACGTGGGTGCAGCCGTTCAGGCCTTGAGCAGCGCGTCGAGCTTGCCGGCGCGTTCCAGGGCATACAAATCGTCACAACCGCCGATGTGCTTGCTGCCGATCCAGATCTGCGGCACGGACGTACGTCCGGCTTTCTGGGTCATTTCAGCGCGCACTTGCGGCTTGCCATCGACCTTGATCTCTTTGAAGGCCACGCCTTTGTTCTCGAGCAGGTACTTGGCTCGCGAGCAATAAGGGCAGTAATCGCTGGAGTAGACGATGACTTCGCTCATATCACTTCACCAACGGCAGGTTGTCGCCTTTCCAGCTGGAGATCCCGCCGGACAGCTTGGCGGCGGTGAAGCCGGATTTCATCAGCTCGCGGGCGTGTGTGCCAGCGGTCTGGCCCAGCGCGTCGACCAGAATGAT
The DNA here is from genome assembly GCF_056401755.1 of Pseudomonas sp. P4_D7. NCBI lineage: Bacteria > Pseudomonadati > Pseudomonadota > Gammaproteobacteria > Pseudomonadales > Pseudomonadaceae > Pseudomonas > Pseudomonas sp. P4_D7. Next base: position 69,856 of record NZ_JBFUIR010000002.1, on the reverse strand, counting down.
GGTCTTGGCCTTGTGTTTTTCCAGCTCGCCGATACGCGCAGCCAGTTTGTCCTGGGGAATGTTCACCGCGCCAACGATGTGGCCGGCAGCAAAATCCTTGGCCGGACGGATGTCCACCACCACGCCTGCGTCTTTGTTGACCAACGCGGTCAGCTCGCCGGTGCTCAGGCTTTTACCGCCGCCCTGCATCGTGTGCGCCAGCAGCAGAGCCAGCAGTACGACGAAGATACCGACAAGAATGTAGTGGTTAGTGGCAAATTCAATCAGGTGAGCAACCATCGAAGGAGGTTCCAGGGCGTTAAAATGTCGGCCAGTATACACAGCCACTATGGTCGGCCAAACCCCGTCCGGCGGTGACGCGGTCGGAACTTAGCTTTAAACTCCAACTCCCTTTTCCATCGCCCTCTTCTTTATTAGCCACGAGTGGATTCCATGACTACCACGCCTAAACCTTTGGTCCTGATGATTCTCGACGGCTTCGGTCACAGCGACAGCCCCGAATCCAACGCCGTTTTTGCGGCGAAGAAGCCTGTTCTGGATCGCCTGTGGGCCACTGTGCCCAACGGCTTGATTTCGGGCAGCGGCATGGACGTCGGCCTGCCGGACGGCCAGATGGGCAACTCCGAAGTCGGCCACATGAACCTTGGCGCCGGCCGCGTGGTGTATCAGGACTTTACCCGCGTGACCAAAGCGATCCGCGACGGCGAGTTCTTCGAGAACCCGACCATCTGCGCCGCTGTGGACAAAGCCGTGGCCGCCGGCAAAGCCGTGCACTTCATGGGTCTGCTCTCCGATGGCGGCGTACACAGCCACCAGGATCACCTGATCGCCATGGCCGAACTGGCCTTCAAGCGCGGCGCCAAAAAAATCTACCTGCACGCTTTCCTTGACGGTCGCGACACCCCACCGAAAAGCGCTGCGTCGTCCATCGAACTACTCGATGCGACCTTCCAGGCACTGGGCAAGGGCCGCATCGCCAGCATCATCGGCCGCTACTTCGCCATGGACCGTGACAACCGCTGGGACCGTGTGGCTCAGGCCTACAACCTGATCGTCGACGGCAACAGCGAATTCCACGCCGCCACTGCGCAGGAAGGTCTGGACGCCGCTTATGCGCGCGGCGAGAGCGACGAATTCGTCAAAGCCACGACCATCGGTGAGCCGGTGAAAGTCGAAGACGGCGACGCCGTGGTGTTCATGAACTTCCGCGCCGACCGCGCCCGCGAGCTGACTCGCGTGTTCGTCGAAGACGACTTCAAGGATTTCGAACGCGCGCGCCAGCCGAAACTGGCCGGTTTTGTGATGTTGACCCAATACGCAGCGAGCATCCCTGCACCCTCGGCGTTCGCCCCGGGCAGCCTGGAAAACGTCCTCGGCGACTATCTGGCGAAAAACGGCAAAACCCAGCTGCGCATCGCTGAAACCGAAAAATACGCCCACGTGACCTTCTTCTTCTCCGGCGGTCGTGAAGAACCGTTCCCGGGCGAAGAGCGCATCCTGATTCCATCGCCGAAAGTCGCCACTTACGACTTGCAGCCGGAAATGAGCGCGCCGGAAGTCACAGACCGCATCGTCGACGCCATCGAAAACCAGCGTTACGACGTGATCGTGGTCAACTACGCCAACGGCGACATGGTCGGCCACAGCGGCGTGTTCGACGCGGCGGTGAAGGCTGTGGAATGCCTTGATACCTGCGTCGGGCGCATTGTCGAAGCGCTGGAGAAGGTTGGCGGCGAAGCGCTGATCACCGCTGACCACGGCAACGTCGAGCAAATGGCCGATGAATCCACCGGCCAGGCGCACACCGCGCACACCACCGAGCCGGTACCGTTCATTTACGTCGGCAAGCGCGACCTCAAGGTCCGTGAAGGCGGCGTGCTGGCGGACGTGGCACCAACCATGCTGAAGCTGCTGGGCCTGGAAAAACCGGCGGAAATGACTGGCACTTCGATTCTGGTCTGACCCGAATCACCAAAACACCGCAAAACCCTGCAGGAGTGAGCCTGCTCGCGATAGCCATCTGACAGTCAACTACTCTGTTGAATGTCAGTAAGCCATCGCGAGCAGACTCACTCCTACATTGGTTTGTGGTGTTTTTCAGGCCAGTTATCACACAGCCCCAATTGGGCGTTTTTTTTGCAGCCTCGGGCGGGCATACTAGGCCGTCCATTACCCTGGTGCCGCCCGCCTCTATGCTCCGCGTCCTGATCGCCCTCGCTCTGACCTGCCTGCTCCAACCGGCCTTCGCTGACGAGCGCGCGCAAACCCAACAACAGTTGGACGCCACGCGTCAGGACATTGCCGAGCTGAAAAAGCTGCTGAGCAAAGTCCAGGAAGAAAAGTCCGGCGTACAGAAAGAGCTCAAGGGCACTGAAACCGAGCTGGGTAAACTGCAGAAGCAGGTCGACGCGCTGCAGAAAGAACTGCAGAAAAGCGAATCCGAGCTGCAGCGACTCGATGCAGAGAAAAAAAAACTCCAGAGCGCGCGCACTGAGCAGCAGCGACTGATCGCCATTCAGGCCCGCGCGGCCTATCAGAACGGTCGGCAGGAATACCTCAAGCTGCTGCTCAACCAGCAGAATCCCGAGAAATTCGCCCGCACCCTCACCTATTACGATTACCTGAGCCAGGCCCGCCTGGAACAGCTGAAGAACTTCAACGAAACCCTGCGCCAACTGGCCAATGTCGAAAAAGACATTGCCGCCCAGCAGGCGCAATTGCTGGTACAGAAAAGCAGCCTCGATACCCAGCGCGACGAACTGGAAAATGTCCGCAAGGAACGCCAGCAAGTGCTCGCCAAGCTTAACGATGACGTGAAGGCCCGCGACCAGAAACTCGCCGCGCGCGAGCAAGATCAGGCAGACCTGTCTAAAGTCCTTAAAACCATTGAGGAAACCCTGGCCCGCCAGGCCCGTGAGGCAGAAGAAGCGCGGCAGAAAGCGCTGATCGCCCAGCAGGAAGCGGAAAAAAAGCGTTTGCGTGAGGCGCAGGCTGAAAACAGCGACGCCCCACGAAAACCCGCTAGATCCACTCCCGGCGCGCTGGTCTCCAGCAGCGGCGAGACCTTCGGTGGCCCTTTTGCTGCAACCCGGGGAAAACTTCCTTGGCCGGTTGATGGTCGATTGTTGGCACGCTTCGGCGAATCCCGTGGCGACGACGCCCGCACCAAGTGGGACGGCGTAATGATCAGCGCCTCCGCCGGCAGCCAGGTGCATGCCGTACACGGTGGTCGCGTGGTGTTCGCCGACTGGCTGCGCGGCGCCGGGCTGCTGGTGATCCTCGACCACGGCAACGGTTTTCTGAGTCTTTACGGTCACAACCAGACACTGCTCAAGTCAGCCGGTGACGTGGTTAAAGCCGGTGAGTCCATCTCCACTGTCGGTAACAGTGGCGGCCAGGACACATCAGCGCTGTATTTCGCAATTCGTCAGCAGGGTCACCCGAGTGATCCAGCACAATGGTGCCGCGCGCAAGGATAAGCGTGCCGCCTAATTCAGGAGTTCGTTCGACATGCTGCATTTGTCCCGCCTTACCTCGCTGGCCCTGACGATCGCCCTGGTGATCGGCGCGCCTCTGGCGTTCGCCGCTCAACCGGCCCCGGCCGTCGCTCCGGCAGGCACTGCCGCGACTTCCAAGGCACCGTTGCCGCTGGAAGAATTGCGCACCTTTGCCGAGGTCATGGACCGGATCAAAGCCGCTTACGTCGAACCGGTGGACGACAAGACCCTGCTGGAAAACGCGATCAAGGGCATGCTCAGCAACCTTGATCCGCACTCGGCTTATCTTGGCCCGGAAGACTTCACCGAGCTGCAGGAAAGCACCAGCGGTGAGTTCGGCGGCCTGGGCATCGAAGTCGGCGCCGAAGACGGTTTCATCAAAGTCGTCTCGCCAATCGATGACACCCCGGCGTCGAAGGCCGGCATTCAGGCCGGCGACTTCATCGTCAAGATCAACGGTCAGCCGACGCGCGGCCAGACCATGACCGAAGCCGTCGACAAAATGCGCGGCAAGATCGGCCAGAAAATCACCCTGACCCTGGTACGCGACGGCGGTACGCCGTTCGACGTGACCCTGGCCCGTGCGGTGATTCAGGTGAAGAGCGTCAAGGCGCAGCTGCTGGAAACCGGTTATGCGTACATCCGCATCACCCAGTTCCAGGTCAAGACCGGCGAAGAGGTTTCCAAGGCCCTGGCCAAGCTGCGCAAGGACAACGGCAAGAAGCTCAACGGCATCATTCTCGACCTGCGCAACAACCCGGGCGGCGTGTTGCAAGCGGCGGTGGAAGTGGTCGACCATTTCATCACCAAAGGTCTGATCGTTTACACCAAAGGCCGCATCGCCAATTCCGAACTGCGTTTCTCGGCCACCGGCAAAGACGAAAGTGAAGCCGTGCCGATGGTCGTGCTGATCAATGGTGGCAGTGCCTCGGCTTCGGAAATCGTCGCCGGCGCCCTGCAGGACCAGAAACGCGCGGTGGTCATGGGCACCACCAGTTTCGGCAAAGGCTCGGTACAAACCGTACTGCCGCTGAACAATGACCGTGCATTGAAGATCACTACCGCGCTGTACTTCACGCCGAATGGTCGTTCGATTCAGGCGCAGGGCATCGTTCCGGACATCGAAGTGCGCAAGGCCAAGATCACCAACGAGGCCGATGGCGATTACTTCAAGGAAGCCGACCTGCAAGGTCACCTGGGCAATGGCAACGGCGGCGCGGACAAACCAACCGGCTCCGGCGCCAAGCCCAAAGCCATGCCGCAGGATGATGACTATCAATTGGCCCAGGCCCTGAGCCTGCTCAAAGGGCTGAGCATCACGTCCGGCCGTTGAGGATGTCGCTGCGTTTCGTCCTCGTTCTGTTGTGCTGTCTGGCGGGTGCTGCTCACGCAGAGCCCGCCAGCCCAAAGCCACACAAAGCCTACCTGACATTGATCATCGACGACCTGGGGCAGAACCTGCCCCGGGATCGCCGCGTGCTGGCCCTGCCCGGCCCGGTGACCACGGCGATCATGCCGGACACCCCGCACGCCACCGAGTTTGCCCGCGAAGCCCATCGCGCCGGCAAGATCGTTATCCTGCACATGCCCATGGACCCGGCCACCGGTCCCTATGCCTGGCACCCCGAACTGCCCATCGAAGAACTGGAAAAACGCCTCAACGCCGCGTTCAAAATGGTCCCCTACACTGCCGGCATCAATAACCACATGGGCAGCCGCATGACTGCGCAACCGGTGGCGATGGCCTGGTTGATGGGCGAACTGCAGCGCCGGCACAAGTTCTTCGTCGACAGCCGCACCAGCGCCCAGACCGTGGCGGCGCAGCAGGCGCAGAAGATCGATCTGGCCAGTGTCTCGCGGGACGTGTTTCTTGATGACGAGCGCACTGAGGCAGCGATCTACACGCAGTTGCAGACCGCGATCAGCCTGGCGCGCAAGCAGGGTTCGGCGGTGATGATCGGCCATCCCTATCCGCAGACACTGGCGGTGCTCGAGCGCGAACTGCCGAAGTTGAAGGGCCAGGGAATCGACTGGATCGATATCAAACAGATGATCAGCCTGCGCAGCAATCGCGCCATGGCCAGTCATGGTAAAGACGGGGTTTACCGGTAATACCCTGTGACGCTAGCACATACATAGTTACCACCCGGAAACCGTCCCCATTCCCGATAGTGCGACCTGCAACAGGTCGCGACGCCCTCGCGTCGCTTTCAACTATCAGGAATCATCATGACTATTGAAGACAACACCGCAGCGCATCCCATGCCAATGGAACCGATCATGCAGGACAATCTGCTGATCAACTTCACCACGGAGTTTCACCGGGTCTGGAGCACTAACGGCTCAAAAGCCAAACCTGCCACATTCTGGCGCCCCACTCCTGCTCCGGATGCATTGCCGGGCTACTTTCCGCTGGGCGACGTGCTCTTTCCCGGCGACGCCAATATCAATGGCGAAATGGTCGCAGCCGTGGTCTGCGAGAAAGATATGGCAGGGTCCTTAAGCACTAAAGGAAAGGCACTGGCCCGCCCTGCCGATTTTGAACTGGTCTGGAAAGAAACCGGAGCGCCCGGTGTTACTCGCATGTCGATCTGGCGACCTCTGGCACCCGTCGGTTACGTCGCTCTGGGGCTCGTATGCTCCAACGATCACTGCAAACCTTCGTTGAACTCGGTGCGCTGCGTCAGGCTCGACCTGGTCATAGCAGCGAACGTCGGTGATCTGATCTGGAATGACAAGGGCAGCGGTGCCAAGCTCAGTTTCAGCGCCTTTGGCATCGAACCGTCGACTGCCGCCGCAGGCGACATCCATTTTGCGCCCGGCACCTTCGTGGGCATCCAGGGCTACAGCAAGCCTGCAGCACCTTCGACGGCGTATGGCTTGCGCATGCAAATTCCGCTGCAAGTCAGCGCATCGCCGCAAATTCCGACCCTCACCGGATACACGAAGCCCGTAGTGAACGAACCCGCCACCGTCACCCAGATTGCCCGCCTGCCTTGGTTCGCAGTGCGAGATCATGCTCATCCCGGCGAACAATTTCGCAATTCGCCTTACTACGAACTGAAGAGAACTGACGAATATGTGCTCATTGGTCACGAGCGCAATGAATCGGACAAGCATCGGGCCGTTAAATGGACAGCACCACGTCTGCAGAACGCGGTGACAATGCGCATGTTCCATAGTTTTACCGCCATGGAAATCGTCAAAGCCTGGCCGACCGTGCCTCTCAGCGATATCCGCATGACAAAATTCTCGGCCTGCCTGCCAAAAAGTTTGACCCGCACCGAAACGTCTTCCAACGGTTGGAACGAGCTACGATCTCAAGTGGTTGTTGCCATGGCGCCGAAGCAAACAGCCGTCGCGGTTTATCAGATGCAAAGCCATTACGAGTTGGTACGGGAAGACGGTACTCAAGTGGCGGTCGACTTTGGTTATACCGATGATTCAAGCGTTCTGCTGACGCAATATCCGCCGGAGTCCGTTGAGCTCGCCAGCGCGTGTCCGCCGCTGACGACAGACACCCCGGCAATATCTGGCACCGATGGCGCCAACGCTAAAGAGCAGCCATCATCGGGCCTGGATGTCGTTATAGATACCGCCCCATGATTTCGTCCACCACGCCTTCTTTGCGCAACTGATCCAGCGCAGCCTGAAGCTTGGCGACCACTTCGTCGGAGACGTCCTTGTTCAGCGCCAGATACAGTTCTGCACTGTTGAAGCGCAGCACGGTCTTGAGACCGGTGACACCGTCCTGCCGCGCCAGATAACGCCCGGCAGGATCACCGGTGGCCCACAGGTCGATCTGACCATTGACCAGTTTCTTCGCGTTGTCCTGATCGCGCAGCACTACTATCGGCTTCAGACCTTGTTTGGTCAGTGTCTCGGCAATCGCATCGCCCTTGTAGGCACCGATCTTGTACTTGCGCGCATCATTGAGGGTTTCGAGGGTGATCTTGCTGTCAGCCTTGGCCAGCATGATCCAGTCATCCGGACCGATCGGGCCGACCCATTTGAAGAGCTTTTCGCGGTCCGGCAGACGCGCCATCACGAAGGCGCCATAACCGGGATTTTCCAGAGCCAGTTTGTAGACGCGCTCCCAAGGAAAGCGCAGGGTCAGGCTGTAAGTGATGCCGGCACGCTGGAACACTTCGCGCACGATGTCGGTGGCGATGCCATTGATGTTCTCGCCCTGGGCGAAGTTCTTGCCGTTTTTCGCCATGTTATACGGCGGGAAATTTTCGGTGAGGAGCACCAGATCGGTGTCGGGACTGTTTTCGGCGCGGGCGGTGTTGATGAGCAACATCGATGCACTGGCGAGAACAAGAAGCAGGCGTTTGATCATGTCGGGCTACCGGAATCCATGGCGTGCCCAAGAGTGCCTTGGGTGCGCCATGCTGTCCACTGGCCTGTATCGATCGTGACGCTTAACGCATCACGATCCCGCGATGCGCCATATAGGCCTTGGCTTCCTGCACGGTGTATTCGCCGAAGTGGAAAATACTCGCCGCCAGCACCGCACTGGCATGGCCCTCGAGAATGCCGTCAGCCAAGTGCTGCAGATTGCCGACGCCGCCGGAAGCGATCACCGGGATGCCCAGCGCATCGCTGATCGCGCGGGTCACGCCGAGATCGAAACCGTTTTTCATGCCGTCCTGATCCATGCTGGTCAGCAGGATTTCACCAGCACCGAGGCCTTCCATTTTCTTCGCCCACTCGACCGCGTCGAGGCCGGTTGGCTTGCGCCCGCCGTGGGTGAAGATTTCCCAGCGCGGGGTTTCGCCCGGGCCGGAGACTTTCTTCGCGTCGATGGCGACAACGATGCACTGCGAGCCGAAATGCTGCGCCGCTTCACCGACGAACTCCGGGTTGAACACGGCAGCGGTGTTGATCGACACCTTGTCCGCACCGGCATTGAGCAGGTTGCGGATGTCCTGCACGGTGCGCACGCCGCCGCCGACGGTSAGCGGGATAAACACCTGGCTGGCCATGCGCTCGACAGTATGCAGCGTGGTGTCGCGACCATCGACGCTGGCGGTGATGTCGAGAAAGGTAATCTCGTCGGCACCCTGCTCGTCATAACGACGGGCGATTTCCACCGGGTCACCGGCGTCACGAATGTTTTCGAACTTCACACCTTTGACGACCCGGCCGTTGTCCACGTCCAGGCAAGGGATGATGCGTTTGGCCAGCGCCATGGTCAGTCCTCAGCCTTGGTACGAATCGCAGAAAGCTTGCGCTTCGGCGACGTCGAGGGTGCCTTCGTAAATCGCCCGGCCGGTGATGGCGCCGATGATGCCTGGTGCTTTGGCGTCGAGCAGCGACTTGATGTCACCCAGATTGTGGATGCCGCCGGAAGCGATCACCGGGATCTTGGTAGCAGCGGCCAGCGCAGCGGTGAACGGCACGTTGCAACCCTGCATCATGCCGTCTTTGGCGATGTCGGTATAAACGATCGAGGAGACGCCGTCGGCTTCAAACTGCTTGGCCAGATCGATGACCTGCACGGTGCTGATTTCAGCCCAGCCATCGGTGGCGACGAAACCGTCTTTGGCGTCCAGACCGACGATGATCTTGCCCGGGAACGCGCGGCAGGCTTCAGCGACGAACGCTGGATCTTTCACGGCTTTGGTGCCGATGATCACGTAGCTCACGCCAGCCTTGACGTAGTGCTCGATGGTTTCCAGCGAACGGATGCCGCCACCGATCTGGATCGGCAAAGTCGGATAGCGCTTGGCGATCGCAGTCACCACTTCGCCGTTGACTGGCTGGCCTTCGAACGCGCCGTTCAGATCGACCAGATGCAGACGGCGGCAACCGCCCTCCACCCACTTGGCAGCCATGCTCACCGGGTCATCGGAGAACACCGTGGAATCTTCCATGCGGCCCTGACGCAAACGTACGCAGGCACCGTCTTTAAGATCGATAGCGGGAATAATCAGCATCTGGCAAACCTTCAAATTTGAATGTTCAGCTTGGCTCGGAAATCAGTTTTTCTCGAGCGCCCACAGGTCGCTTTCGATGCTTTCAAACCGCTCTTTGAGGTGGGTCTGCACATCGAAAATCGCCCTGTTGTAATAGTGCGGAGCAATTTCGCGGGTAAACAGCTCAAGAATTTCCGCCGCTTCGAACGAACCGAGATCCAGTTCGAAACGGTCTTCCATGAACCGCTGAATCTTGCGATTGGCCTCGTTCTCCTGTTCGGGAGTGAGGGTCAGAATCGGCGGCTTGGACTTCTTGGCAGCCATTTACCAGCGACCGTCCCACGCAGCGAAGTTCTGCAGCAATTGCAGGCCATGGGTATGGCTCTTCTCCGGGTGGAACTGCACGGCGAAGCGCGAGCCATCGGCCAGCGCCGCAGCGAAATCGACACCGTAATGACCGCCACCGACCACCTGCCGCGCGTTGGCGGCGGCGATGTAGTAGCTGTGCACGAAGTAAAAACGCGCCATGTCCGGAATGTCGTGCCACAACGGGTGGCTGACCTTCTGCTTCACCTCGTTCCAGCCCATGTGCGGGACTTTCAGGTGCTCGCCGTCTTCATGCAGGTCTTTGCCGAAGAACTTCACCGCGCCCGGGAACAGGCCGATGCAGTCGACGCCGTCGTTCTCTTCACTGGTGTCGAGCAACGCTTGCATGCCGACACAGATACCGAGGAACGGACGATCCTGACTGACTTCACGCACCAGTGAATCGAAGCCGAGGCGACGGATCTCCGCCATGCAATCGCGAATTGCGCCAACACCGGGGAACACCACGCGGTCAGCTTCGCGAATCACGGCTGCATCGCTGGTGATCAGCACTTTACCGGCGCCGACGTGCTCGAGGGCTTTGGCCACCGAGTGCAGGTTGCCCATGCCGTAATCGATAACTGCAACCGTCTGCATTACAGAACGCCTTTGGTCGATGGCATTTGCCCGGCCATGCGCTCATCCAGCTCGACAGCCATGCGCAGCGCGCGGCCGAAAGCCTTGAACACGGTTTCGATCTGGTGGTGGGTGTTGGTGCCACGCAGGTTGTCGATGTGCAGACTGACCAGCGCGTGGTTGACGAAGCCCTGGAAGAACTCCTGGAACAGGTCAACGTCGAAGCCGCCGACGGTGGCGCGGGTGTACGGCACGTGCATCTGCAGGCCTGGACGACCGGAGAAGTCGATGACGACGCGCGACAGCGCTTCATCGAGCGGCACGTAAGCATGACCGTAGCGACGGATGCCTTTTTTATCGCCGATGGCTTTGGCAAACGCCTGGCCGAGGGTGATACCGACATCTTCCACCGTATGGTGGTCGTCGATATGCAGATCGCCCTTGCATTCAATATCCAGGTCGATCAACCCGTGACGGGCGATCTGATCCAGCATGTGCTCAAGAAAAGGAACACCGATATCGAATCGGGCCTTTCCGGTGCCATCAAGGTTGATCGAGGCTTTGATCTGGGTTTCCAGAGTGTCGCGCTCGACAGACGCCTTACGTTCGGCCATCACCAGCTCCGCAAAATCATTGGGCGAAAAAGGCAGCCATTATAGGCACGCGAGGCGCAAACAGAAACACGAGAGGTGAGATGGCTGACGGATAGAACGCCCGGCTGTCGCGGGTAGACATGTCCATACAAGCCATTACAGGCAGCGCAAAAACAAATGTGGGAGCGAGCTTGCTCGCGAATGCGGTGGGTCAGCCAACACTTATGTCGACTGATATTCCGTCTTCGCGAGCAGGCTCGCTCCCACAGGTTCGGTGTTTATTCAGCTAACACCTTAGTGAAACAGTACCGCCGTTTTCTGCAGGGTAACCCACACACCCCACGCCAACGGAATACCCACCACCAGCCACGCAGCGATCGCCAGCGGCTTGCTGCCCGGGGCGGCTTTCCACTCCAGGACCGTGCTGGCATCAGCACCTTTGTCGTGACCCAGCGCCTGTTCGGCAGCCAGCTCAGCGTCGGTCATGAAGTATTTGTCAGCCACCGGACGCACCAGCAGGTTGCACAGGAAGCCCAGCACCAGCAGGCCTGCGAGGATGTACAGGGTGATGTCGTAAGCGGCAGCGCGTTCAACGCCGATGCTCAACTGATACTCACGCAGGTAGTTCACCAGCACCGGACCGAGCACGCCGGCCGCAGCCCAAGCGGTCAGCAGACGACCGTGGATCGCACCGACCATCTGCGTACCGAACAGGTCGGCCAGATACGCCGGCACCGTGGCAAAACCGCCGCCGTACATCGACAGAATGATGCAGAACGCCGCCACGAACAGCGCAACGTTGCCCAAATGGCCCATGTTCGGGATCAGCGCGTACAGGGCAAAACCCAGGGCGAAGAACACGAAGTAGGTGTTTTTGCGGCCCAGGTAGTCCGAGAACGAAGCCCAGAAGAAGCGGCCACCGATATTGAACAGGCTGAGCAGACCGGTGAAACCGGCAGCAATCGCAGCGATCGAAGCCAGTTGCCCGGCGTCGAGCTGACCAAACGGCACATCGACACCCAGCAGTTTGCCGCCGAACACTTCCTGCAGCAGTGGCGAAGCCATGCCGAGGATGCCGATGCCGGCAGACACGTTCAGGCACAGCACCAGCCAGACCAGACGGAATTGCGGGGTTTTCCACGCCACATTCACGTGCACGTGACGGTGGGTGATCATCGAGTTCGAGGCTTTCTTCGCCGGAGCGGTCCAGCCTTCAGGTTTCCAGCCGGTTGGCGGAACGCGGTAAGCCAGAGCACCACCGATCATGAACACGAAGTAGATCGCGGCCATGGCGACGAAGCTCTGCCAGACGCCGACACCGGTTGGCGAAGCGAAGTGGCTCATCAGCGCGGTTGCCAGCGGTGCACCAACCATCGCGCCGCCACCGAAGCCCATGATTGCCATGCCGGTAGCCATGCCGCGCTTGTCCGGGAACCACTTGATCAGGGTCGAGACCGGCGAGATATAGCCCAGGCCCAGACCGATACCGCCGATCACGCCAGAGCCAAGCCACATCAGCCAGATCTGGTGGGTATAAATACCCAACGCGGAGATCAGCAGACCGCCGCACCAGCACAGTGCAGATACGACACCGGCCTTGCGTGGCCCCGCGTGTTCCAGCCAGCCACCCCAGATCGCTGCCGAGCAGCCGAGGAAGATGAAGAACAGCGTGTAGATCCAGCCGAGCATCGAGATCGGCCAGTCGCAGTTCGACGAAAATACCTGTGCGATGAAGCTCATGTCCGGTGCGCAAGCCACCGGAGCGGTGACGCCCAGCGCCTTGGACAGCGGCAACCAGAACACCGAAAAGCCATAGGCCATGCCGATGCACAGGTGGATGGCCAGAGCGGCCGGTGGGACTAGCCAACGGTTGAAACCGGGCTTGGCGATGATGCGTTCCTTGGACAGGAACGCGGGCTGATCGGCTTTGAGGCCGTCCGCCGTGATGCTCGTGCTCATTGTGTATCCCCCAATTATTAGTATGGTTCGCCAGCCACTATTCACCCCCGGCCTTTATGCACGCAGGCATGACCGTTTTTTTGGGTGAAGCTCCTTGAAGGCGCGACGTTAAGTCGCAGAAGGACGGACGAACGGGCGAAGGTTACCATTTGCACGTGACAGAAAAACCAAACTGATATCACCTTTTTTCTGTCGTCTGATCTCGTATCACTCAGGAAAACGCCATGCCAATCGTCGTACAAGCGCTGAACGCCGCCAATTATCAGGATCAGGAGGATTTGCGGAAGATTTATCGCGACGCGCCGGACTGGCTGTTTGCGCCGTTTTCCGGTGAAAACAATCTGATCGACCGCACGCTCGCCGAGGGAAGTTTTATTGCCGGGCGTTTCAACGACCGCCTGCTCGGTGCCGCTCGTCTACAGAGGCACCACGACGTTTGGTACTTGTCCCATTTATGCGTACGAAAAGTTACCCGTCGCCGTGGGGTTGCTGAACGGCTGGTGAACCAAGCGCAGAAAATGGCGTCGCAAGCGGGGGCTGAACTGCGTCTGCTGGCGCCTGCCGGGCATCCTGAAGCCTTGGCAATCGCAGCGAAGTTACACCTCCCGCTGGAGGTAATGGCAACATGACGCCACACCGAACCGGGCAATTGCAGCGCTATACTCCCCGGCTAAATTACGAATTCGACTAACTACAAGGACTCGCCCATGAAAGCGTTCGGCAAAATCCTGGGTCTGGTACTTCTCGGATTGTTGCTGATCATTGTGGCGGCAGGTTTTGCCCTGACCCACCTCTTCGATCCCAACGATTACAAAGACGAGATTCGCCAGATAGCCCGCGACAAGGCCCACATCGAGCTGACGCTCAATGGCGACATCGGCTGGAGCCTGTTCCCGTGGCTCGGCCTGGAACTGCACGAGGCCAGCGTTGCCACCCTGATCAATCCGACTGAACCGTATGCCGATTTGCAGATGCTCGGCCTGTCCGTGCGGGTACTGCCGCTGTTGCGCCGCGAAGTGCAAATGAGCGATGTCCGCGTTGAAGGGCTGAACCTGCGCCTGAAACGCGACAAAAACGGCCACGGCAACTGGGAAGACATTGGCAAGGTACCGACAGCCGCCGCACCTGCCGGCAGCCCGGCACCTGCTAGCGCAGCCACTGCACAAGCCCCTGCCCAACCGGAAAAACCGCCACAGCCGATCCGCCTCGACATCGACAGCCTGACCGTCAACAACGCCCGCGTTGAATACAACGACGAGCTGACCGGCAAGCAATTCAGCGCCGAGAGCATCCAGTTGAGCACCGGCCCGGTACACGATTCGACGAATATTCCGGTGAAAGCCACGGCATTCCTCGGCACCAACCAGCCGGTCCTGCGCGTGCGTACCGAGCTCACTGGCGAACTGCGCATCGAGCGCGCACTGCAGCGCTACAAATTCGAAGACATGAAGCTGTCCGGCGAACTGGCCGGCGATCCGTTGCAAGGCAAGACCATGACCTTCGCAGCTCAGGGCCAGTTATCGCTGGATAAAGCGGCGAACGTCGCCGAATGGACCGGTATCAAAATCTCTGCCAACCAGTTGCGCGCCTTGGGTGAGCTGAAAGCCAATGACCTCGACAAGACCCCGCAAATCACTGGCGGGCTCTCCATCGCCCAGTTCGATCTGGCGAAATTCGTCGACAGCATCGGTCAGAAACTGCCGGCCATGGCCGAGGGCAGTCTGAGCAAAGTCGAATTGGTCAGCCGCGTTGCCGCCACGCCAACCAGCATCGCCTTCGACAACATCAACCTGAAACTCGACGACAGCAGCTTCAGCGGCCGCATCGCCGTCGAAGACTTCGCCAAACAATCGCTGCGGGCAATTCTCAAGGCCGATACGTTCAACGCTGACCGCTACCTGCCGCCGAAATCGGCACAAGCCAACAGCGCCACGCAAGTGCGTCAGGCCGAAGTCGCCAGCACCGAAGCCGATGCCATGGCCGGTGCCGGCTCTACTCCACTGCCGGACAAACCAAGCAAAACCGCCTGGAGCACCGAGCGCCTGTTACCGGTTGAGCGCCTGGCCAAACTCGACGTCGATGCCGATCTGACCTTCGGCCAACTGACCCTCGACAAACTGCCGATCCAGAACGCCGCACTGAAAGCCACCGGCCAAGGCGGCTTGCTGACCCTGACCAACCTGAGCGGCGAACTGTACAACGGCGGTTTCGCCGCCAATGGCACCCTCGATGTACGCCCGAGCGCGCCTGTGCTGAACCTGCAGACCAAGCTCAATCGCGTGCCTGTAGAAAAAATCCTCGAAAGCCAAGGCAAGAACCCGCCCGTCAAAGGCCTGGTAACCCTCACCAGCAATGTCACTGGCAGCGGCAACAGCCAGCAGGCGCTGATCGATACGCTTAACGGCAACGCCAGTTTCGTGATCAACAACGGCGTGCTGCTCAACGCCAATCTTGAACAGCAACTGTGCAAAGGCATCGCCACGCTTAACCGCAAAACCCTCAGCGGCGAACCACGCGGTAAAGACACGCCATTCCAGGAACTCAAGGGCAACCTGACTTTCCGCAATGGCATTGCCAGCAACCCGGACCTGAAAGTGCGCATCCCCGGCATGACCGTCAACGGTGACGGCGACATCGACTTGCGCGTGCTCGGCATGGACTATCGCGTCGGCATCATCGTCGAAGGCGACACCAGCGCCATGCCGGATCCGGCGTGTCAGGTCGGCGAAAAATTCGTCGGCATCGAATGGCCACTGCGCTGCCGTGGCCCGCTGGAATTGGGCGCCAAGGCCTGCCGTGTCGACAACGATCGCCTCGGTCAGGTCGCAACTAAACTGGCCGGCGACAAGCTCAGCGAAAAAATCGACGAAAAACTCGGTGACAAGGTCAGCCCGGAACTGAAAAACGCATTGAAGGGGCTGTTCAAGCGATGAGAGCGGAGCAATTTTCCACGGCGGTGCTGGATTGGTTCGACCGCCACGGCCGCCACGATCTGCCTTGGCAGCAGAACATCAACCCGTATCGGGTGTGGGTGTCGGAGATCATGTTGCAGCAGACCCAGGTCAGCACCGTGCTCAATTACTTCGACCGTTTCATGGCCGCGCTGCCGACGGTCGAAGCGCTGGCAGAAGCCCCCGAAGACGAAGTGCTGCACCTGTGGACCGGGCTGGGTTACTACACCCGCGCGCGCAATTTGCAGAAGACTGCGAAGATCGTCGTCAGCCAATACGCTGGCGAGTTTCCGCGTGACGTTGAAAAGCTTACCGATCTACCAGGCATTGGTCTGTCCACTGCCGGCGCCATCGCGAGCATCAGCATGGGCCTGCGCGCGCCGATCCTCGACGGCAACGTCAAACGCGTGCTGGCGCGTTTTACTGCGCAAGAGGGCTACCCCGGCGAGCCGAAGGTCGCCAAACAACTGTGGGCCACCGCTGAACGCTTTACGCCGCACGATCGGGTCAACGCCTACACCCAGGCGATGATGGATCTCGGCGCCACACTGTGCACGCGTAGCAAACCGAGCTGCCTGCTGTGCCCGCTGGAGCGTGGCTGCGAGGCGCACATGCTCGGCCTGGAAACCCGCTACCCGATTCCCAAGCCGCGCAAAGCCATTCCGCAGAAGCGCACGCTGATGCCGATGCTGGCCAACGGCGACGGCGCGATTCTGCTCTACCGTCGCCCCTCGAGCGGTTTGTGGGGCGGTCTGTGGAGCCTGCCGGAACTCGACGACCTCGATGACCTGCAACATCTCGCCGATCAGCACTCGCTAACCATGGGCGAGCAGCAGGCGCTGCCGAACCTCGTTCACACGTTCAGCCATTTCCAGCTGTCCATCGAACCCTGGCTGGTTCAGGTGCAGGAGGCCGCCCATCACGTGGCCGAGGCCGACTGGCTCTGGTATAACCTCGCCACCCCGCCGCGCCTGGGCCTCGCCGCCCCGGTCAAAACCTTGCTCGAACGCGCGGCCGCCGTCTTGAATGCAGGAGAGTCGCCATGACCCGCACCGTAATGTGCCGCAAGTACAAAGAAGAATTGCCCGCGCTGGACCGCGCCCCTTTCCCGGGCGCCAAAGGTCAGGATATTTTTGACCACGTCTCGGCCAAGGCCTGGGCTGACTGGCAGAAACACCAAACCCTGCTGATCAACGAAAAGCGTCTGAACATGATGAACGCCGAAGACCGCAAATATCTTCAGGGCGAAATGGACAAGTACTTCTCCGGCGAGGAATACGCCAAGGCCGAAGGCTACGTTCCGCCTGCTGAGTAAACCCTGCAAAATCGGGGGCCGGATCGTAAGCGACGGAATTAATTTAAGAAATTTTAAAAAAGTCGTTGACGTAAATCCGAAAAACCCTTTTAATGCGCCCCGTTGCCCAGATAGCTCAGTCGGTAGAGCAGGGGATTGAAAATCCCCGTGTCGGCGGTTCGATTCCGTCTCTGGGCACCAAATACCGAAAACCCTGAATCGCAAGATTCAGGGTTTTTTTATGCCTGCGATTTGATCACGCCTCTCTCTGCGCCCCGCAACGCCCTCCTCTCGATACACCTCAAACCCGCCTGTACTGAAAAATACCCAAAATCTGTATCTCTCCCCATGTAGGAAAATTCGCCAGTATTCCTCCAAGCCTTGGCGAGCCAACGACTGGCTCTACTTTGCGCCCCGCAACACTCTGGGCCTCTGAAGCCCTCAGAGCGCAAAACCTGATTTTTTGAATAGATCGGCGTCCACCGCAAGGTCACTTCCTGTCCAGCTAAAAAATCTAAAAACAAACCCAACAGGCGAACTGCATTTACTGCTTTTCAAACATTCCAGGATGAATGCTGGCGCCCCTGTGCGCCCGGCAAAAGAGCGAAACGGACGACGTATGATCAAGCAACTTATCAATGAAGACAGTTATGTGCAGATTGGCGATCTGTGCAGCGCAACGATTCAGCTGAAAATCGAAGGACTGAATCCTGCCGGATCGATCAAGCTCAAAACCGCACATGCCCTGATCACGGATCTGGAAAACCAGGGCCGGATTCACCATAAGACTCGCCTGGTCGAGTCTTCCTCGGGGAATCTGGGGGTCGCGCTGGCCATGGTCTGCGCCGCCAAGGGCTACAAGTTTGTCTGTGTGATCGACCCGAACATTTCTGCGCCGAACAGAAAACTCATGCAGGCACTGGGCGCCGAAATGATCATGGTCGATCAGCGTGACGAAAACGGCGGCTACCTGAATTCGCGTATCCGTTTGATCGAGCAACTGGTCGCAGAGAACGCCGACTACATCTGGCTCAATCAATACAAAAACCCGACCAACCCCCTCGCTCACTATCAAGCGACCGCGAAGTCCATCGCCCATAAGTTTCCACACGTGGACTACTTGTTCGTCGGCGCCGGTACCACCGGTACTTTGATGGGCTGCAAGAACTACTTCGCCGAACACCATCCGCACACCAAAGTGATTGCCGTCGATACGGTCGGCTCGGTGACCTTCGGTCTGCCGGGCGGTACGCGGCATATCCCGGGGCTGGGTACCAGCCGTCTGCCAGAGATCTTCGAGCCGTCAGGGATTCACGACTTCGTATCGATCGCCGAGGAACAGACGATCAAGGTCTGCCGCTGGCTGGCGCAACGCTACGGCCTGCTTTTTGGTGGCTCCACCGGCACTGTCCTGGCGGGCATCCAGCAATGGGCGCCGCACATCCGTCCTGACGATGTCGTCGTGGCGATCTCCCCCGACATGGGTGAGCGCTACCTCGAAACCATCTACTCCGATGACTGGGTCACCCAGCGAATCGGCGCAAGCGCTTTGCAATCACTCTTTCCAGAAATCGCTCTGGCACTCTCGGCGTAATCCCCATGACCACACACAACTCGATTCAACCGTTCCATGTCATCCCAGGCGCCGTCGTCAAGGACATCCTCGACGGGCTGCGTCACGAAACCATCGACATGGTCGCCCAGACCTACCTGACCCACGAGCGCGGCGAAACCGTTAACCCGGATAGCTACTTCCTGCGTTTTCCGGCGCAACCGGCGAACCGGATCATTGCCTTGCCGGCGGCGATCGTCGACAGCGAGGGCGATCAGTCCGTCTCCGGGATCAAGTGGATTGCCAGCTATCCCGACAACATCAAGTCGGGCATCCCGCGTGCTTCGGCGGTGCTGATCCTCAACGATCCGGACACCGGCTATCCCTACGCACTGCTTGAAGGCGCGCTGATCAGTGCCGTGCGCACCGCAGCGTCGGCGGTGCTCGGAGCCTGGTGGCTGAATGGCCAGAGCAAGAGCGCACAGAAACTCTCGATCATTGGCGGCGGGGTGATTTCGCGGAACATCCTTGAGACGTTCATCGCCGATGACTGGTCGTTCGACAGCGTGGGTATTCACGACCTCAACGCAGAGTCAGCGCAAGCGCTGTCGTCCTTCGGCAAACAGCTCGGGGTGCCGGATGTACAGCTGTTGTCGCTGGACGAGGCACTGAGCGCCGACATCGTGGTGTTCGCCACCAGTGCCGGCGAACCCTACGTCAACGGCAGCGCCACCTTCCGCCCGGGACAGATCGTGCTGAACATCTCGCTGCGGGATATCGGCGCCGAGATCATCGAAGAAAGTTACAACTACTTCGACGACGTGACCCATTGCCTGAAAGCCAATACCTCGCCGCATCTGGCCGAGCAAAAATACGGTCATCGTGATTTCGTTACCGGCACCGTCGGGCAATTGATTCGCGGCGACCTGCAGGTTGCCACGGACAAGCCGCTGATTTATTCGCCGTTCGGCATGGGCATCCTCGATCTGGCAATTGGCCGGATGATCCACGACATCGCGGTCAAGGACGGTTCGGCGGTCGCCATCCCATCCTTCTTCGGGGAGGAGCGCAGATGGTGAAGGCGCCTCTGCACATCGGCCTGGTGGGTTGCGGCTCACGCGGGCTGTCGATTTTCGAACGCCTGTTGAGCCTTGCTGAAACGCTTGCGGAGCAGCCAGTCGTCATCGATATTTTCGATCCGAACGTGCTCGGAAGCGGCGCGCATTGGCCGGATCAACCGGACTATCTGTTGCTCAACACCGTCGCAGGCCAGCTCGGAGTTTTTCCCGACGCAGCGGCATTCGGAAACCTGGCGGATGCGCGGGAACGGCCGGGCGCGGATTTCCTGACGTGGTGCCACGAGCAGCGCATCAAGGTCGACGCGGACAGCGGACTGCTCGCCGCGGACGGCCGTGACGTTGAGCCGCAGGACTTCCTGCCACGCCATTTGCTCGGCGCCTATCTGGCGGATGCCTTCGCGCAAATCCTCGCGACGGCACCGCACTGGGTGAGCGTGAACCTGCATCAGCAGGCCGTCACCGCAGTCGAGAGCAACGCCGGTCAGCAATACCTGCTGCAGACCGCTTCGGGGGCTGCGGTCACCGTGGATCGGCTGATTCTGACGGTCGGCCATACCGGTCGCCTGCGCTCGGCGGATCGCAACCGCGTTGATGATGTCTATCCGCTGCCCGGCAGCCTCGCCACCATCGAGCCGGGCGAAACCGTGCTGGTCGAAGGGCTCGGGCTGGGTGCGATGGACACCCTGGCGGCGCTGACCTCCGGCAGGGGCGGTCGCTACAGGCGCATGGCCGACGGCAGTCACGCCTATCAGCCCTCGGGCCAGGAGCCGGTGATTTTTATCCAGTCGCGGGACGGGCTGCCGTTTCGCACCCGGCCCAACGGTCTGATTGAATGTCCGCGCCATCGCGCCGTACTGCTGACGAGTACGCGCATCGAATCCCTGCGGGCGAAAGCCAACAACCGACAACTGGATTTCGAACAGGACATCCTGCCGCTGATGCTGCTGGAGATGCGGGCGGCGGCCGTCGCCGTCGTACACAGCCCATCAGCGCCAGAGCAGGTGCTGGAGCGACTCAGGGCCGTTAGCGTTGCTGGCGAACCCGGGGTTGTCGCCTGTGAGACGTTACTGCGTGAGTACGAAGCGACCAGCGGCTCGATCGATCCGCAAGCGCTGATCTGGCATGCACTGCCGGACGACGTGCAGACCTACAACTATCACGCCTGGATCTACGACACCCTCGAAGCCGATTTGCACGAGTCGCGACTGGGGCGCGGAGGATCGGCGATCAAAGCCGCCATCGAAGTCTGGCGCGATCTGCGTGACCGCCTGCGTGAGGCCGTCGATTTCGACGGGCTGACCGACGCGTCGCATCGGCAGTTCTATGGCCGTTGGCACAAGGCGATCAACCGCCTCGTTGCGGGCCCGCAAAAAGAGCGCCACGCCGACCTGCTCGCCCTGTGTGACGCCGGTCTGCTGACATTCCTCAAGCCCGGCTCACGTCCTGCGATCAACGACTTCAAACGCGTCGCCGGTTATGTCCAGAGCAGCGGCGTGAGCAACAGCGACTGCGCGCCGGTGCGTGATCTGGCGCGGCTGGGCCTGATCCGCCCGAGAACCGACGAACCGGGCATCGACGGCATCGATGTCGACGCCGCGTGCCACCCGAAATCGAGCGCTGGCGAACCGGTGCGCAACATTTGGGTACTCGGCCCGCTCGCCGAAGGTTCTTGCTACTACAACCACTACGTCACCTCGGCGGGCGCGCCTTCGCGTCTGTTCATGGACGCCCATCGAGCAGCCACTGCCATCCTTGAGACAGGGACTTCAGCATGAAGCTTTTCTACCAGACGCATTCACCCTACGCCCGCAAGGTGCTGGTGCTGGCTCACGAACTGGGCATCGCGTCGAGCCTGGAAGTGATCCATCACGAGACCAGCCCGACGTCGCCAAACGAGATCATCTACAAGGCCAATCCGCTGGGCAAAGTGCCGGTGCTGATCCTGCCTGACGACACGGCGCTGTTCGATTCCATCGTGATCTGTGAATACCTCGACGACCTGAGCGACGGGCCGAAACTCATCCCGGCAAACGGCCCTGAGCGCTACAAGGCGCTGCGCCTGCAAGCATTGGCGCAGGGCATGTGCGATGTCGGCATCAAGCTGCGCTGGGAAGTCGAGCGCCGCCCCGAGGCCTTGCGCTATCCGGCCTACGCCGACGGTCAGGCGTTCAAACTCAAGGAGGCTTACCGCTTCATCGAGGAACACGTCGACCTCAATGGCCCGATCACCCTCGGCCACATTGCCCTGGCGACCGCGCTCGACTGGATCGCCTTTCGCCAACTCTCGGACTTTTCCGCTCAAGCACGCCTGACCGAGTGGTATCAGACTTTTTGTGAGCGGGCGTCCATGCGGGCGACCGAGTACAGCGGGCAGACTCACGATTAAGTTAAGGAAAACCGGGTATGAGTTCTCTCTTGTTGCAAATGTCACCGATCGCGCTGGTGATCTCGTTGATCCTGATCGTCCGCCGACCGCCAGTGCAAGCGGCACTGGCCGGCGTAGTGCTGGTGCTCGTGCTGTGGGCCTTGGGCGCAGCCGGGCCTGTGTCGGCGGCGATCAGCACGGCGATCTTTCAGGACACCACCATCCTGTTTCTCAGCACGGCGTGCGTGATCATCCCGGGGCTGGCCTTCGTCATCCTGGTCGAGCGCGGTGGTGCGCCGCAGGCCATCGGCGCCTGGGTCAAAGAACTCGGCTGGACACCGCCGGCGCAGGTCATCTTCATCGTGCTGGGCCTCGCACCGCTGCTTGAAGCGATGACCGGTTTCGGCGTTTCGCTGATCGCAACCGTGCCATTGCTGATGGGGCTGTTCACCCGCCAGTCGGGGATGAAAATCGCCCTCGCCGGGATGGTCATCATGCCTTGGGGCACACTGGGTCTGGCCACCGTGATCGGCGCGCTGTTGGCGCACTTGCCGGCACAAACCCTTGGCAGTCATTCGGCGCTGATCAGTGCGCCAGTGTTCCTCTGCCTGGCGGCGATTGCTCTGTGGCAGGGTGGCATCCGCACGGTTTCGCCGTGGCTTGGACTGATCGTGGTGACGGCGCTGTTCGTCGCGGTGCTGTTTTCCATCAACCTGTGGATCGGCCCGGAAGTCTCCGGTGTGCTGGCCGGTCTGGCGGTGGCTTGCGTCGGCCTGGGGATCTCTTATGCACAACGGAAGAAACTGGTGCGCTGGCCGAACGCAGCCTGGCCCTATCTGGCCTTGCTGGGGGTAATCGTTGCGTCACGCGGGCTGTTCGTCCTGTCGGGCTGGGATGGGCTATGGATCATCAAAGGCGAGCATGTTTCGTGGAAGCCATTGGCCTCCCCGGGGCTCGCGCTATTGATCGTTACGCTGTTGATGGCAATCAAGCAAAGCGCCGCCGCAGGTTTCCCGTGGCGAGCGCTGTTCAACCGGGCGAAGTTTCCGGTCACGACAATTTTCCTGTTCCTGCTGCTTTCGCAGGTGATGGTCAACGCCGGTTTCCTCGTCGAAGCACAGCGCACACTGCAATCGTTGTCGGGGATTTCCCTGGCGCCAACCATCGCAGTGCTGGCGGGGCTTGCCGGTTACGTCACCGGTTCCAACGTCGGCGGCAACACTCTCGTCATGCCGTCCATTGCTGCGCTGAGCAGCGAACACGGTGCCTGGCTGGCCGCGATGGTCAACAGTGCCGCCGGGCATGGCGCGCTGGGGTCGCTGTCGATCCTGTCGCTGATCACCGGGCTGGCGGGCGCCAATCGGCATGAAGAAAACAACCTGATCCGATTCGCCTTCGGCCTGGTTGCGCTCAACATCGTCATAGTTGCTGCAACGGGGATCGTTTTGCTCTACTTTCTCTGAATTGTTTCGAAACATCACAGAGAACTTATGGACAGGTTTGATCTACCGGATAAGCGCTGGCGGATAGTCAAGGACTGGATTATTCGTCAGATCGACAGCGGTGAATGGGCAGCCGAAGCGAAACTGCCCTCGATCCGTACGCTGGCGCGAATGTTTGAAACCAGCATCACCACCGTTCAGCGCGCGTTGGCGGATCTGGAAGCCGATGCTTACGTTTCGACCAAACCACGCATCGGCTACTTCGTCTCAGCCTCCGGACAAGCAAAACCCGCCAGGGGTTTTGACTTCTCCAGTGTCACCGTCAACGTCAATCATGCGGTGGTCGCGATGCTCTCCCAAGCGGCCTCGCGCACCACCGCGTCGTTGAATTCAGCGGTGTTGCACAGCGACCTGACACCCAACGTGCTGCTCAACAAGTGCCTGTCGGTATTGGCTGGCAAAGCTGACAACTCGCTGACCGGACTGGTCGCACCGCCCGGTCTGCCGGCACTGCGACGACGCATCGCCGGGCTTATGCTGACCCGCGGCGTGGTCTGCGGGCCGGACGATATTCTGGTGACGTCGGGCGACACCATTGCCCTGGAACTGGCCCTGGAAGCAGTCGCATCGAAAGGCGCTACGGTCGCCATCGAAACGCCGACTTATTACGGCATCCTGCAGACCATCGAACGCTTGGGCATGCGCGCCTTGCCCATCCGCACGCACGGCAAACTCGGTCTCGATGTCGATCACCTCGAAGAAGCGTTGAAGCTGAAAAAGGTCGCGGTGATCTTTCTCAACCCAACCCTGCAGAACCCGCGGGGTTTCATCATGCCCGACGAGACTCGCGCACGGCTGTCACAGATCGCGCGCGAAGCGGACGTGCCGATTATCGAGGACGACATCTTCTTCGACCTGGTGCCGGAAGGCGATCGCCCCCGCGCCATCAAGAGCTACGACACCAGCGGGCAGACGATTTACTGCTCGTCGTTCTCCAAGACCATCGCGCCGGGTTATCGCGTCGGCTGGTGTCTGGCTGGCAAGTACCGCAATGCCATTCTGGCGCAAATGTTTTCGCGCAATCTGGCGGTTTCCAGCCTTGCGCAAAATGTCCTCAACGAATTTATCGGGCGCGGCTACATGGAAGAGCATTGCGCCAGACTCCGCTCGCAACTGTCTTCGCTGGCCAGTTTTGTCGAAGCGCTGGTGCGCACGGATTTCCCTGCCGGCACCGTGTACGTGCCACCGCGTGGAGGGTTCATCCACTGGATTGAACTGCCGCTACACACCGACATGTCGGCATTGCAGGATTTAGCCAGCGAACGCGGCTGCCACGTGGCCGGCAACGGCATCTTCTTCGCCGACGGGCATGCAACCACGGGTGTGCGCATCTGCCTTGGCACTGCGTTGACTCCGGGAGTGATCGAGATCCTCAAGGTGATTGCCGAAAGCGCACACCTCGCCGGGCGACCCTCTGACGGACGGCAAAACCTGACTGAGCAACATCAAGAACCAGCCGTTTCCTGAGCGCAAAAGGACGTTTGCAGTAACACTTCATGAATCAGAAAAGAACCCGCACTCCCCTGCCCCATCCGCCGCCGTATCGCCAGAGCCGGACAAGCTTCTGGCTGACCGTGCTCGTCGGCGTACTGATTGCCTTCGCCCTCTGTGCATCGATCTACATATTGATCGACAGCTGGATCAGCGGCGCCATCACCACCACCAACCGCGGCCCGAAGCACACTTATCACCTGGCTGTGCAACCACGACGGTTCTGGATCGAGTTTGTCTCGCAAAGCCTAGGAACCGTGTTTCTGCTGGCTGCCGGGGTGTTCGGCCTATGGATTTATCGCAAGGTGCACGAGCCGGCGGAGAAGCCCAAAGGCAGCCGCATACGACGATAATCGGGTGAGCGGTTTCAGAGCGTATTGACGTAGTCGATGGGCAATAGAACGGTATCCACGGCGGCATCTACCGGTAGCGATACGACAGTAATCAAAGGGCAAACGATCGTGACATAACAGATCACCGCTGTTGGCTTGCCGTCGTCATCCCTCACGCCGAGCAGGCGTAAATTACCGTCGACACCCTTGTAGTAAGGCTCTGGCGAGGCGCCACTCAAGCGCCCCGTCATCGTTCCACAACCGGCCAACAACGCAACAAGGCTCGCCACGGAGCCAAAAAGCAAAATCCCTTTCAATGCCAACATCCTTCTGACCATAAAGCGTGAGGGCCGCGATTGTACGCACAATCAACCGCGCCCTCCGCGCCTGGCACCCGTGATTAATCGCTGTCGCTCCAGTGAAACACCAGATTGCGCGCAGTACCGATTGCAACATCGGTCACATCGCGCCGCACCTCTCCCTTGCGTGTGGCAACCACGGTGTATTTGCCGGTCGGCAATTTTGCGTACAGCAACGGGCCGGTCTGATTGAGAACCAGCAGATTTTGTCCTGCAGCATTTGCAATCGTCACATCGACGTCGGAGGTGTACTCGTTCTGCATGCCCACCGAAAAGGTCATGTGCAGGTTGTAGCCGACGGTTTGCTGGATGGCTTTTGCTTCATCCTCGCCGACCCCGCCGGCCAGATAGCTGATACCGTTTTGTTGCTGCTGTTGAACTTGCACGCCTGCGCTGTCGACGGGCTCAAGACTGGCGGCTTGCGCCGTCGCGGCAAATAACAATGCAGCAACCGCGACGACAGGTAGCAGGCAGGAAAGGACACGTTTCATGATGGCGACTCCCGGGCTCTGACAGAACCCAATCGTTACCCTGTATTGGATTCAGTGCGGGAGGGTGACGTTTCAGAATGATTCGAACTTGGGGTGTGTACGAAATGGACTACAGACCAGAACCAGCAAAAGCGTCCCTGCCAGCAACTTCCTGCGACACCCATCCCGTCTTCCTGCTGGCTTCGCAGGCTCGGCCGACATCCTTCGCAAGCGGTTCTCGGCATGCTGACGCTTCTGTTTTCAATGATGCGGAAAATTCGATGAGCCAGCTGAAACCTGCTGACCTGCAAGACCCGAAAATCGATTCATTGCTGGGCGATCTTGGCGAACTGATCCGTCAGGCACGGCAAAAAGTGCTGCGAGTGGTCGATACGATTCAGGTTCAGACCTGCTGGCAGATTGGCCGGCATATTGTTGAGTTTGAACAGGACGGCGCCCGGCGAGCGGGGTATGGCAAGCAGTTGCTGGCCATACTGGCGAAGGATCTGACGGTTCAATTCGGGAAGGGATTTGATGAGACCAACCTGCGCAAGATGCGCCTTTTCTATCAGACCTTCCCAATTCGAGACGCACTGCGTCCCGAATTGAGCTGGACGCACTATCGCAGGCTCCTGCGGGTTGAAAGTGACAAGGCTCGCCAGTGGTACATGGATGAGTGCGCCACCCTCAACTGGTCCAGCCGCGCTCTGGATCGCCAGATCAATACGCTCTACTACGAACGCCTGCTGATGAGCCAGGACAAGGCCGGCGTGATCGAGGAAGCTACCACCAACATCGCAGCGATGAACTGCAATCCCCGAGAGTTCATCCGCGACCCCTTGATTCTCGAGTTTCTAGGCTTGCCGTCTCCGGGCAAGGTCAACGAAACCGGACTTGAACAAGCACTCATCGATCACCTGCAGAGCTTTCTGCTTGAACTGGGCAAAGGGTTTTCCTTTGTCGCTCGACAACAACGCATCAGCGCCGGTGGCTCGGATCTGTACATCGATCTGGTGTTTTACAACTACTTGCTCAAATGCTTCGTGATCATCGATCTCAAACGCGGCCAGCTCAGTGCGCGTGATGTCGGACAGATGGACATGTACGTGCGCATGTACGACGAACTCAAGCGCAGTGAAGGCGACAAACCCACTGTCGGGATCATTCTGTGTTCACAGGACAACGAGGCCGTCGCGCGCTACTCAATACTCAAAGGCAGTGAGCAACTGTTTGCCAGCAGCTATAAAACGGTGCTGCCAAGTGTGGAAGAACTGCGAGCGGAGCTGCAAAGAGAGCAAGCATTGATCGAGGAACGCTTGCTCACCGAGTCCACTGAATAAGCGCTGCGGATTGTCCGCTGGATGCACTGAGACTATTGTTGCCAGCTACCCGCGAAGGTCGAGCGCCATGAGTTTTCAGGACACGCCTCCATTGCCAGCTGTGCAGCGCAAGCCGCTATTGGCCGCCGAGCTGCAAAATGAAGCCTTCAAGGAAACAGCCGCCGACGGTTTTGTCCTTGGCGGTTTCACCTGGCGCCATGCCCTGCCCGACCTTCAGCGCCCGGTGGTGATCATCAACGCCGCCACGTCCGTGCGCTGTCGCCATTACTCGCGTTTCGCGGCCTATCTGTTCGCCAATGGTTTCGACGTGATCATCTTCGACTACCGTGGCATCGGCGAATCTCGACCCGACTAAATGAAAGGCCTTGAGGCCTCGTGGACAGACTGGGGCGCGCTGGATTTCGAGGCGATGCTCAAACGCGCACAACGGCAATTTCCCGGTCAGCCGATCGATGTGGTCGGCCACAGTTTTGGTGGCTGCGCCGCTGGCCTCGGTGAGTCGGGAAAGGTTATCCGACGGCTGGTCACCGTCGGTGCCCAGTTCGCCTACTGGCGCGATTACGCCCCCGAACAGCGCTGGCGAATGTTCGGCAAATGGCATGTGTTGATGCCACTGCTGACGCTGGTCTGCGGTTACTTCCCGGGCAAACGTCTTGGCTGGCTGGAAGATACGCCGGCCGGTGTAGTGCGCGACTGGAGCACGCCTGCAGCGCGTTACGAACAGCGCCCCAGTGGTCGCGCGTTGATGAAAAAGAGCGGCGCCCTGCCCTTCGCCAACGTCCGCGCACAGACACTGGCGATCAGCATCAACGACGATCCCTACGGCACCCTTCCTGCCATCGAACGCCTGCTCGACTACCTCAGTAACGCTACGAAAACCCACTTGCGCATCGAACCGCAGGACATCAACGAACAACAAGTCGGACATTTCGCCTTTTTTCGCAGCGCATACCAAGCCACACTATGGCCCATCGCTCTGACCTGGCTGCAAACCGGAGAACTGGCCCCCGATACTCCCGGGCGGCAAGTGCCACGCAGCTGAGCCCCTCTCAACGCACGACGGAACACATCATGGCCTCCGCCAACAAGCAGCAAAAACGCGCCACCCGGGCCAAAGCCAAGGCCAAACAGAACCGTACCAAACGCGCCGAAGCGCCGGTCGAGCTGGACCCGAACGATGATCGCATCGACTTCGAATCGGTGGACCTGACCGAGCTGTTCAAGAAAATGATCGACGCCGAGAAGATCAGCCAGCAAGCGCTGTGCACCGCGTTCCTCGAAGACCCGCTGCTGGAATTGGTCTACGAGCAGGAAGGCGAAGAAGGCGCGATGGATTTCATCCTCGCCGCGCTGATCGAGTATCGCCAGTGGTCGCAGGAAACCGACGAGGCCGGCGCGCTGGCGTGGATCGAATCCCCGGCCTTCCAGGCCGACTATGTGGCGGCCTCCGACGCGATCGCCGCGCAAACCCAACAGAAGAACTGAGTTCCCATGGCATCCCTGAACAAGCAACAGAAACGCGCCAAACGCGCCAAGGCCAAAGCCAAGCAAATCCGTATGGTCGGCCGCAAGCCGCTGGAACAGGACGAAGACCTCGACCACCTCGCCGAGCCGATCCCGGAATACACCCTGGCGATGTTCAGCAAAATGCGCGACGCCGAAGCCGTCAGCCGCAACGAAATGCTGCTGACCCTGCTGCGCGAACTGGCGTTCGTCATCGTTGACCATCCAGAGTTGCTGGACATGGAAAACGCCGACAATGAAGGCATGGCCGCCACTCACCTGGCCGCCGACATGTTGATCGACTACCGCATGTGGGCCGAAGGCGCAACGATCGAAGAGGCCCAGGCCTGGCTGAGCGAACCGCAGTTCATCACCGATTTCGGGGTTGCGCTGGATGCTTATGGCAAGTCGGTTGAAGACACCGAACCCAAGTCCGAGTAATTTTTTCCGCTTCACGTCCACGCACGATCAGGAAAAGGAAGTCAGATGAAGACAGCAGACTCACGCGAGGACGGGCAAATCCCGAAAGCAGAAGACTCAGCAGCGAACCTCGAGAGCGACCCTGTTAAATCTCTCAAACAACCAACTTGGGATGAATGGTTCGACGGAGAGAAATGCAGCTCAGACTTCATGCTCTCGCGAGAGCAAAGCTGATTCGGATCTGAAGCGCAGAATATTTCGAAACCGTTAGCAGAAACAAAAACGGCCGCTAGTCATCACTGACAGCGGCCGTTTTGCGTTACGCGTAACGGATCAGTTCAACACCACCGCGCCACGTTTTTCCAGCTTGCGACGGCGTGCCACCAACAGACCGGCAGCCACCACCATCAGACTCAGCAAACCAGTCGCGAGGATCTCCACGCGATGCGCTTCCTGGAACAGCATGATGGTCAGGGCTGCGACGATGAAGATGATCACCGCGTAGGTCAGGCCCGGGAACAGCCACATGCTGAAGACGATTTTCTCGCCGCGCGCCATGCGTTGTTTACGCATACGCAGTTGCGAGAAAGCGATCACCAGGTACACCAGCAGTGCGATCGCACCGGAGCTGGCCAGCAGGAATTCGAACACCGCCGCCGGAGCCACGTAGTTGGCGAAGGTGCACAGGAACGCAGCGCCGGTGGACAGCATGACCGCCCAGTAAGGTGTGCCGCTTTTGTTGGTGCGTGTCGCCATGGCCGGCGCATCGCCACGCTTGCCGAGGGAGAAGAGCATGCGCGACGAGGTGTACAGCGCCGAGTTCAGGCAGCTGGTCACCGCGACCAGTACCACGATGTCGACGATCATCTTGGCGTTCGGGATGCCCATGCGCTCAAGCACAGTCTGGTAGGAACCGAGATTGGCCAGCGTAGGATCGTTCCACGGCACCAAGGCCACAACGATGAAGATCGACACGAGATAGAACAGGCCGATCCGCCAGATCACCGAGTTGGTGGCCTTGGAGATTTGCTTGCCCGGGTTCTTCGATTCCGCAGCCGCAATGGTGACGATTTCGGTACCCATGAAGGAGAACATGGTGGTCAGGATCGCACCCAGTACCGCGCCCATGCCGTTGGGCAGGAAGCCGCCGCTGTCGAACAGGTGCGAAACGCCGCTGACCTGGCTGTTCGGCAGAAAGCCGAAGATCGCCGCAAGGCCGAGGATGATGAA
This sequence comes from Pseudomonas sp. P4_D7, assembly GCF_056401755.1. Taxonomy (NCBI): domain Bacteria; kingdom Pseudomonadati; phylum Pseudomonadota; class Gammaproteobacteria; order Pseudomonadales; family Pseudomonadaceae; genus Pseudomonas; species Pseudomonas sp. P4_D7. The sequence continues at coordinate 39,056 of NZ_JBFUIR010000002.1, read as the reverse complement.
GCCGATGATTGCCAGCACTTTGATCAGCGCGAACCAGAATTCGAACTCGCCGTAATTCTTTACGCTGAACAGGTTGGTGACGGTCAACAACAAGGTGATGACCAGCGCGAATGCCCAGATGCCGACATCAGGGAACCACGCATGGAGAATGGTTGCGGCGGCGTTGGCTTCCAGTGGAATCACCAAGACCCAGAACCACCAGTACAGCCAGCCGATGGTGAAACCGGCCCAGTGCCCGATGGCACGGTCGGCGTACGTCGAGAAGGAGCCCGTGTCCGGCGAGGCAACGGCCATTTCACCGAGCATGCGCATCACTAAAACCACCAGGGTACCGGCGGCGGCGTAGGCCAGCAGCACGGCAGGGCCGGCGGCAGCGATGGCGTGGCCGGAGCCAACGAACAGACCGGCGCCGATTACACCGGCGATCGACAACATGGTCACATGACGCGGTTTGAGCCCCTGTTCGAGGCCATTGGAGCTTGGGGTACTGCTCATCGAAACTACCTTTGCGAGGAAAGCGATTGCGTCCGGCCCGTCTGGCATTTTCTTTCTCGTAAAAAGAAACCAACGGGGCGTTCCGTATTCTGCACGCAATAAATGCGCCAAAATGTTTCAAACTCTTCAGGGCTGCGGTTTTGCGCGAGACCGGACAGTCATCGCAAGTCCTTGGATTTAATGGCAATCCGCCAGAGCGTTACCCTGCGACTCACTTTTCAAACGAAACAGCGCACCAGAAACACACCGAAAAAGTGTGGGATGCACAATAAAAGGGCGATTCAGGAACGTTCGGCCGGATAGCGCTTCCAACACCCCGCCAAAGCTGGCAACATCGCGCCTTTTTTTACGCGACACCCACGGGTTTGCTCGATCAAACACCCGTTCGGTTGTTGATGGGGCGACAGTCTGCTGTGCCGATGCGACAACCTGCCACATGCCACCCGTTAACCGCTCGTAGCGCTGTTGGCTGCCATTGAAACGCTATGCTAGCTTGGCCGCCTCGCCAGGAAGGCCATCCAACAGCTGGAGCGCAACATATATGAGGAACGCACATGGCTGAGGCCACGCCCGCGCTTGAAATCCGCAACTTGCACAAACGCTACGGACAGCTTGAGGTACTCAAAGGTATCTCGCTGACCGCCCGCGACGGCGATGTGATCTCGATCCTCGGTTCCTCCGGTTCCGGCAAGTCCACGTTCCTCCGTTGCATCAACCTGCTGGAAAATCCACATCAGGGCCAGATTCTGGTGGCCGGCGAAGAACTCAAGCTCAAATCCGCCAAAAATGGCGAACTGATTGCCGCCGACGGCAAACAGATCAACCGCCTGCGTTCCGAGATTGGTTTTGTGTTTCAAAACTTTAATCTGTGGCCGCACATGAGCATCCTCGACAACATCATCGAGGCACCGCGTCGCGTGCTCGGCCAGAGCAAGGCCGAAGCCATCGAAGTCGCCGAAGCGCTGCTGGCCAAGGTCGGCATCGCCGACAAGCGCCATGCCTACCCGGCGCAACTGTCCGGTGGCCAGCAACAACGCGCGGCGATTGCCCGCACGCTGGCGATGCAACCGAAGGTGATCCTGTTCGATGAACCCACCTCGGCGCTTGACCCGGAAATGGTTCAGGAAGTACTTAGTGTCATCCGCGCATTGGCCGAAGAAGGCCGTACCATGCTGCTCGTGACCCACGAAATGGGTTTCGCCCGTCAGGTCTCCAGCGAAGTGGTGTTCCTTCATCAGGGCCTTATAGAAGAGCAAGGATCGCCTCAGCAGGTGTTCGAAAACCCGCTTTCGGCGCGCTGCAAACAATTCATGTCCAGCAACCGCTAACGGAGCAACATGCATGCAGAATTTTAAAAAGGTCTTCCTGGCCGCCGCCGTCACCCTGGCGTTCAGCGCCGGTGCCATGGCCGAAACACTGAAGATGGGCATCGAAGCGGCTTACCCGCCGTTCAACAACAAAGACGCCAGCGGCAACGTGGTCGGCTTCGACAAAGACATCGGCGACGCCCTCTGCGCGAAGATGAAAGTCGAGTGCACCGTGGTCACTTCCGACTGGGACGGCATCATCCCGGCCCTGAACGCGAAGAAGTTCGACTTCCTGATCTCGTCGCTGTCGATCACCGACGAGCGCAAGGGCGCGGTCGACTTCACCGACCCGTACTACTCGAACAAACTGCAGTTCATTGCACCGAAAAACGTCGACTTCAAAACCGACAAGGACTCGCTGAAGGGCAAGTCCATCGGTACCCAGCGTGCCACGCTGGCCGGCACCTGGCTGGAAGACAACTACGGCAGCGATCTCAACGTCAAACTCTATGACACCCAGGAAAACGCCTACCTCGACCTGACGTCCGGTCGTGTCGACGCGATCCTCGCCGACAAGTACGCCAACTACGACTGGCTGAAAAGCGACGCGGGCAAGAACTACGAGTTCAAGGGCGACCCGGTTCTAGAAAGCGACAAGATCGGCATCGCTGTGCGCAAGGGTGACAACGAACTGCGCAACAAGCTGAACGCTGCCCTGAAGGAAATCGTCGCCGACGGTACCTACAAGAAGATCAACGACAAGTACTTCCCGTTCAGCATCTATTGATCCTGACCTGTGGGACTGGCGCCGTGATTGAACGGCGCCGGCTCCCGACTTTGCCTGCCGCAATTTGAACAGAAACCCATGATTATCGACCTCTACGGATTCGGCCCGGCCCTCGCTGCCGGCGCGCTGATGACCGTCCAACTGGCTCTCACCGCCCTGTGCCTGGGGCTGGTGCTCGGTCTGCTCGGCGCCTTGGCCAAGACTTCCCCGTACAAGCCGCTGCAATGGCTTGGCGAAACCTACTCGACCATCGTACGTGGTGTGCCGGAACTGCTTTGGGTTCTGCTGATCTACCTCGGCACCGTCAAGACGATGAATGCCATTGGCGAATACTTTGGCAATCCAGACCTGGCGCTAAGCCCCTTTGTGGCGGGCGTAACCGCACTTGGACTGTGCTTCGGCGCCTATGCCACGGAGGTATTTCGTGGCGCCATCCTGGCCATTCCGAAAGGACACCGTGAGGCCGGTCAGGCCCTGGGCCTGTCGAAATGGCGGATCTTCACCCGGTTGATCATGCCGCAGATGTGGCGCATCGCCCTGCCCGGCCTGGGCAATCTGTTCATGATCCTGATGAAAGACACCGCTCTGGTGTCGGTCATCGGCCTGGAAGAAATCATGCGCAATGCGCAGAACGCCGTAACCTTCGCCAAGCATCCATTCACCTTCTATCTGGTCGCAGCCGTCATGTATCTGGGCCTGACCATATTGGCGATGGCCACCATGCACTTCATGGAAAAACGCGCCGCCCGTGGCTTCGTGAGGACGACGTAATGGAATGGGAAGTCATCTATAAGTGGCTGCCGAAGTTCTTTCAGGGCGCCGTCCTGACACTCGAACTGGTGGGCATCGCCGTTATTCTCGGGTTGTTGCTGGCGATCCCTCTGGGCATCGCGCGCTCCTCCAAGCTCTGGTTTGTTCGCGCATTTCCTTACGCTTACATCTTTTTCTTTCGTGGCACTCCGTTGCTCGTACAACTGTTTCTGGTCTACTACGGCCTGGCTCAGTTCGACGCCGTACGCGACAGTTTCATGTGGCCGTATTTGCGAGAACCCTTCTGGTGCGCTGTCGCCACGATGACCCTGCATACTGCCGCCTATATCGCCGAAATCCTGCGTGGCGCCATTCAAGCGATCCCGCCGGGCGAGATCGAAGCCGCGCGTGCACTGGGCATGTCAAAGGCCAAGGCATTGTTCTATATCGTCCTGCCGCGCGCCGCTCGCATCGGCCTGCCGGCCTACAGCAACGAAGTCATCCTGATGTTGAAGGCCAGTTCTCTGGCGAGCACGGTGACCTTGCTCGAACTCACCGGCATTACCCGCACGATCATTGCCCGCAACTACCTCACCGTGGATATGTTCTTCACCGCAGGCGTCATTTACCTGCTGATGTCGTTTGTTCTCGTTCAGGCATTCAAACAGCTGGAGCGATGGTTGCGCGTCGATGCCTGCCAAGGGCGTTGACTCCTCCTGCGTGCTGACGGGCGAGGAGTTACTCGCCCGCTTCACCGCGCTGGATGCTTTTTTGATTGAGCATCAGGCGCTGTGGAAACCTCGTCCGTTCACTCATCTGCAGCTTCCCTGGGAAGCGTCCTACCCGAAGTTGGCCTTGTGGCTACGAGGACGGTCGCTGGACGATGCAGAAAACGCACACAACCAACCTGCTGATCTTGCCGAAGCGCCGGAGCCATTTGCTTCATTGGCAGCGATATCGGCTGAGCTGAGCGCTGTCGGTCAGTTGCCGGGGCATGCGCTGGAAGCTGCGGCGCATCGCTTGAATGTCGATGTACCGGGGCGCAAGTGGCAGCAGATTGAAGCGTTTGCCAGTCGTTTGTCTTTTTCCTCGCAACCGACGCACTGGCTCGATTGGTGTTCCGGCAAGGGGCATTTGGGCCGGCGGTTGTTGAGTGATGGCCAACAGTTGACCTGCGTTGAATACGATCCGGCATTGGTCGCCAGCGGTCAGGCGTTGAGTCAGCGCCATCATTTACACGCGCTGCATGTCGAGCAGGATGTGTTGGCAGCGAATGCTTCAAGTGTATTGAGCGCAGCCCACACACCCGTCGCCCTCCACGCCTGCGGCGATCTGCATGTGCCCTTGATGCAACTGGCCAGTGCTGCCGGCTGCCAGCAAATGGCGATCGCGCCCTGCTGTTACAACCGCATCAGTCGCAACAAGTATCAGGCGTTGTCCTCTGTCGGTTTGCGATCCGTCCTACAGCTCTCGCTCGAAGATCTGGCTCTACCCATGAGCGAAACTGTCACCGCCGGTGCACGGGTCCGACGTCAGCGTGACACCTCCATGGCCCGGCGCTTGGCTTTCGATTTGCTGCAACGGCAAGTACGTGGAATAGACGAATACCTGCCCACCCCGTCCCTGCCCAGCGCCTGGTTGGACAAAACCTTCGCCGATTACTGCCGCGATCTGGCAGCGCTGAAAGAGTTATCCACAATCGGCTCGCCAGATTGGTCGACACTCGAAGCCGCCAGTTGGCAGCGTTTGGCCGAAGTTCGCAACCTCGAATTGCTTCGCGGATTGTTCCGACGACCACTGGAGCTTTGGCTGAATCTGGATCGGGCACTTTTCCTCGTCGAACAGGGATACGTCGTACGCCTCGGCACTTTTTGCGACACCTCGCTCACACCGCGTAATTTACTGCTGCTCGCCGAACGCGCTTAAAACCTTACAGCCTGTGGATAACTCTGTTGATGGATTTGCCGTGGATCCAATATCTGCGCCTGTTTCGTCGCCTTAACAACACTGGTCATTTTTTGTTCACATAAATAAAAAACCTGTAAAACAGGGATTTGCGAACAAAATGAGAATAGGTTCACAAAACCTCGCCTGAGTATGACTTCGTGCCTCTCAGTTGTGCATAAGCTGCCAATCAAAACGACATAACCGCCGAATAATTATCCCGCCGAACGAATAATTGGGAAGCTCGAGAAAGCCGAAATTCAACTGTGCGCCCTGCAAAACAGCCCTATCGTACGTAAGGCGCAAATCCTACGTTGCGCATTGCGCAGGGCTTAATTTGCCGCGATGCAAAAATAGTCTGAATTCAGGGGTTTACAGGATCTTCCCAATCGCTATAATCGTCGCCCACAACGCCGGTATAGCTCAGTTGGTAGAGCAACTGACTTGTAATCAGTAGGTCCCGGGTTCGACTCCTGGTGCCGGCACCATACAAAACGAAGCCCCTGCAGAAATGCAGGGGCTTTGTTGTTTCTGGCGTTTGGAACTCCAAGGAGCTTCAGCATCGCTGAGATGCGATCAGCGACGCCACTCAATCAACAGACCAACTCAGCCCGCGCGCCTCGACCCGTTACAATTTCACATCAGCCCAACATTGACGGGCTCTTACACCTACCTATAATGCACCCCAACACACCCGCCAAGCCTAGGTTGACCCTGTCAGCAAGCTCAAATCGTGCGGGTTTTTTTTGCCTGGAGAAAGCTACATGAGGCCCTTCGACAAGCCGGCCCTCAGCGTAGAACAGCAATTGGAACTGCTAAAGCAACGAGGCCTGCAAGTCGCAAACGACGAGCGCGCCATGCGTTTCCTAGAAGTGGTCACGCTGTTTCGCTTGAGCCCCTATATGCGCCCTTTTCAGGAAACAAACCCTGAACACACCTTCAAACCTGGTAGCAGTCTGAAAGCAGTCGTCGACATCTACCGTTTCGATGGTTCGTTGCGACGCATTACCATGGATGCTATCGAACGTGTCGAAGTCGCCATACGAGCGACTATCAGCAATCACATGTGCCCGAAGTACGGGCCTGACTGGATAGCTGATGCGTCAATCTTCTCCTCGTCATACTCTCATTCGGATTTATTGCGGCCCCTGCGAGATCAACTGAGCAAGGAACGCAACAAACTTGGACGTGAGATTGATCGTATAAAAAAGAGCAGCCGAGCAGATCAGATCCAGCAGCAGCGAATTGAAAATCGCACGCGCGATAACTATTTTCGATTCTACGGATCAACATATTCCAATCCCGAGTTGCCGCCCGCTTGGGCTGTTCTGGAAGAGCTTAGCCTTGGGACGGTATCCACCCTGTTCAATGCCATAGGCAAAAGCGTCGACAAGAAAGCGATCGCGAGCAGATTCAATCTCCCCTTCGAAGTACTGGCCTCCTGGCTCCACACTTTGACCTTCATTCGAAACTGCTGCGCCCACCACTCACGACTATGGAACAGAGAGCTCTCGATTCGACCATCCTTACCTAAAGAATGGGTCATCCAAAATGCACCTGGCGATCGGCCTCAGCCCAAGCAGCGGCTATTCATAGTACTAACGATGCTAGCGTATCTAACCGATTTGATCAGTCCAGACAGCCATTGGAAATTTCACTTGGCCGAAATGATGGACGAAAGAGAGCCGGGTTATTTGAGACTTATGGGATTTCCAGATGACTGGAAACGGCAACCGCAATGGTGTTTGGGGTAGGGAAAACATACGTCTTGTTTTTTTGCCATTGCGTCTGGAGAAATGTCAGGAGCGAACGCAKGCCTAAAGCAAAATGTGGTGCCTAAACCACAGATTGCCAACCGTGGATCCGTTCGTCCGGTACCGCACCATACAAAACAAAGCCTCTGCAGAAATGCAGGGGCTTTGTTGTTTCTGGGCGTCTATATCTTTAACCGCGTTTCACCTTCAGTAGAAATAGAGTCTCTCCTCCGCACACGTCGATCTAATTGCCAGACGCCCTTCTCCCAAAAAGCACAGCTTCTGACCAAAACGCTCAAATTTCCGCTTTTATGCCAAATTATGAACTGGCAATAATTATGGCGTGCCCATAAAAAGTGTAATTGCATGAGCAGCGCTTCTCAGCTCACTGAACCGGCGGGGTGAATGGCAACCCGGTTTCCCAGTACAAGAGTGCTTGATGCCTCGACGCTTTGTTCCTCCGCCGCAGAGAGCAGCATCTGCGTTACGCGCGCGGCCTCACCGGCCTTCATCTGACGCACAGACTCCAGTAAATCCTGCTGGAATGCTCCAGTTCATCGACCATCGCTGATCTCCTCGTTTTGTTGCTTAGAAAAGGCGAAGGACAAGTCGTGACCGACAAAACGCATTGCGCGACATCCTGCGAAATTTTTGTAACGAGAAGCCAAGCAAAGCCACTACGGGCCACGATTGTGCATCGGCTCTTCCTCAAGCTAACGTTCAGTTCGTCGCTGCCAATTCAGCGACCGGGCCTGAGAACCCGGGTAAGATGCAGGCGCACCAGCGCCCCAACTCACGTTTGCCGGCGCATTTTTTGTGTCTGCATTACTGTGCAATGGCGGCTGTGCGTGGGAGACCTTCGGGTCTGCCGGGTTCCTGTATCTCCGGTTTCTCAGCCTGCGCATAGCTGCCACCTTTTCGCCTGAGAACGAAATGGCAGCTCTCATTTGATACAGGGAGTTAACAAATGAAAGGCATTGATCCGTCAGCACACCGGTCACTTCAAGTCCGTCCATCTCGAACGGCAGGTGAACCGAAATGACCAACTCTCAAGATCTGAAAACCCTCGGCCTCACCCACTTTTCCTTCCACTCCAATCAAGCGATGTTCCGCACCAACCGTGGTGTACCGGTAATCGCCGCCCTTTCCCACGCCTCGCACTTGCTTCACATTTCACGACTGCTCACTGCGGACACCTCAGTCTCTCGCGACCCTGACCTTCACGCTTATGCCTCGCAGTATCTGCAGGAGTTAAGCAAAGCGTTGATCGATGATGTCGTGAAAGTGATGGATGCGCCGCCGGACAAGCCGTTGATGTAAACGCCGGTTTAAGGCCCTCGTTGATGCGAGGGCTTTTGCGTTTCAGACCTGACTGATCTCAAACACAAACGAAATCTTCTGCTGACTCGCACTCCACACATAGCGCAAATGCTTACCCTGCTTCGGGATCGACACTGCCGGTGGTCGAAACGCCGCGATGCATTCATGGCCCGGCAGGCGAACGCTGTTGTAGAGCAGCCCCCACGACTCGGTTTCGCGCAGTTGCCGGGCGAATTGCTGAGACGGCCCGTAAGCCTCCGGATCCGGATTGTGCAGTTCGGGGTGATTGTGGCGGATATCGTGCAGCGGTTTAACCACCCGATTAACGTAAGTCCGCATGGTCAATTCAAGGTCCGCTTCTTGGGTCGCCGCAAGAAATCGTTCCTGGTGATAACAGGTCTCGGCGATGGCAGCAGCCTGACTGCTCGCAGCGTAGTAAACGCCGAAGGTGCCGTCGCAGAAACGACTGCGTTTGCCGATGTGGGTAAACGCAGCCATCACCGGAGTCGAGCCGGGGCCGGAGAGTCGATCTTCGAGTCGCACGCGGGCGAGTACGCCGGCCTGTTCGATCAGGCGATCGTTGGTTAGCGCTTCAATCGCGTAGGCAACTTCCAGGTCTTCGGGATCGAGCACGTCTTCGAACAGCGCAATCGGCGGGAAGCTGCTGTTGACGATCCGATAGGCTCTCGGCCACGCCACATCAACCATCTCTGGCGCCTTCAACCGCGCACCCCATCGAGGTAACGACGCACATCGGCGATATCGACCACGCGTCCGGCGAGCATGTAATCCAGCGCCGTTAGCCCATTGAACGGCGCCGCCGTGTTCGGACTACTGACCCATGTGTACGCGCGCTCACGGCTGTTGCTGAAGATGATGCTCAACGCCTTGTGAATGCCCATCAGATAAGAGATGCGCTCAAGGGTATCGTTAGGCAGACGTATGTTCGGCAGGTGTTTGTATTTATAGAACGTGGTGTTACCGACACCGCCCAGCAATGTGCGTTGCTGCTCAGCGCTGCAGCCCCAACGCTCCATGAGGTTAAAGAAGAACTTCAGCGCGACGCGGCCGGCTTCGGGGGCGTCTAGTTGTTCGCGTGGGGTGAGGGCTGGGGATGAGGTAGTCATTGAGCCTCTCCAGATTTGTCTTGCTTTGATACTAGTACATATACGAATAAATCGATAAAAAAGCTCCGTAAGCGTATTACTGGTTACCACATTCCCCATTGATTGGGATTCGGATATGACCGGATTTGAGCATTTCGTCGACCGAATCGAACCGCTGCCGAATAGTTCGTGCTTCCAACATGGCTTGGGCAGTCTTGTCCGTAGGAATTCGTGCAATGGACGGCTGCTCTTGGATTTCAATAACGTCGTGAAGCCTGTTGCCAACTTGGCACTCCATATCGGCCGCTTCTTGTGATGCAATCACTTCGCTTACCTCACTCAGAACTGTAGCCACAGAGACTCGATGTCTCGACGCTGCCACTTCATCTGCTTTAACAAGTCGCCGCTATCAGCTCGGTCGCAAGTTCGCCTAGGATGCATCCACGTATTTCGCAGGCCAAAACCACTAACGTTGTCAGCCATTTCCCCGTGAAAAATCACCCCCACGCACCAAAACCACGCATTTTTTTTGACCCTCATCACCCCCACGTCACCAAAAACCCCGATCCTGTGTCAGCCTCCAGCCATCGGCGAGGACATCAATTCGCTACTAAACCCGCGACAACTATGCTCAGGTACAGGAATATAGCCAGCATATGGCGCCTGACCGGCAGTCTCGTAAACAACAATACCCAGCCCACTTTAGAGGGCATTACCCATGGATAGCAGAACCTTACGCAACCTCATGCGCATCGTGCAGACCGGCTCGTTGTCGGCCGCAGCCGAGCATTCGTGCCTGACTGTGCAGGCCTTGGCCGCGCAGTTGAACAAGGTCGAAGAGCAGTTCGGTTTCCGCTTGTTTCGACGTTCCAACAAAGGCCTGACGCTGACGCCGCAAGGCACTGAGCTGACGCCTTATATGGACAAAGTGCTGATTGCCACGCGACAGATGGAAGAGAAGGTCGAGGCGCTGAAGGTGCCCGGCCAGCGCACGTTGAAGGTGGCGTTGAACAACACTTTGGCGGCTGACTTCAACCGCCGAATGATCGGACGCCTGATCGAGGTGTTTCCCGATTATCAGATGGAATTCAGCTACGCCGAGTCGATGGAAAATCTCAGCAAGCTGAAGAACGAAGACTTCGACCTTGCGGTACTGATCGGCCCGCAGCGGCCGGGCTTGCCGAGTATCGTCCTGCCGGATGTACAGGTGCAGGTCGTTGGCGCCCATTGTGGTCAGGAGAATGATCCCCTGACCTTGCTGGGCAACAAGTTTCAGGTACGTCCTGCGGAAGATTGTCCGTATTCCCACAGCTTTTTGCGTTTTCTCGACGCGGGGCTGGGCAATCACGAGAACGGCCAGCGCATGGTCTATTCATGCAGTGAAACGTTAACGCTGTCGTTGATCACGCAGATGGACGCGGTGGGCATGGTCTCGCGTGAAGCTGCGCAGAAGAACGGCCTGACGATTTTCCCCGGGTTCGAGGATTTTCTCGAAGTGCGTCTGGCGGTGAACAATCCGGAGTTGTCGAACCAGGCACTCAACGATGTCGTCGACTTGCCGCTACATGAACGAGCCGAGCGCAATGTACGCAGCCGTCCCAACCGCCACACTGAGAAAGAGGTTTTTGCTGAAATACGCACATAACAACGTCGGAATTGCGGCATAGAATTCCGGGCGATCGAGCTGTATGTGCTGATCCTTGATCAACAAGGGTGTCAGGCTGATCGCAGCGACGATCGCCACCGGCAAGTATTCCAGCGCCCGCGCAATAAACGGCGGCCAGTGCTCGGTGTTGACTTGCAGTGGCAGCGCGCGTGGCAGGAAAGTCACGGCCATCATCAGCGCGACCACCAGAATCAGGAACGTTTGGTCAGGCATACACCCACTCCGCAGCCCACAAACGTGGCGATAAACACATTGAACGGCGAACTGCCGACCAGGCTCAGCGCGCCCATGCAGGCCACGGCAGCCGCAGCAGCGATGAGTTTGTTGCGCGTGTTGCACAGCGACACCAGCACGTAGAGCATCATCGCGGTCAGGGCGTAGTCGAGCTGATATTTGATCAGGTGCGCCGCGTACTGCGCACAAACGGCGCCAAGCAAACCGCCGAGCACCCACGAGGTGTGGCAGAACAGGTTGAAGCCAATCAGATAACGCACATTGACCGGCGCACCGGTGCCGAGTTTAACGCTGTGGAAAGCGAAGGATTCGTCCGTCAGGCCACCGGCATAAGCCCAGCGCTCCATGCGGCTCAAGCCGAGTGCGCGCAGAGCCTTGGCCATGTAAACCGACATCAACATGTGCCGCGCGTTGATCAGGAAAGTGGTCAGTACGATAGTCGTCAGCGAGGCGCCGCTGGAGATCAGCGCCAGTGCGGCGAATTGCGAAGCGCCGGCATATACGAACAAACACATCGCCACTGGCAGCCACATCGGCAACCCGGCGTTGACGGCCATCAACCCGAACACGAATGACACCGTGAAGTAGCCAGCGACTACCGGGCTGGCTTCGGCAAACGTGCGCGACGGCTGATGGGTAGCCATCAGCGGCGCACTGCCGGACGTTTCATTCATAGATCCCTCTCAAATGTCCGCTCGCCGTGGGGTTCGCAAAAACCCTGGGCAGTCCAGAATCGCTTGCCCGCGAGGTTAGCATCGTCGACGAACAGAAACATCCGTAACACGCCGACCCGTTTCATATCGGACGACGCCGCTTCAACCAGTCGTTGACCGACGCCCTGGCTGCGATAGCGCGGGCTGACCGCCAGATGATTAATCGTGCCGCGACTGCCGAGCATGCCACCGAGTACCGCGCCGACGATCTCGCCCGCCACGTCAAAGGCGAGATAGGCCGTGGTGGTTTTCTGGATCAGCACGCCACGCAGGCACTTGGCGTCCTGCCACTCGCAGAAGGACACTTCGTCGAACTGGCGGAAGAAGCGCTCCATGCGCTGCGCATCCTTGGCCGTGGCGCGTCGCAGCACCACCGGCGTCGAGCACTCGACGCCGTCGATTGGGGTGATCTGATTAGCGAACAATGTCGAAAGCGGTCCCGGGCCGCGAGAAGGAGATCGCCAGAATCTGCCGGTACGCCATCGCATGGGTGTGCGTGTTGCGGGCCGGGGTCACGTAGTGGCGCATGTCACGATCGAGGAAGTAGGTGGTATCGAGAATTTCCTGGTAGGTGGTCGACGCCAGTTGATGCTCGTGGATGTCGTACAAACGACTCTCCGCGCCCTCGACATTATTGCGACCCCAGAAGTGCACACCGCTGAACGGATAGCCGTCGCAGTGAATGCCTTCAGGGGTGATTTCCAGTTGTTTGCCGGGTTTGATTTCGATGCGGATCTGATGGATCTGGCACTGCCAAATTTCATCGTGCAGCTCTTCCGGCAGTACGCTTTTGTACACTTCGAAATCGGTGTCGATCAGGCTGCGCATCACCGGTGAAGTAATTACTTCATCGGAGAAGTCCTGAAAGTGTCGTACCAGGCCGCCAACATAGGCGTTGTTCTCTTTCGACTGCACGTAGGCGCGATGCTCGAGTTGCTTGAGCTCGCGGGTTTTCGGGTTGTACTCAAAGTCGCTGTAACGACGGTAACGCATGCCGGCTTCGGCCTGACCGTAGTAGCTGTCAGGCTCCATGTTTTCCCAACTTTTGGTCAGTCTGACGAAGTCGGCAAAATGACCGTAGAGATTGAAGTCACCACCCTGGACGTTGACATATTTGTCGCGCCGTAGCGATTCGCCCACTTCTCTGTTCAAAACGATCATTACCAAATTCTCCGCTGCGTTGAGCGGCCTAATCTATTAGGTGGAGAATTTGCGTCCATGAGAAAGAATTTCAGGCATTTAAAGCACTGTTTGAAACGGCGTTTGCAGGCGCTTAAAAACAACTTTTACATGACAAAAACACGGGTTTTTTCCGGTTTTCATCGAATAACCGTCGAAAAAAAACCCCGAACCAGTCGGGGTTTTTCTCATGTTTCTTACACTGGATCAGGCATCAGAAGATGTTGATCGGGTAATCCACGAAAACGCGCAGTTCGTTACCGCTGACGTTGTACTCGCTGGATTTCTGCGAAACACGCAGGATCGAGCTGCGCAGTTTCACGCTCAGGTCTTTGGCCGGGCCAGACTGCACGACGTATTTGAACTGGTTGAAGATCTCACGCTCGGTACCGCCTTCGCTGGTGGACGTGGTGATGTTGTCGCCACGCACATAAGCGAAGTTGTAGCTCAGGCCCGGTACGCCGAATGCGCCGAAGTCGAGGCCGTAGCCCAACTGCCAGCTGCGCTCGTCTTCAGCGTTGAAGTCGGACCAGTAGGAGTTGGCCAGGTAGATGGAGTTACCACCGTCACCGACGCGGTGTTGATCTTTCTGGTAACCGCCATAGGCGTAGCCCAGGTTGCTGTCGCCGGTGGAGCGCTGGTGCGCCACGGTGAACGAGTGCGGGCCAGTGGCGAATGTCGCGGCCAGGCTCCAGATCTTGTTGTCGCGACCGGTCACGATGCTTTCGCCCGGAACGGTGTTTTCGCGAACGTACGAGCTGTCCAGCTTGGTGCGATAGCCGTTGAAGTCCAGGGTCAGCGACTGATCCTTGTTGAACGGCAACACGTAGTTGGCGTTCACGTATTGTTTCTTCAATACGTCTTCGACGTCGGAAGCGTACAACGCACCTTTGAAGTTCTCGGTGAACTGGTAGCTACCGCCCAACACGTTGATCGACTTCAGACCACCGCTGTCACGGCCTTCATCGCTCTTGCGCGATTCGGCGGTGAAACGACCGGCGTTCAGTTCCAGGCCTTTGATCTCTTTGGAAGTGATCAGGGTACCGGTGTAGCTTTCCGGCAGCAGACGCACATTGTCGTAGCTCAGCACCGGCAGGGCCGGCATCTGGTCGCCGTAGGTCAACACGGTGTTGGAGAAGCGGAACTTCACCGCTGCACCGCCCTTCGCTATGTCATGGTTCGCGCGACCGTCATTTTCCTGCTTGAAGAAATCGATACCACCGGCGCCGCTGCGGCCCTTGCCGCCGTCCAGACGCAGTGCGTACAGACCGAAAGCGTCGACACCGACACCCACGGTGCCTTGGGTGAAACCGGACGAGAACGTACCGATGGCCGCTTGGCCCCACTCGGCTTTGTCTTTGTTGCCGTCTTTGTAATCACGATTGATGTAGGCATTGCGCAGCAGCACTTTGAGGCTGCTGTCTTCAACAAAACCCTTGGACTCGGCCTGGTCGTTAGCCATGGCCTGAGTGGCGCTCAACATCCCCAGTGCGATCAGACTGATTCGCTTGTTCAACATTTTGTTTTCCTTATTACGGGTTGAAACGCGCTGTGTCGAACGGCGGAAACGGCGCTTTTGCACTCTTTTATTCACCCCGAAACAAAAAGACCCGCCCACGACGATGTCATGGCGGGCCTGCTCCTTATTTTGAGTCATGGCGGTTGGCCACAGGCGTTGGGCCGAATCGTAGCCGCGCCCTGAACAATGTGTCAATTTCAAGAATCGTCTTTAAATAGGTAAAAATCGTCTAAGAAACRTAAATTTTGCGCTGACTCCTTGCTGGGAAATGCAAACAGCCAGTGAATCCAGCGCGTATCAGGCGCAACCATCGATAGAACAAAATGCAGAAGTTTTACCGGTTTCATCGACGACGATTGCCTGTTGCAACCAATCGGCAAATGCCTGCGGCTTGCCCAGCCAGGGGCTGATGTCGATCAACTGGAACGTGCCGTTCTGCTCCAGAGCAATCGTTGGAAAACCCTGACCACCCAATTGAGCCAAAAACTGGCGACTGGCTTTTATATGCCCCTCGCTATCAACGGACTCAAACGCAAGGTGGAAATCTTCCTGCGCATAGCCCATCTGCATCGCCAATTCCAACAGCACGGCTGAATCGGCAATGCGTCGCCCTTCCACATAGTGCGCCGTCTGCAACCGCCCCAGCAGGCGCAAACCGCCGCCGTCGATGGCTTCAGCCGCCATGACCGCAGCAATCGCTGGCGTCGAATCGAACACCGCTGAGTGATCACGCAGCAAACCTTCGAAATAGGCCTCGCCAAACGGCTGGCCGGTGTACTCGGCAATGCGTCGGTCATGGGGCATGACGTAATTGCGCAGTTGCGGGGAAACACGCTGGCGATTGGCGCCACTCATCATTCCGCCGGCATGGGCATTCACCGGCAACACTGACTGTGCCGCTTCCACCAGCGGCTTGGCGCCGTAACACCAGCCACACAGCGGATCGTAGATGTAGTGAAGAATCATGGGAAAAACTCCGGCAGAAAGTCA
The DNA here is from genome assembly GCF_056401755.1 of Pseudomonas sp. P4_D7. Classification (NCBI taxonomy): domain Bacteria; kingdom Pseudomonadati; phylum Pseudomonadota; class Gammaproteobacteria; order Pseudomonadales; family Pseudomonadaceae; genus Pseudomonas; species Pseudomonas sp. P4_D7. The sequence goes on along the minus strand of NZ_JBFUIR010000002.1, from coordinate 23,292 downwards.
GGAAAATCGATGGCGGCAGATTAGTCCTCGCACTCTTGCGGAAAAACGCCGGAATGGCTTTCAGTCTGTTTCATGAATCGGTCGAATGATTCGTCCAGTCAGATTGTGTCGGTTAGGACACAAATTGAAACAATCAGCCAAGGGAACTTATAAGGAATAATTAACGAAAGTAAATGCAAAGCATTACCATTCGCACGATCGAATTCTTCCACCCTTTCGGATGCGCTGTTCAATGCCTGCCCCGTTCCGTCTTACGCCCGCCACCCTTGGGCTTTCTGCTTTTCTGTCCAGCGGTTTTGCCTACTCCGCGACCGAGTTACCCGCCACCGCAATCAGCGCCGAAGCGCAAGCCGATGACCCTCGGGTGAAGCTCAGCAGCACCGCGACTCGGACCTCGACGCCCGTACGTTATGTGCCGCAGGCGATCGATTCGATCAAGACCTCGAACGTCGCCAGCTACGGCACCAATGACATCGGCGACGCGTTGAGCGGCATGCCTAACGTCAGCAGCAGCGCCGACACCCGTTTCGACAGCCTGCGCATCCGCGGCTTCGACGCGAGCAACGATTTCTATCTGGATGGCATCCGCGACGACAGCCAATACAAGCGCGACTTGCACAATATTGAACGCGTCGAAGTGCTCAAAGGCCCGGCCGCCGTACTATATGGCCGTGGCAGTCAGGGCGGGATCGTCAACCGCGTGAGCAAAATACCCGAGTTCGGCCGGCGCTCGACTATCGAAGCCCAGGCTGGCAGCGAAGATTTGCGCAGTCTTTACGCCGACCTCAGCAGCGACCCGAGCGAAAACATCAGCCTGCGCCTGAACATGGGCAACATGGATGAAAACAGCTTCCGCGACGGTGTCAGTGGCAATCGCCAATTGTTCGCGCCGTCGATGAGCTGGCAACTGACGCCGGACCTGAACTGGCTGGTGCAGTACGAATACAGCCGCTACAACCGCACCCCGGATCGCGGCATCCCCGGCATCAACGGGCGCCCGGCCGATGTCGGGCGCGATACGACCTACGGCAACGATCACGATTTCATCGACGACAAGTCGCAATCGCTGCGCTCGAAACTCACTTATGAAATCAATGACAACTGGCAACTGCGCCAGACCCTCGGCGTGTTCAAGCTCGACAGTGATTTCGACAACACCTACCTCACCGGTTACACGCCGGCGACCAACAAGGTCACGCGCCAGCATTGGCAGCAGGATCTGACCACTCGCAACGTCTATAACAACGTTGAACTTGAGGGCGGATTCGATACCTTGGGCCTTGAGCATCGCCTGCTCACTGGCATCGAGATCGGCAGCCAGCGCCGCGACCCGACGCTGTACAACGCGGCCACTGGCAGAACCCCGGGCGCACGCCCCGTACCGTCGCTCGACCTGTACAACCCGAACCGTGATCTGCGCCACACCGGCAGCATGCAGGTCTCCAGCAGCAGCCACACCGAAGTCGAAAGCCGTGCGGTATATGTGCAAGATCAACTGCGCCTGAACGACCAATGGCAAGTGCTCGCCGGTCTGCGTTACGACACTTTCGATATCGAGTCGACCAACAAGCTGCGCAACATCTCCGAAGACCGCGACAGCCATAGCACCAGCCCGCGCGTCGGCCTGGTCTGGACGCCGCTACAAAATCATTCGTTCTACGCCTCGTGGTCGAAGACGTTTTCGCCGGTGGGCGGTGGCTTGATCGGCATCACTCCGGGTGCGGCCGGCAACACCAACGACCTCAGTCCCGAGCTGACCAAGCAGAAAGAAATCGGCGTGAAAAGCGACTGGCTCGATGACCGCTTGAGCACCACGCTGGCGATCTACGATCTGGAACTCTACAACCGCCGCACCACTGATCCAAACGATCCGACCCTGACGGTGATGTCAGGTTTGCAACGCTCGCGCGGGATCGAATTGACGGCCACTGGCAATCTCGTCGGCAACTGGTACATGCGCGGTGGCGTCGGTCTGCAGGATGCGAAGATCGAGAAGGACAACAACGGCCTGGAAGGCAAACGCATCAACAACGTTGCCAAGCATAACGGCAGCCTGTTCCTGACCTGGAAACCGGAGATGGGCTGGTACGGCGAAACCGGCCTGACCCTGGTTGGCCAACGCTATGCCGATAACGCCAACACCACCGTGTTGCCGGGTTACGGCCGCTGGGATGCCCTGGTCGGTTACCGCTTCAAGGATTGGGATTTACGCGCGGCGCTGAACAACATCACCGATCGTGAGTACTACGCGTCCGCGACCAGCCAGTATCAAATCCAACCGGGTGCACCACGTAGCGTTGTGATGAGTAGACATCTTCGTTAACTGATCCACCGCTTTCGCGAGCAGGCTCGCTCCCACATTGATTGGGTGTGTACAAAATAGCCGTGCATAAAAAAGCGCCGCCATCCCGGCAGCGCTTTCACCAATCCCTGTTGTGCTTCTTATCCTTCCATCACAGCCCACAATGCTTCCAGTTCGGCCTCGCTGAACAGACCAGCGGGGTAACGCTCGATCATCATCCGGCGCGGATCAGGTTCCCTGATCTGACGCGTTCCATTGGACTTTAACCAGTGCGCGACAATCTGGAGCGATTCGCCGTTTACGGCCATGGGATGCAACGTCCGCTCGCTGACTACGTTCACTTCGGCGTTCATTTCAGCGCTCTCTCCCCGTTCGTGAGCGGCTACGTTATCCAAGGTTTATGACAGAACTGTTGAAGTTCTCCCCCTCCCTAGTGCACGGGTGATGAATACAAGAGCTATGCCAATGTTTCTTAGTTGTCGACAAGCGGATACAAAGAAGCCCGCGGTCCTGTCGGGCTGCGGGCCTCAGTTGATGCATAGCGAGCTAATCATTACCCGGCTGATTTGTTAATCAACTCAAGGTGTTACGACTCAACTCACTCTTTGTACGGCGCGGGTTGCTGTTGGGTAAGGCAATGGATATTGCCGCCACCCAGTAACAGTTCGCGACCCGGCACCATCACCACTTCGTGCTGCGGGAACAGCTTCTGCAGGATTTCCTTGGCCGGCGCGTCCATTGGATCGTCGAAGCTCGGCGCGATGATGCCGCCGTTGACGATCAGGAAGTTCACGTAGGAACCCGCCAAGCGCACAGACGGATTGCGTTCCTGCGTGCCGTCCACCGGATCGACACCGGCGCACTCTTCTTCTGTCGCGTAAAGCGGTCCCGGAATCGGCATTTTGTGCACCGTGAACGGGCGACCCTTGGCGTCAGTGCTGCTTTGCAGGACTTTCATCGCAGCCTGGCAGCGCGGGTAGTTCGGATCCTGCGGATCGTCGGTCCACGCCAGCAACACTTCGCCCGGACGCACGTAGCAGCAGAAGTTATCCACATGGCCGTCGGTTTCGTCGTTGAACAGACCGTCCGGCAGCCAGATGATTTTATCCACAGACAGATTGGCGCTGAGTACCGCTTCAATCTCTTCGCGGCTCAGGTGCGGGTTGCGATTGCGGTTGAGCAGGCATTCTTCGGTGGTGATCAGCGTGCCTTCGCCGTCGACATGAATCGAACCGCCTTCAAGCACGAAACCTTCAGTGCGGTAACGCGGGCTGCGCTCGATCTCGAGGATCTTGCCGCCGACCTGCGAATCGCGATTCCACGGCGAATACAAACCGCCGTCGAAACCTCCCCAGGCGTTGAAGTCCCAGTTCACACCGCGCACTTCGCCGCTGTTGTTGATGACGAAAGTCGGGCCGCTGTCGCGTACCCAAGCGTCATCGCTGGACATCTCGACCACGCGGATATTCGGCACGTCGAGGCGCGCGCGGGCGTTTTCATACTGGTCGGCGGACACGGCCACGGTGACCGGTTCAAAACGCGCGATGGCCTTGGCCACCGCAGCATGTGCGGCTTGCGCCGGTTTGCCGCCCAGACGCCAGTTGTCCGGGCGCTCGGGCCAGATCATCCAGGTCTGCGTTTGCGGCGCCCACTCGGCCGGCATGTGAAAGCCGTCGGCGCGMGGGGTRCTTTTCAAAGTKGTCATCGGGATCAGGACTCCAGGGAACCGTCGAGGGTTTTCAACGCGCCGTACAGGTTCGGACGGCGGTCACGGAATGAACCCCACGCGCTGCGAATGTGTTCGAGCTCGTCGAGGTTGAAAGTGTGCACAAGAATACCTTCTTCGGTTTTATTCAGCTCCTGCACTTTTTCGCCGAACTGGTTGGCGATGAACGAAGAGCCGTAGAACGTGATGTCGTAGCCGTCCTGTTCTTCGTTGCCGATGCGGTTGCTGGCGATCAGCGGCATCAGGTTGGCGCCGGCATGACCCTGTTGCACGCGCTGCCAGTGATCGCGCGACGAAATGGTCTTGTCGTGCGGCTCGCTGCCGATTGCGGTTGGATAGAAGAGGATTTCAGCGCCTTGCAACGCCATGCTGCGCGCAGCTTCCGGGAACCACTGGTCCCAGCAAATGCCCACGCCGATTTTCGCGTAACGGGTGTTCCACACCTTGAAACCGGTGTCGCCCGGGTTGAAGTAATACTTCTCGTGGTAGCCCGGGCCATCCGGGATGTGGCTTTTTCGATAAATCCCGAGGTTGCTGCCGTCGGCATCGATGATCGCGATGCTGTTGAAGCGCGCACGGCCGGCCAGCTCATAGAAGCTGATCGGCAGCACCACTTGCAGCTCTTTGGCGATTTTCTGGAAATGTTTGATCGCGACGTTTTCTTCCACCGTCGTCGCCAGTTGCAGATAGTCCGGGTTCGGCTTCTGGCAGAAGTACGGCGCCTCGAACAGCTCCTGGATCAAGATGATCTGCGCGCCTTTGGCGGCGGCTTCGCGTACCAGCCTTTCAGCGATTTCGAGGTTGGCTTCCAGATCCCAGGAACAGGCCATCTGAGTGGCGGCAACGGTAACGATACGGCTCATGAATCATCTCCGGGCAGTTGCTTTGACGGCCGGAAATTCGGCCGAAAAGAAAACGCGCGCACCGGACATGAGATAGCCACGCCGGAGCAATGGCGACTTTATAGCCGATAAATATCGGCTTTAGAAGCTTGCAAAATGCCTTTCGTCTAAATAATCCCGATAAAAGCCGATACAAATCGAATTAGAAACCAAAAAAAAATGTGGGAGCGAGCCTGCTCGCGAAGGCGTTTGTTCAATCAACACAGTTGTTGAATGAGAAACCGCTTTCGCGAGCAGGCTCGCTCCCACAGGAGGTCAGCGTGAGGGCTTACAGGCCCTCGGTAAGGACTTGATCAAGCATATCGACAAAGAAATCCACACTCTGACGCGACGTCACCATCGGCGGTTTGATCTTCAGAATGTTCAGATCATCCCCGGTCGGCTGCATGAAAATCCCCAGTTCACGCAAGCGATCGCACAGTAACGCCGTCTCCTCGGTCGCCGCTTCCAGCGTCTCGCGATTGCGGATCAGCTCAAGCCCGAGATAGAACCCGGAACCGTGCACCGCGCCCACCAACGGATGTTTATCGATCAACGCTTCGAGACGCGCCTTGAAGTGGCCACCGACCACCTGCGCGTTCTCCCAGAGCTTTTCTTCTGCCATGACATCGAGCACCGCCATGCCGATCTGACAACTGACCGGACTGCCGCCCGCCGACGAGAAGAAATAGCCCTCGGTCTCCAGCGCCTCGGCAATTTCCCGTCGCGTGATCACCGCGCCCAGCGGTTGACCGTTGCCCATGCCCTTGGCCATGCAGATGATGTCCGGCACCACACCCTGCTCTTCAAAGCCCCAGAAGAAGTGGCCCATGCGCCCGTAACCGACCTGCACTTCGTCGGCGATGCACACGCCGCCCTGCGCGCGCACCAGCGCGTATACCTGCTGGAGATATCCCGGCGGCAGCGAGATACCGCCGGCATTGCCATACACCGGCTCGCAGATAAATCCGGCCAACTGGCGCTTCTGTTCGGCGAGTTTTGCCAGGTGATGCTCAACGCTGCGCACGTAATCCGGCGCTGAATCGAGACCACGGAATTCACCGCGATAAGTGTTTGGCGCAGGCACCGGATGCACCCAGTCCGGGCGGCTTTCCAGGGCTTTCGGGTTGTCGGCGATTGACGTCGATACCGCATCGGCGCCGACCGTCCAGCCGTGATAGGCCTCAAGCACGCTGATCATGTCGCGCCCGCCGCTGTAGGCCCAGGCCAGACGAATCGCCAGGTCATTGGCCTCGCTGCCGCTGTTGACCAGAAACACCCGATCCATCCCTTCCGGCGCCAGTTTCAGCAAGCGCTCGGAAAACTCCGCCACCGCCGCATAGTTGAATCGCGAGTTGGTGTTGAGCAGCGACCACTGCCGCGCCGCGACTGCCGCCATGCGCGGGTGGCCGTGACCGAGCACGGCAACGTTGTTGAGCATGTCGAGGTAGGAGCGGCCCTGCATGTCGATCAGGTGATTACGCCAGCCGCGTTCAATGCGCGGCGGATCAACGTAGTAGTGTTTCTGCGTGCGGGCGAAACTGGCATCGCGGCGTTCGAGCAGGGTTTTTGCGTCCAGTTCCGGCTCGGCATCGCAGGCCAGTCCTAACAACGCCGCTGGCGACGGGCACAGGGCCTGCCACGCTGCTGCATGCGCCGGGGTGCAAAACAACGGCGCATTGATCTGCGCGCCCCGGCACAACTGCACCCGTAATGGGCCGCTGACTGCGCCCAGCACCTGACCTTTGACCAGCGCCGCGCCGCTGTGCAGCGAAGGTGTCACGCCCCACAAGCGCACGCTGAGTTGCGGGCCATCCAGTTGCAGCACACCGTCTGCTGGCTGATGCACGACGCCAGCGAACGGCGCTTCCACGGCGGTACCATCGGGCACGCGCAATTCCACGTGCAGCGGGAAGGTATCCGGTTCAACGGCGCTGTCGGGACGGGTGCGCGACAAACGGTACTGACCATAACGGCTTGCCGCCAAACCATGGGCCGCCGCCGCTTCGTTCAACAGGTGCTGATCGATGCCGGCCTGCTCCCAGTTGCCGGCCTCGAAATGCGGGCTGAGGACACCGAGATCGATCAGGGCAAATTCACGTCCGACCAGACCGGGCAGCAAGGGCGCAAAACCTTCGCTATCGATCACCGGCAATGCGTGACCGACGGCAGTGAGGATCGCCGCTTCCATCAGTGCCTGTGGCATCGATGTCGCTACGCGGAAGATTTCCCACTCATGGCTGAGGTTGTCACGGCTGTAGGTATTCGCGGGGTCGATGCTGACCTGTTGCTCGCCACTGAGCACCAGCACCGCCGCACGCGCGACGATCAATGGCCACAGCGCCTGCAGCTCTTCATGTTGCAGCGGGTTGACCGCGTGGTAGGCCTGCACCGCCGGCAGGATGACAAACGGATCGCCACCGGCGTGATGCAGCAACGCCGCACAGGTCACCGACAGATCGGTGATGCGCCAGGTGCGCACCAGATCGCCAAAGTCGATCACGCCCTGCAACTGCCAGTGACGCAAGGCATCGCGCGCCCAGACGGCGTTGTCATCAGTGATGTCCATGTGGATCGCCTGCACCGGCAGCTTGCCCTGCAACGGCTGCAAGCGGCGCTCGGCTTGTTCGGCCGCATCGGCAATCAATATGCGTTGCTGCTCATCCTTGATCACCGGCAGCAGATGGCTGATCAGGGCACTGGCGTGACGGGCATCCCACTGCAACGTGCGCTCCAGGCCCGGGTGATCGAACCCGGCCAGCGCCAGATCCATCTCACCGCAGAGCCGGCCAAACCCCGCCACCACGTCGCGCCCCAAGTGTTCGAGATGCGTGAGCGGCTGGCCCTCGATGTAATCCAGCAGCCGCACATGGACGGCTTCGCCGCCGACCTCGAGCGACAGCAGATCCTCGCCGTTATTGGCCGCGATCACCCGCGGCACCGTCACCGCCGAGTGCTCGGCCAGATACTTGAGCCCGGCATGCTGGGCTTGCAGCTCCACCAGGGCGTAATCGCCACGGCAGATTTTCAGCACGAACCGCCCACGCGGGCTGTCGACGCGGTAATTGAGATCCTGCTGACTGCCAAGAGCCTGCAACGTGCCGCTGAGCCCGTAATGCTCCGCCAGCCATTGCCGGGCCTGCTCGGCAGAAACCTGCGGGCTGGGCAAACTGGCGCGATGAATCAACGTGGCGAGCGGCATGAAAAGACCCCTGTAATTTTATTAGGCGCCTATATCGCCATTGCTTTTGGCGAGACGCAACCCCTTATACCAACTCCCGACCGGATCAAGGGCACATCACTGTGACGGCCCCCCACCAATAACTTTTCCTACAGCAATTTCAGATTGCGTTTGAACACTTCACTGTTCAACCTGCCCCCTCGAACGTTATCCGCACGGAAGCAATCCGCAAAATGTCCCAGCGCCGCCTCGCCCTCTCCAACAAAAAAGTCCGCAATATCCCTCGCCGTCTACGCGCGTTAGCCGCTTGGGCTGCTGACTTCGAAGGTTACTTTCCGGCCGACCTCACCGAAGAGGAAAAATACAGCAACTGGAAAATCCCGATTCACATGTCGATGGTCCAAGGAAAACAAGCAACCGCGGATCTGCGTCGGCAGTGCGCGCAGCACTTGATCAACGCGGCGCAGCACCTGCGTATGTCCCGACCGGAAAATGCTATCGATTGCAGAGTGGTCGCCGCCATCTTATTGCCAGGAATGTTTTCCAGCGAGATATGTATCTATACCGACATGGAATATCACCGAGGTCATATCCCGCCTGCTGATAGTGAATACGTCGAAACCGATAAGAGCCTGGCCCAGGAATGGGGACTCGTTTTACCGCCGGGCATTGGAGAGAGAGGCCTGAGCTATACCGTTGAAGATGGCGATGGCCAGACCTATGAGGAACAACGCTGGTATTTTGGCGAGGTTGACTGAATCGCCCCTTACGGTCCGCACTCGCGTTAAATGGCACTTTGCGCAAGAATGTCGACCATTCACACCTGCCTATGGAACTCCCCATGAATGTAATCACCACCGACCTGCCCGGTGTCCTGATCATCGAACCGAAGGTGTTCGGTGACGAGCGCGGCTTTTTCTACGAGAGTTTCAATGCCAAGGCGTTCCAGGACGCTACCGGTCTGGACACGCAATTCGTTCAGGACAACCACTCGCGCTCGCAAAAAGGCGTGTTGCGTGGCCTGCATTACCAGTTGCAAAACACCCAGGGCAAACTGGTCCGTGTGACCGTCGGTGAAGTGCTGGATGTGGCCGTGGATATTCGGCGCAGCTCGCCGCACTTCGGCAAATCGGTGGCTGTGCGCTTGTCGGCCGAAAATCATCGTCAACTGTGGGTGCCGGAAGGTTTTGCCCATGGTTTCGTGGTGCTGAGCGAGTTCGCTGAATTCCTCTACAAGACCACCAACTATTACGATCCATCGTCCGAGCGCAGCATTCGCTGGGATGATCCCGCGCTGGGCATCGACTGGCAGCTGGACGAAGCGCCGAAGCTGTCCGCCAAGGATCAGGCTGCAGCCCTGCTCAAGGACGCTGACGTCTTCGCCTGAGCCTAGGCATAATGCGCCTGACATCTCAGGCGCATCCGGCTCATGAAACCAACCCTCCCCCGCAGACCCCGCTGGCGCAGCCTCGCGCTGCTGGCCCTGTGTCTGGCGCCGCTGCTGTGGCCGCTGGAACATCTCGCCGAGCGCTATTACCGCAGCGAACTGGCCGGGCAGAACCGGCAGACCCTAGACCTGTACGTCGCCAACCTGCTGGGCACCCTGCACCGCTATGAAGTGTTGCCGCAAATTCTCGGCGACCTGCCCGCCCTGCGTGCGGTCCTCGGCGCACCGGACGACGGCGTCAGCCAAGGCAACGCCAATCGCCTGCTGAAGAACATCGCTGCACAGACCGGTGCCGAAGTCATGTACCTGATGGACACCAGCGGGCAGACGCTGGCGGCGTCGAACTGGGACAAACACGACAGTTTCGTCGGCCGCAATTTCTCGTTCCGTCCGTACTTCAGTGAAGCCATGGCCGGACGCCTCGGACGCTTTTTCGGTCTCGGCACGACCTCGGCCAAACGCGGCTACTTCTTCGCTGCCGCCGTGCGCAACGGCGAAAAAATCATCGGCGTGCTGGTGATCAAGGTTGACCTCGACCACACCGAAAGCCTCTGGGGCAAAACCCCGGAACAACTGCTGGTGACCGACCACAACGGCGTGGTCATCCTCACCTCGCGCCCGGAATGGCGCTTCCGTTCGACCCGTAACTTGAGCGACAGCGAACGCTCGGCGATCACCGCCATCCAGCCTTACCCGACCCGCGAGCCGCGCCCCCTGAACCTCAGCCCGACTGCGTGGCTGATCCAGACTCACGACATCGCCGAAACCGGCTGGAGCGTCAGCATCCTTGCCCCACGCACGCTGATCGACCGTCCGGTGCGCACCGTGGTCGCCATCGGCGGCGCCACGCTGCTGGTGCTGATGTTGTTGCTCGGTCTGATGATGCAGCGCCGCCGCCATTATCTGGAGCGCATCGCCTTCGAGGCCAAAGCACGTCGCGAGCTGGAGGGCCGCGTCGCCGAGCGTACCAGCGACCTCGAAGGCCTCAACCGGCGCTTGAAGGAGGAAGTGCTGGAGCGTGAACAAGCCCAACAGGAACTGGTGCGTGCCCAGGACGATCTGGTCCAGGCCGGCAAGCTGTCGGCGCTGGGGACGATGTCCGCGAGCATCAGCCACGAACTCAATCAGCCGTTGGCAGCGATCCGCAGCTACGCGGAAAACGCCGAAGTGCTGCTCGATCATCAGCGCACCGACGATGCGCGCGGCAACCTCAAACTGATCAGCGAACTGACCGGGCGCATGGCCTCGATCATCGCCCACCTGCGCGCCTTTGCCCGCCGCGATCGCCACGCGCCGGAAAGCGTTGCCCTGCAACCGGCGCTCGACGATGCCTTGGCGCTGCTGGCCAAACGGCGTCGCAGCATGGAAGTCGAACTGATCCGCGATCTGCCAGCCGCGACTCTGTGGGTCGAGGCCGGGGAAACCCGATTGCGCCAAGTGCTCGGCAATCTGCTGGCCAACGCCCTCGACGCCCTCACCGAGAAAGGCCCGCCGCGCAAACTCTGGCTGAGTGCCGAATCCACCGCCGAAGGCGTCAATCTGTACATTCGCGACAACGGCCCGGGTTTTTGCATGGAAGCCCTCGGCCGCGCCAGCGAGCCCTTTTACACCACCAAGACCCGCACTCAAGGCCTTGGCCTGGGGCTGGCCATTTGTGAAACGCTGATGCGCGCCTTCGGCGGTGAACTGTCGTTCGCCAACCACAAGCAAGGTGGCGCCTTGATTACCCTGCGGCTGCGCGCCGGTGCGCCCGGGGTCAGCCTGCAACCGTCCGAGGATCGAAGTGCATGACCATCGACAATCGCATTCAGGTGGTGTTGATCGACGACGATCCGCACCTGCGTCAGGCCCTCGGCCAGACCCTGGACCTGGCCGGCCTGAAAATTCTGCCGCTGTCCGAAGCCAAAGGCCTGGCCGCACAGCTTGAGCGTGACTGGCCGGGTGTGGTGGTCAGCGATATCCGCATGCCGGGCATGGACGGTCTCGAATTGCTCAGCGAACTGCACGCGCAGGATCCCGAACTACCGGTATTGCTGATCACCGGCCACGGCGATGTGCCGCTGGCGGTGCAAGCCATGCGTGCCGGCGCTTATGACTTTCTCGAAAAACCTTTCGCCAGCGATGCGCTGCTCGACAGCGTGCGCCGCGCCCTGGCCTTGCGCCGCCTGGTGCTGGACAACCGTAGCCTGCGCCTGGCCCTCAGCGATCGCAATGAGCTGAGCGCGCGGCTGGTCGGCCATTCGCCCCCAATGCTGCGCCTGCGCGAGCAGATCGGCGCGCTGGCCGCGACCAAGGCTGACGTGCTGATCCTCGGCGAAACCGGCGCCGGTAAAGAAGTGGTTGCCCGCGCCTTGCACGATTTATCCAGCCGCCGAAACGGCCCGTTCGTGGCGATCAACGCTGGCGCACTGGCCGAGTCGGTAGTGGAAAGCGAACTGTTCGGCCACGAACCCGGCGCGTTCACCGGCGCGCAAAAACGGCGGATCGGCAAATTCGAATTCGCCAATGGCGGCACATTGTTTCTCGATGAAATCGAGAGCATGAGCATGGATGTGCAGGTGAAGTTGCTGCGCATGCTGCAAGAGCGCGTGGTCGAGCGTCTGGGTGGCAATCAACTGATCCCGCTGGACATCCGCGTCATCGCCGCGACCAAGGAAGACTTGCGTCAGGCCGCTGACCAGGGCCGCTTCCGCGCCGACTTGTATTACCGCCTCAACGTCGCGCCACTGCGCATTCCGCCACTGCGTGAGCGCGGTGAAGATGCGCTGGTGCTGTTCCAGCATTACGCCGATGAAGCCAGCGCCCGCCACGGTTTGCCGCCCCATGAACTGCAACCGGCGCAACGCGCCTTGCTGCTGCGCCACACCTGGCCGGGCAACGTACGCGAACTGCAGAATGCCGCCGAACGTTTCGCCCTCGGCCTGGAATTGGCGCTGGATAACGCTGATGCCGAGGGCGGGGGCAGTACCACGGTCGAAGTCATCAATGGGGGCCTCAGCGAGCAGGTGGAAAATTTCGAGAAATCGCTGATCGCTGCTGAACTGGCGCGCTCCCACAGTTCGGTGCGCAGCCTCGCCGAAGCCTTGGGCATTCCGCGCAAGACCCTGCATGACAAGTTGCGCAAGCATGGCCTCAACTTTGGCGACAGCAGCCATGGGGACGAGAACGAATGATCAGCCACAGCGCCTATCTTCAGTCGGTTTTGCATCACGACATCCCGCTGACCCGAGACATGGGCCTTAAGGTGCTCGACTGGCATGAACAGCAACTGAGCCTGCATCTGCCACTCGAGCCGAACGTCAACCACAAGAGCACGATGTTCGGTGGCAGCCTCTACTGCGGCGCGGTGCTGGCCGGGTGGGGCTGGTTGCATTTGCGCCTGAAAGAGGAAGGAATCACCGACGGGCACATTGTTATTCAGGAAGGGCAGATCAGTTATCCGCTTCCGGTGACCGGGGACGCTACGGCGATTTGCCCGGCGCCTGATGCGAAGGAGTGGAAGAGGTTTCTGGCGATGTATCGGCGTTATGGGCGGGCGCGGTTGACGTTGAATACGCGGATCGTCAATCAGGGTAGCGAAGAAGACGCCGTGACATTTACCGGGCAGTACGTTTTGCATCGCTGACAATCAAAAGCCCCTCACCCTAACCCTCTCCCAAAGGGAGAGGGTTAGGGTGAGGCGTCTTGCGATATAGATCGACCTGAAAGATCGAAGCGATTATGGATTCAGCAAAACTCGACCAGGTCGGCGCTACTCTCAAATATCCCGCGGTCGGCTCCCTCTCCTGGGGGAGAGGGCTGGGGTGAGGGGGATTTCGGATCAGCCCACTTAACCGCGAGCCAACTCCAACAATCTGGAGCGCCAGGCCGCCTTGGCCGGCAATGCCAAAAAGAACTCATTGAGTAGCGATTCCCGCGCCGGATAACAGAACGCCTCCCCGCGCAGATCCAGCACCTCACCGCCCGCACCTTCCAGCACACCTTGAGCCGCCGCCGTGTCCCACTGCGAAGTCGGCGCCAGTCGCGGATAGCAATCCGCCACGCCTTCGGCCAGCAGGCAGAATTTCAGCGAGCTGCCAATATTGGCCAATTGCAACTCGCCCAGACTCGCACTCAACCCGGCGAGCAAACGTTCCTGCTCGGGACTCGAATGGCGACGGCTGGCGACCACGGTGAACGCCTCGCCCGGCCCCGGTACATCGCGCACCTGAATCGCAACCGGCGTGCCGCCCTTGTCACAACGCCAAGCGCCAAGCCCGGCACCGCCGACGTAGAAACGACCATTGGTCGGCATCGACACCACACCAAACACCACGCGACCGTTTTCGATCAGCGCGATGTTCACGGTGAACTCTTCGCTGCCGCTGATAAATTCCTTGGTGCCGTCCAACGGGTCGACCAACCACCAGCGCTGCCAGCCGGCGCGCACGCTCTGAGGGATGTTGGCGTCTTCTTCCGACAACACTGGAATGCTCGGGTCCAGCGCCGTCAGCCCGGCGAGGATCAGGTGATGCGCGGCCAGATCGGCCGCCGTCACGGGCGAGTCATCGGACTTGGCCGTGACCTCAACGCCGGCGCGCCAGAACGGCAAAATCGCCTCGCCGGCCTGCAAGGCCAGCTCTACGACCGGCGCCATCAACGGGTGGGGGAAATTCATCGATATCTCACTCATGCTGGAAAGAACCCGCGCTCGGTCAGCAGATCGCGGGTCAGATACAGTGCAGCCAATGCACGGCCTTCGGAAAACTGAGGATTGAGCGCCAGCGACGACAGTTCGCGCAGGTTCACTTTGTCGACACGCATCGGCTCAGGCTCGTCGCCTTCCAGACGTTCCTCGTACAAATCAGTCGCCAGGACCACCTGAATCTTCTGGCTCATGTAACCGGGCGACAGCGACAGCTCGGTCAGATGCTCCAGTTGCCGCGCACCAAAACCAGCCTCTTCCTTGAGCTCACGTTCGGCTGCCGCCAACACATCCTCGCCCGGTTCGATCAGACCTTTGGGCAAGGACAATTCATATTCATCAGTGCCGCCGCAATACTCTTCGACCAACACCGCGTGTTCGGCATCCAGCATCGCCACGATCATCACCGCGCCGTAGCCCGCACCTTTACCAACCAGACGTTCGTAAGTGCGTTCCACGCCGTTGGAAAAGCGCAGCTTGAGTTCTTCGACGCAAAACAGGCGACTGGTGGCGACGATCTCGCGGGCAAGTACGGTGGGTTTCTGGCGCATGCAAAGCTCCTTGGCGTGAACGCGCTACTATAACGCGGCTTTCCCGATTGTTTATGTCGGATATCTTTCTACCGTTCGAGACGTTGCCATGCCTTCATTACCGTGGTCCGACATCGATACCGTTCTGCTCGACATGGACGGCACGCTGCTGGATCTGCACTTCGACAATCACTTCTGGCTGGAACACCTGCCCCAGCGTTACGCCGAACTGCACGGGGTCAGCCGGGCCATGGCCGAGATGGAGTTGCAGCCGTTGTTCGAACGCCATGCCGGCCAGTTGCAGTGGTACTGCCTGGATTTCTGGAGTGCCGAGCTGAAGTTATCGGTGCGTGAACTGAAGCTGGAAACTGCGCACCTGATTGCCTTGCGCCCGGATGCCGATACCTTTCTGGAAGCGATCAAACGCGCGGGCAAACGGGTGATCATGATCACCAATGCACACCGCGACTCACTGTCGCTGAAGCTTGAGCGAATCGAACTGGCGCCGTATTTTGAGCGGCTGATCAGCTCCCACGATTACGGTTTTCCCAAGGAGAACCCGCAGTTCTGGGATGCCTTGCAGGCGGACATCGGCTTTTATCCGGAGCGCAGTCTGTTTATCGACGACACCTTGCCGATTCTGCGCAGTGCGCGGGATTTTGGTGTGGCGCATTTGTTGGCGGTGAAAGAGCCGGACAGTCGCAAGGGGCCGAAGGACACGGCTGAGTTTGCGGCGGTTGAGGATTATCGCAGTTTGATTGCAGGGCTTTGATACCGAGTTGCCCCGTTCGCGAGCAGGCTCGCTCCCACATTTGGAATGCGATCCCATGTGGGGGCGAGCCTGCTTCGAGCGGAGTTCCGACGTGTTACTCAGGAATACGCAGTGTCTGCCCTGGATAGATCTTGTCTGGATGAGACAGCAGCGGTTTGTTGGCCTCGAAGATCTTGTTGTATTTGTTCGCATCGCCGTAAACGCGCTTGGAAATCGCGCTGAGGGTATCGCCCTTCTCGACCGTGACAAATTTCGCCGCCGTGGCCGCAGCACCGGTCACGGTGATCTGATCATCTACACCGCTGACGCCTGCAACGTTGCCCAGCGCCAAGAGAATCTTTTCTTTCTCTTCCTGACTGGCGGCTTCACCGGTGACGATAACTTTTTCGCCTTCGACTTTCACCTGAATTTTCGAGGTATCAATCCCCGACAGCGCGTCCTGCACGTGCTTGGTCAGCGCCTCACCGTTTGCTTCGGCCTTGTCAGGCGTCAGTGCATCGAGGATTTTCTCACCGGCTTCTTTGATAAAGCTGAATAGGCTCATCGTGTTCTCTCCATGGAATAAAGGTTCAGTCGTCCAAGCCTAGACCACGACAGACAAACCCGGTTCCAAGCCGACCAATGACCCTGCCACCGCGCAAGCGGTAGAATCGCCCAACCCTGCCAGCGCCCGGAGCGAAGATGGACATCAAGCAGCTGAAATTCCTCATCGCCCTCGACGAAACCCGCCATTTCGGCCAGGCCGCCGCGCGTTGCCATATCACCCAGCCAACCCTGTCGATGCGCCTGCGCAGTCTTGAAGAAGAACTCGACCTGCCACTGGTCAACCGTGGCCAGCGTTTCGAAGGTTTCACCGCGCCGGGCGAGCGCGTACTGGCGTGGGCGCGCTCGGTGATGGCGGCGTATGACGGTTTGCACGCGGAAGCAGCGGCGTGTCGCGGCAACCTGATCGGCACGTTGCGGCTGGGCGTGGTGCCGCTGTCGAGTTTCGATCCACTGCCGTTGATGCAACGCCTGCACAGCGCCCACCCGAATCTGCGCTTTGAAATGTCGGCACTGAGTTCTGAGCAGATCCTCGAGCATCTGGCGAACAACCGAATCGACATCGGTGTTTCTTATCTCGACCGCCTGGATCACGAACGTTTCGAATCACTGGCATTCGACGAAACCCGCATGGGCCTGCTGTACGACCAGCGCACTTTTACCTTCGGCGAAGCTCCGCTGAGCTGGGAATCGCTGATCGAACTGCCGCTGGGCATGCTTACCAGCGGCATGCATTTCCGTCAGTCCATCGACCACAACTTCCACAGCCGTGGGCTGACTCCGCAACCGTTGCTGCAAACCGACGCCGTGCATCAATTGTTACAAGCCGTACACGGCGGTTTCTGCTGCGCGATCATGCCGTTGGACGGCGGGCTGGAAAAACTCACCGACCACCTGCGTCTGCAGCCCATCGAAAACGCCCAGACCCTAGCGCCACTGGGCTTGATCATGCGTCGCGGGGCGCCACGCTCGGCGCTCGCCGAGGCCTGTTTCGCGCTCTATCAGAAATCGCCAACGGCGCCTTGATCGACGGCCTCTATCGATAGATCGACACTAGCGATTAGACGCGACAACTTGCCGCGCCTAGTCTTAACGTTGATCAAACCGTCGGTGATGCCATGAACGCCAAGCGCCCTGCCTGCGCGGCGCCTGCACTTGAAACGCCCGCGCCTGCCGCCAGCCAGACCTACAGTTACAGCGATTTACCCCGTGAGGAATCGGCCAGCACTGCGCTCGCCGAGGAAGTCGCGTTGGCAATTGCCTACAACGGTATCAGCCAGGCCGTCATGCTGGTGACGCCGACCGACCTGGAAGACTTCATCGTCGGCTTCAGCCTCGGCAGCGGCATCATCATCGATGCCACCGACATCTATGACCTGCAACTGACCGGCGCAGGCTCAGCGCAGTATGCGCAAGTGACCATCGCCAACCGTGCGTTCTGGAATCTCAAGCAACAGCGCCGGCAAATGGCAGGCACCAGCGGTTGCGGATTGTGCGGGGTTGAAGCGGTGGAGCAGGCACTGCCTGATCTCAAGGTCTTGCCCGGCGCGCCGCTGCCACCGAGCGAATGGCTCGACGGTCTGCGCCAGCGCATCGGTGCGTTCCAACCGCTCGGTCAGCATTGCGGCGCGGTGCATGCGGCGGTGTTCATGAACGCCAGCGGCGAATTGTTGCTCGGGCGCGAAGACATCGGCCGGCACAACGCCCTCGACAAGCTGATCGGCGGACTGATCCGCCAGAAGATATCCACAGATGGCGGACTGGCGATTGTCACCAGCCGTTGCAGTCTCGAATTGATCCAGAAAGTTTTGCGCGCCGGCATCCAGACCCTGGTCAGCCTTTCCGCACCCACCGGTCTTGCCGTGCAATGGGCGCGTCGACATAACCTCAATCTCATCCACCTGCCGCAGAAAAGTGCGCCGCGGGTGTATAGCCCCGCGATGGAGAATCAAGCGTGAGCCAACATCATCAAGCCGACCAGAAACCTGTCCCGCGCTACAAGCCTTACAAAGGTGCCGCCGGCGGCTGGGGTGCCCTGATCAGTGTGGCTCAGGCCTGGTTGACCAGCGACAACGCCCTGAAAAACCTGCGCATGATGCTCAAGACCAACCAGAACGGCGGTTTCGACTGCCCGGGTTGCGCGTGGGGCGATTCGCCGGAAAGCGGCATGGTCAAGTTTTGCGAGAACGGCGCGAAAGCGGTGAACTGGGAAGCGACCAAGCGTCGTGTAGACGCCAAGTTCTTCGCCAAGCACAGCGTGACTTCACTGCTGGAGCAGAGCGACTACTGGCTGGAATATCAGGGTCGTCTCACCGAACCGATGGTTTACGACGCCGAAACCGATCGCTACAAGCCGATCAGTTGGGACGACGCCTACACGCTGATCGCCAAGCACCTGCAAAGTCTGCCGAGCCCCGATCTGGCCGAGTTCTACACCTCGGGTCGCGCCAGCAACGAAGCGGCGTATCTGTATCAACTGTTTGTGCGCGCCTACGGTACCAACAACTTCCCGGACTGCTCGAACATGTGCCACGAGGCCAGCGGTGTTGCCCTGGCGCAGAGCGTCGGCGTCGGCAAAGGCACCGTGACCTTCGATGACTTCGAACACGCCGATGCGATTTTCGTTTGGGGCCAGAACCCGGGCACCAACCACCCGCGCATGCTCGAACCCTTGCGTGAGGCAGTGAAACGCGGCGCGCAAGTGGTGTGCATCAACCCATTGAAAGAGCGTGGTCTGGAACGCTTCCAGCATCCGCAACACCCGATCGAAATGCTCACCAACGGCGACAAGCCAACCAACACCGCTTATTTCCGCCCGGCACTCGGCGGTGACATGGCGCTGCTGCGCGGCATGGCCAAGTTCCTCCTGCAGTGGGAGCGCGATGCGCAGAAGGCTGGCGAACCTGCCGTGTTCGATCATGACTTCCTCAATGCCCACAGCGCCAATGTGCTGGAGTACCTCGGTGTCGTTGACGATACGCCGTGGGAACAGATCGTCGAGCAATCCGGCCTGACCCTCGTAGAAATCGAGCAAGCCGCGCGTATGTACGCCAAGGGCAAGAACGTAATCATGTGCTGGGCGATGGGCATCACTCAGCATCGCCACTCGGTGCCGACGATTCAGGAAATCGCCAACCTGATGCTACTGCGCGGCAACATCGGCAAACCGGGCGCCGGCCTGTGCCCGGTGCGCGGCCACAGTAACGTGCAAGGCGACCGCACAATGGGCATCAACGAGCGTCCGCCGGTGGCGTTCCTCGATTCGCTGGAGCGACGCTTCCAGTTCAAGGTGCCGCGCCACAACGGCCACAACGTGGTTGAAGCGATCCACGCAATGGCTGAGGGTCGCGCCAAGGTCTTCATCGGTCTGGGCGGTAACTTCGCCCAAGCCACGCCGGATAGCCCGCGTACCTTCGCCGCACTGAGCAATTGCGACCTGACCGTGCAGATCAGCACCAAGCTCAACCGCAGCCACCTGGCTCACGGTAAAGACGCGCTGATCCTGCCGTGCCTCGGTCGTACCGACATCGATATCCAGACCGAAGGCCCGCAAGCGGTCACCGTGGAAGACTCGTTCAGCATGGTTCACGCTTCCAACGGTCAGTTGCAGCCGCTGTCGAACCAGATGCGTTCAGAGCCGTCGATCATTGCCGGTATCGCTGCCGCCACATTGGGCAGTAAACCGGTGGACTGGAACTGGCTGGTGGCTGATTACGGGCGCATCCGCGAACTGATCGCCGACACCATTCCCAACTTCAAAGCGTTCAACGAGAAGATCAAGAACCCGGGCGGTTTCTACCTCGGTAACAGCGCTGGCGCACGCAAGTGGAACACGCCGTCGGGCCGGGCCAATTTCCGCGCCAATATGCTGCCGAAAGATCTCGTGCACGAACGCACCCGCGCGACCGGACAACTGCCGGATCTGATCTTGCAATCGATGCGCTCCCACGATCAGTACAACACCACGATTTATGGTCTCGACGACCGTTATCGCGGAGTGAAAGGCCAGCGTGATGTGCTGTTCGCCAATGAGGCGGACATCATTCGCCTCGGCTTCCGTCCGGGGCAGAAGGCTGACATTGTTTCGATATGGGACGATGGTCGCGAGCGTCGGGTAAAGGGCTTCACACTGCTGGCATTTGATATTCCGGCGGGGCAAGCCGCAGCTTATTACCCGGAAGTGAATCCGCTGGTGCCGCTGGAAAGCACCGGGGATGGCAGCCATACACCGACGTCGAAGTTCATTGCGATTCGACTGGAAGCGGCGAGTGAGACTGGGTTGATCATGGCCAAGTCCGCGTAACGCGATGTCAGAACCGGCCTCTTCGCGAGCAAGCTCGCTCCCACATTGGAATGCATTTCAAATGTGGGAGCGAGCTTGCTCGCGAAGGCGTAGGTTCAAGCAATACGCTTCCAAGCCCTAGCACTTTTCCAACGCCCACAAAAAAGGCCGCTTTTTCACAAAAGCGGCCTGTCCGAAGTAGCTAAAGACCGGCGAAAATCGGTTAAGTTCCGCTGATAAAACAGCAACTTGCAAAATTGTATACAAGTCGTGTTATTCGTCGGATTTCGATTGTCACGCTCGTTACACAGCCTCAGGATCGGCGCCGTCATCCCTTTGAGGCTCATCTATGAAGTTCTCCTCGATTCTCTTGTTGTCCCTTGGCCTGGTCAGTGGTTTTGCTTCCGCAGGCGGCACCACCGAAGCAGGTGTGGGCGGCGCATTGGGCGGGGTTCTTGGCTCGGTCGTCGGTCAGTCCTTAGGCGGCAATACAGGTTCCACCATCGGCGCAGCCTTGGGCGGCGCGGGTGGTAGCGCGGTTGGCGCCGACAAACGCAGCCGTGGCGAAGCCGCCATCGGTGGTGCGCTGGGCGCAGCCGGCGGTAACGTGGTCGGCCGCAGCATGGGCGGCACCACCGGCAGCCTGATCGGCTCCGCAGCAGGTGGCGGCGCCGGTGGCGCGCTGGGCAACTACATGGGCAACAAGAGCGATGACGACGATCGTCGTTACGATCGCCGCCATGATGATCGTCGCTACTATCGTGACGACCACCGTGGTCGCGGCCATGCCTACGGCCACCGCAAGCATCACAAGTACTATCGCGACTGAGGCCTCAAACACCTCGCTGGCCGGTAAAGCAAAATCGCAGCCTAAGGGCTGCGATTTTTTTTTGCCGTTTACACCACCAGGTATTCCAGTGCCTGCCGCAGTTCAGCAGGGATCGGCACCGGCTGATTACTCGCCCGATCGACGAATACGTGAACGAAGCGCCCGGCCGCACACGCCTCGCTTTCACCCACCTTGAACACCGCCAATTCGTATTGCACTGAACTGTTGCCCAACTTGCCGACTCGCAGACCGATCTCGATCAGGTCCGGGAAGGCGATCGAGGCGAAGTAATCGCACGCCGAACTGACTACAAATCCCACCACCTCACCGCCATGAATATCCAGACCACCGACCTGTATCAGGTAGGTGTTCACCGCCGTGTCGAAGAAGCTGTAGTAGGTGACGTTGTTGACGTGACCGTAGGCGTCGTTGTCGTGCCAGCGTGTGGTGATGGGCTGGAAGTGGGGATAGTCGGTGCGCTGAGGGGTGGACATGGTTGTGCTGGTTCTCTTGTTTTTTCAGTGAGGCTGCTTGCCCTCACCCTAGCCCTCTCCCAGAGGTAGAGGGGACTGACCGAGGTGTTCTCTCGAAATACACCGACCTGATCCTTCGAGTCGAACTCAGATGCTGAAACCCACGCAGATCGGCTCCCTTCCCCCTCTCCCCCCTGGGGGAGAGGGCTGGGGTGAGGGGGAACGATTTTGGCCGCGACATTACACTTGAGCAAACCCCTTATCCTGCGCCACCAACTCACCAATCAACCGCGCCGGTTTCCACTGATCGCCCTGCCGCGTCTCCAGCGCCAACAGCCGCGAATGAATATTCGCCAGCCCTTGCTGATCCGCCCAGGCCATCGGCCCGCCCTTGTCCGCCGGGAAGCCGTAGCCGTTCAGGTACACCAGATCGATGTCGTGTGCAGACTCGGCAATGCCCTCCTGCAAAATCTTCGCACCCTCGTTGACCAATGCCAGAAGACTGCGCTCCAGGATCTCCTCAGGACCGATCTCGCGGCGCTGGAAGCCCAACTCTTCGCTGACCTGCAATACCAGCGCATCGACCTCAGGATCGTGCTCAGCCTGACGACTGCCCGGTTCGTAATGGTAATAACCGTTGCCAGACTTCTGCCCGAACCGGCCCATCTCGCACAAACGGTTATCCACCTGCACCTCTGGCGCATCCTGGCCCTTGCCGGCCAACTCGCGTGCACGCCATTCCAGATCGATGCCGACCACGTCGTACATGCGGAACGGCCCCATGGCAAAACCGAAACCTTGCAAGGCTGCGTCGACCTGCTGTGGATAAGCGCCCTCAAGCAACATCTTGCGCGCCTCGAGGACATACGGATGCAGCATGCGATTGCCGATAAAACCATGGCAGTTACCCGACACCACACTGACCTTGCCCATGCGTTTGCCCAGTGCCAGTGCCGCCTCCAGCACCGTCGCAGAGGTCTGTGCGCCGCGAACGATTTCCAGCAGTTTCATGATGTGCGCCGGGCTGAAGAAATGCAGGCCCAGCACCTGATTCGGACGCTTTGTCGCTGCGGCTATCGCATCGATGTCCAGCGCCGACGTATTGCTTGCCAACAGTGCCTCAGGCTTGAGCAAACCATCCAGCTCACGAAAGATCTTCTGCTTCAGCTCAAGATTTTCGTACACCGCCTCGATCACCAGATCGACATTGCGAATCGCCGCATAATCCGCTGCCGCACTGACCCGCGCCAAACGCGCATCCGCTTCGGCCTGATCAATCCGTCCCTGGCGCACGTTGTGTGCATAAGTCTCGGCCACAGTGGCGAGTGCCTGTTCAAGCATCTGTGGATTGTTATCCACCCATTGCACCGTCACGCCGGCATTGGCCAGACACATGACAATGCCCCGGCCCATGGTGCCCGCGCCGATCACCGCGGCTTGCTGAATATCGAAGGTTGTCTGGCTCATGTTGTTCTCTTGTTGGCGATCCAAAGACTGGTCTCACCTTAGTCAGCCATCGACGTTTTTTGAAGTTTATTACCGTGATGATCGACATTCAGCGGATGGATACAGCCCTGCTTTTGTGGGAGCGAGCCTGCTCGCGAAAGGGTCATCACATTCAAAATAGTGTTGCCTGATGTAC